>JAUCQC010000170.1 GCA_030372965.1 bacterium
GCAAGCCACGCAGCACAAAAGCGACGGTTCTCGCGATCAAAACCATCCCTCCGGCGGCGGGCCGGCGGGCCGCGGTCCTTCTTCTCTGCGCCGCGGTCCTTCTGTCTGGCGGCGGGCTGATGCGCAAAGGCATGGACGCCGCGGGGCTGGGCCGGCTGAAGGCGTCGAACGACGCCTACCTGTCGGCTTCGTTCCAGAAGGCGCTGAAGACTTTCGCCGTGCTCTCGGCCGTGAAGGTCGGCCTGGCCGTGGTGCAGGGGTCGGACGTGGGAATCGGCTTCAACCTGGAGGTCGGGGACGTGGTCCAGTCGGCCTACGACTATGTGGACATCGCCTGGCGCGTGGTGCTCGCCTGCTCCGCGGTGCTCCTCGGCACCCGTTACCTGCTCCAGGCGGCCGACCTGCTGTCGTCCTGGTTTCTGGCCGCGACATTCGCCGCGGTGCTGCTCGGCCTCGTCGTCGCGTGGACGCTGCCCCGGCTCCGTTTCCTCCGGACCGTTCTCCGCGATGCCGCGTGGATGGCCGGACTCGTGACCGTCGCGCTGACGCTCGTGGTCCCCTTTTCGATCGCGGGCGGCCACTGGCTCTCGAGCCGCATCACCCGGCCGTCGGTTGAACAGGCCCATGACGGATTTCAGGGCATCCGCGCGGAGCTGGAGGGGCCGAGGGACGGAAAGCCGGGCCTGTGGGGGAAGATCACCGAGGGCAGGGAAAAGATCGAGCGCGTCGCGGCCGTGGTGGCCCGCCGGACCGGCGAGCTGACCGAATGGGTGCTCAAGCTCATTGCGGGGTTTGTGTTCGACTGCATCGTGTTTCCGGCCGCGGTTTTTCTCGCCCTGTACGCGGCGGTTCGCAGGGGGGGCGGCGTCATCCGGGACCACCGAAAGCGCCGCGAGTTCCGCTCGGATCTCGAGGAGGCCCTGCGGCCCGTCCGGCCGGGGAAATGAGCCCGGTCCGCTTGACGGCCGGTCCAACAGCGCAACCAGACAGGAGATGAACATGCGACGATTCACGACAGGTTCCGTTTTTGCCGTCCTGGTCATTCTGGCCGCGGCGGCTTTCGGCCAGGCGACGTCGATCCGGACCGAATCCGATTACAACGGTTGGGGCTGGAACGCGGTGGTCCTGTCCAACAGCCTGGTGACGGCGGCTGTCGTCCCGGACATCGGCGCCCGGGTGATGCAGTACGACCTGGGCGGTTACGCGACTTTCTACGTCGCGTCCGACCTCCTCGGCCAGACGCATGTGCCCGCGAGGGGCGGCCTGTACCAGTACGGCGGATTCAAGAACTGGCCCTCGCCCCAGTCGAAATGGAACTGGCCGCCGCCGCCCACCCTGGACTACGGCAAGTACACCGCCGCGGTCGTCTCGGACACGCCGGATTCGGTCGCGGTGTTCGTGTCCAGCCCGGTTGAGCAGTGGCTGGCCCCGAACATCCGGTTCGAGCGGCGGACCACGGTATACCGGGGCACGAGCCGGGTGCGCATGGAACAGACCATGATCAACGAGGGAACCGCTTCCGCGGAATGGGGCGTGTGGGACATCACCCAGATGATCGTCCACCACCCGGGCGAGCGGGATTATGAAAATTTCTGGGTTTACTTTCCGATCAACCCCGCCAGCGTGTTCGGGCCGGACGGCGTCCGGTGGGACAAGTCCTCGGCCGCCTGGAAGGGCGAGGTGGCGGACGGCGTGTACGGCGTGCAGTTCATGCCCGAGGGGAAAAAGATTTTCGCGGATTCGCACAAGGGGTGGATCGCCTACGCGAACCGCAGGGATTCGGTCGTGTCCGTCAAGACATTCGACCTGTACGAGGGCAATTACCCGGACGAGGGCGCGCATGTCGAGGCGTGGATCAATTCCAACCCCGCGTACGTGGAGGTCGAGGTCGTGAGCCCGGTGGTCCGGCTGTCGAATGCCGCGTCGGGCGCAAACCGGTACACGTTCACCGAGAACTGGTGGCTGACCCGCATGGCGTCGCCGGTGCTGGACGTCGCGCCCGTGGGCGCGGTGGCCGAGCACATGGTCTACGATCCGGTCGGGCAGAGGCTGATGGGCCGGTACGGTGTTTTTTACGAGGGCACCGCGAAGGCCGCTTTTTACGACGAGGGAGCGCTGATCGCGGAAGGCGCTGCGCATCCGGTCACCCCGCTCCAGCCTTTCACGCTCGAGGAGACCGTGGCCCTTCCGGCCGGGGCGGACAGCGTGGCGCTCCGGATCTTCGACGGAAACGGCGACCTTCTCGGCGTGCTCGACGACCGGACCCGATTCGAGCTGACGCGCGTCGGGGACCGCGGCCGTCCGGACGGGGCCGGCGCCGCCGGGTTCGGGATCGGGCCCAATTATCCCAATCCCTTCAACGGCGAAACCGTCATCCCCTTCGACATCCCGGCCCCCGCGGAGGCGTCGCTCCGCATTCTCACGACCGGGGGCCGCGAGGTCGCGCGGCTCGTCGACGGCCGGCTCGAGGCCGGGACGCACCGCTGTGTCTGGCGGCCGGCGGACTCGGCCAGCGGATTGTTCGTGGCGGTGCTGGACGCGGGCGGGGCCCGACGGACCCGGAAACTGCTTCTCGTCAACTGACAACCGGCGCCGCGCGGAACCGGGACGGATTCCGGTCCGGCCGCGGCGGAAGGCGATTCCCCGCCGGGGGAGGAAGGAGAAGGTGGGATGAAAAAGCAATACCTCAAGACCAAAAACGCCTGCAAGGTCACCTTCACCCTGCCGAAGGAGGCGGTGAAGGGCGCGGAGACCGTGCACCTGGCGGGCGAGTTCAACGGCTGGGATCCGCAGGCCACGCCCATGAAGCGAATGGCCAACGGGTCCTTTCAGGTCGCGCTCACGCTCGAGTCCGGCCGGTCCTATCAGTTCAGGTACCTGATCGACGGACGCACCTGGGAGAACGACTGGTCGGCCGACCGGTACGTGCCGTCCTCGTTCGGGGCGGACGAAAATTCCGTGGTGGACGTGTAAGCCGGCATCGGCCGGACGGGGCGATATGCTGAAGCACTATCGGATCGAGGGCGGCCGGGTCGTCGCGGGCGGGAACGGCAGGGGCGGCATTCTGGTGTTCGTGAATCCCGACGAAGCCGAGCGGGTCATGCTCACGCAGAAGCTGCGCATCGACGAGCACACGCTGAACTCCGCGCTGGACCCGAACGAGCTGAGCCGCATCGAGTTCGAGCCCAGGCACGCGGCCATCATCACCAAACGGCCCAAACGGTACAGCGCGGAGGACAATTTTCTGTTCAATGTGTCCTCCGTGGGCATGTTCCTGTTCAGCGGCCGGCTCGTCATCGTCCTGAACGAGGACATTCCCCTGTTCGAAGGGAAGATGTTCGGCCGCGTGAAATCCCTCCAGGAGCTGGCCCTCAAGATCATTTACCGGTCCATCTTTCATTTCGAGGAGCACCTTCGCGTCATCAACATGTGCAGCGAGGACCTCGAGCACGAAATCAACAGGGCCATGGAAAACCGGACCCTGCTCAATCTTTTCACCCTGGAGAAGAGCCTGGTGTACTACCTGAACGCCATCGGATCGAACGGCCGCGTCATCGACCGGCTCAAGTCGTGCGCCGGCAAGCTACGCCTGACCCCCGAAAGCGTCGATCTGCTCGAGGATCTTTCAATCGAAAACACCCAGTGCCTGGAGCAGGCCCGCATCTACTCGGAGGTGCTGGCAGGCCTCATGGACGCCCGGGTCTCCGTCGTTTCGAACAACCTGAACGTGCTGATGAAGACGCTCAATATCGTGATGATCGGCCTGATGGTGCCGACCTTTCTTGTCAGCCTGTTCTCCATGAACGTCCCGATTCCCCTCTCGGAGAGGCCGGTGACCTTCTGGATCGTTCTGGCCGCCTCAGGGCTCCTGAGCCTCGGGGTGATTCTGCTCAGCAAGCTCAAACGCTGGTGACCCGCCCGAAGCCGGCCGCCGGCGAGGCCGGCGCGCGTCCGCGGACCCCCCTCTCATGACCGAATCCCACAATCGCATCGTCGTCGCAGGCGGCGGCCCCGCGGGCCTGCTCGCGGCGGGCACGGCCGCGGAACACGGCGCCTCCGTCCTTCTGCTCGAGAAGATGCCCCGGCCCGGCATGAAGCTCGGCCTGACGGGCAAGGGCCGTTGCAATCTCACCAACATCGCCCCGCTCGAGGAATTCATCGGGCATTTTCAGCCGGACGGCCGTTTCCTCCGCCAGGCCTTCCACCGGTTTTTCTCGGACGACCTGCTCCGCTTTCTCGAAACCCGCGGCGTCGCCACGGTCACGGAGCGGGGCGGCCGCGTTTTTCCGGAATCCCAAGACGCCGGCACAATCGTGTCCGCCTTGGTCCGGTGGGCCGAAGGCGCGGGCGTCCGCATCCGGACCGGTTCCCGAGCGCAGGACCCCGTGTGTGAGGGCGGGCGCGTCACGGGAGTGCGGTGGACGGCCGCGGACGGCGTCCAGAGGACGGAAACGGCGCGGGCGCTGATCGTGGCCACGGGCGGGCTGTCCTACCCGGGCACCGGATCGACCGGGGACGGGTATGGATTCGCGAAAACGGCCGGGCACACGGTCGAGGACACCCGTCCCGCGCTGGTGCCGCTGGTCACGGCCGGCGGCATCGCGGCCCGCATGCAGGGGCTCCCGCTGAAGAACGTGAGGCTCACGGTGATCGTGGACGGCAGGCCCGCGGTTTCCGGTTTCGGCGAAATGCTGTTCACGCATTTCGGGCTGTCCGGACCCATCGTGCTCACGGCGAGCCTTGCGGCCGTGGACGCGCTCCGGCGGAAGAAGTCCGTGGAGGCGAGCATCGACCTGAAGCCCGCACTCGACGCGGACAGGCTCGACCAGAGGCTTCAGCGGGATCTTCGGGAGCACGGGCGCATGGAAGCCGCCAATGTGCTGAAACTGCTTCTGCCGCGGACAATGATCCCGGTCTGCCTCGAACAGTGCCGGATCGATCCGGCCAGGCCCGGACATCAGGTCACGGCGGAGGAGCGGAAGCGTCTGCGGACGTGGCTCAAGGATTTCCGCCTGACCGTGACCGGACACAGGCCCGTCTCGGAGGCCATCGTCACGGCCGGCGGCGTCCGGCTCTCCGAAGTCGATCCGCGGACCATGGAATCGCGCCTCGTCCGGGGGCTGTATTTCTGCGGCGAGGTGCTCGATCTGCAGGCGGACACCGGCGGTTACAACCTGCAGGCCGCGTTTTCCACCGGCCGGCTGGCGGGGGAGGCGGCGGCGCGCTCTGTTCTTGAATCAATGGGACACGGATTGAGCGGATGAAAAGGATTTACACGGATCGGGTTTGATGGGGTAATTCTTTGAGCCGGATCGCATGTAGTCCCCGGTGGAATGGAAGGTAGCGCCGGGATTTTTTAAACGTTGAAAATATTTGACTTTTTTCCTTCCTTTTGATAAGTTTAAGAGAATCCAAAACTTCGGACCGTTTTCCCTCACCTGCCAGGAGCGCATATGGCCTTCATCCCCACCACGGAAAAGAACCGGCGCGAAATGCTCAAAGTCATCGGCGTCGCGTCCATCGATGAACTGCTGGCCGCGAATGTGCCGGAAGACCTGATGTTCAAGGGCGAACTGGACATCCCGGCTCCGCTTTCCGAGATGGAAGTCGAAAAACTGCTGAGGGAAATCGCGGGTCAGAACGAGCACGCCGGCACCCATGTCTGCTTTCTGGGCGGCGGCGCCTACGACCATTTCATCCCCTCGGCAGTGAAGCACGTGGTGTCTCGGCCCGAATTCTACACGTCCTACACGCCCTATCAGCCCGAAGTGGCCCAGGGCAACCTGCAGGCCATGTACGAATACCAGAGCCTCATCTGCGAACTGACCGGAATGGACGCGGCGAACGCGTCCATGTACGACGGGGCCTCGGCCCTGGCCGAGGCGGCCCTGATGGCCCAGGCCCACACCGGCCGCACGGAAATACTGGTCCCCCTGTCGGTGCATCCCTGGTACCGCCGGGTGATCCGCACGTACTGCGGCAGAAGCGGAATCAAAGTGAGGGAAATCCCGGTCCGGGAGGGGACCGTGGATCCGGCCGCCCTGGCCGCGGCCTGCGGCCCGGACACGGCGGCCGTGCTGGTGCAGCACCCCAATTTCTTCGGCCTGCTGGAACCCGTGACGGATATCGAGCCTGTGGCGCACGGCGCCGGAGCGCTGTTCGTCACTTCGTCCGACCCGATCAGCCTCGGCCTGCTCGAGCCGCCGGGAGCCTTCGGCGCGGACGTGGCCACCGGAGAGGGCCAGGCTCTTGGGAATCCCCTGAATTTCGGCGGGCCGTACCTCGGTCTCTTCGCGGTCAAGCAGGACCTGATCCGCCGCATGCCGGGCCGGCTCGTGGGCGCGACACAGGACAAGCACGGAAGGCGCGGTTTCGTGCTCACGCTCCAGACGCGCGAACAGCACATCCGGCGTGAGAAGGCCGCCTCGTCGATCTGCACCAACCAGCAGCTCTGCGCCCTGGCCGCGACGGTTTACCTCTCCCTCATGGGCAAAGCCGGACTTCCCAAAGCGGCGGAACTGTGCCTGCAGAAAGCACACTATCTCGCGGAGCGGCTTTCCGCGATTCCGGGCTTCAGCCTGAAGTATCCGGGCCCGTTCTTCAAGGAATTCGTGCTCCAGACGCCCGTGCCCCCGGCCCGCATCATCCGCGCGATGCAGGAGGATGGCATATTCGCGGGCGTGGATCTTTCCCGTTTCGATTACGGCATATCCAACGGCCTGCTGATCGCGGTGACGGAAAAGCGGACGCGCGAGGAAATGGACCGCTTCAGCCGCCTGATGGCGAAGCATTTCGCGGTGCGGCGGCCCGCGCCCACGGTCCGGAAGAAGAAAACCGCGGGGAAACCGGCCGTCCGAAGACAGGCGGTCCGAACGTCCACGGTCGCCGGGGCTTCTCTGAAAGGCCGCCGAGGTCCCGCGGGCAAGGCGAAAACGGGCAGGGCCGTTCAATCAGGGAAAAGCGCGAGGAAGAAATGAAACCGGCGCGTCTTTCGAAAACCGCGGCCGCTGGATTGATTCTGCTTGCGGCGGCATGCGGTCCAAAGAAGGAACCGGCCGAAGGCTTCAGGACCGCGACCGAGGAGTCGCCGGCCGCCGCGGTTTCCGTCCCGGCGCCGCGATGGACGAAGACGATCGCTCTGAACCGCCAGGAGACCGGCTCCGATGCGGAACGGGCGCTCTTCGACGAATTCGGGTCATCGGTCGCGGACCGCCTCAGGGGCTTCCGTGTCCCGCGATGGAGCCGGGGAATGCGTGCCGGGGCCGCGGATGTGAAGGCGGATCTTCTTCTGGACTGCGGCGTGCGGATATCCGGAGACACGGCCATCTGGAATCTGAATCTTGTGGATCCCGCGTCAAGGCGTTCGGTCTGGAACGAATCCTTGCGGATTCCGGTCGAGGAATTCGAACGTGCGGCAGGTACAGCAGCGGAACGCGCCGCCGCCCTTGCGGGAGACAGCGGAGACGTTCCGGACAGAGAGGCTGTGTCCGGTTTCACCGACAAGTCCCTTTTCCTGGTTTATCTCCGGGCCCGGACGGCCGGGGCATCCGGCACGCGGCAGGGGATCGATTCGGCGGTGCGGGATTATAAAGCCGTGCTCAGGCAGGATTCGACATTCTCACCGGCCTGGCGCGGGCTTGGCCGGGCTTATCTCGACATCACGCGGTTCGGACTGGACCGGAACCGGGTCTGGCCGGAGCTCGCGAAGGACGCGGCTTTGCGGGCGCTCCGGATTGATTCGACGGACGGCCGGGCGAGGACTCTGCTCTGCCGCATCGAGGCGGAGAGAGGCGATTTCAGGGCCGCGGTACGGGAGGCGAAGCGGGCCGTTGCCGACAAGCCGAACGATTCCGAAGCCTGGATCCTTCTCGGCCAGGTCGAAGGACAGGGGCTGGCTGTCTACTCGCCTGCCATCGACGCGTTCCGCCGCGGCCTTGAACTCGATCCGGGTTCGGTCGAGGCGGCGTCCGGTCTGGCCGTTCTGCTGACCGGCTCAGGCCGGGCAAAGGAAGCAACCGATGTTCTGAAGCGCGGGCTGGTTCTGGCGCCCGAATCACCGATGCTGCGGACGGTTTTTTCCCTGACCCGGCTGTACGCGGGTGAACTCGACGAAGCCCGGGCGGAGATCGGAAAGGCGCTGTCTTCCGCCGGGGAGGATCCTTTTGTCCGCGTGATACACGCCATGCTCCTGGCCCGGTCCGGGGAAAAGGACGCGGCGCTCGGGGAGGTGACGCTCCGGGTCGAGCCGTACGCGGGGAACATGGCCTCCCTGCACGTTTCGATCGCGGCCGTGTACGCGCTTCTGGGGCGCAACGGAACGGCAGTGGAGTCGCTTGAAAAGGCGCTGAGTTTCGGATATATCGATTATCCGTGGCTGTCCTTCGATCCGCATTTCGACGGATTGCGCGGCGACAGCCGCTTCATCGACTGCATGAAGCGGCTGAAGACGGCGTGGGAGGAAGTGTCCCGTCCCGAAAATCAGACCTGAAGGGTCGGTAAGACCTTTCAGGTCTTTCTCAAACAGGAGCCTTCGCATGCCCTCATCGGATCCGGATCGTTCCACGGGCAGAAAAATAATGGTCGTGGTCGGTACCCGGCCCGAAGCCATCAAGCTGGCGCCCGTCATCCTCGAGCTGAAAAAGCGGCCCGCTTTCAAGACTTTTGTCGTGGCCACTGCCCAGCACCGCGAAATGCTCGACCAGGTCCTGGAGATCTTCCGCATCAAACCGGACGCGGACCTCGATCTGATGACGCCCAACCAGACCCTGTTCGATGTGACCGGACGCGCGGTGAAGGCCTTCGAGGCGGTGCTGAACGAGGTCCGGCCCGACTGCGTGCTCGTTCAGGGCGACACGACCACGGCCTTTGTCGGCGCGCTTGCCGCGTTCTATCACAAGGCGGCTGTCGGCCACGTCGAAGCCGGCCTCCGGACCGGGAACAAGTATTTCCCGTTCCCCGAGGAGGTCAACCGCAAAATGGTCACGGCCATCGCGGATTATCATTTCGCGCCGACCGAATCGAACCGCCGCAATCTGCTGGCCGAGGGCGTGCCGGACGCCGCGATCACGGTGACCGGGAACACGGTGATCGACGCCCTGCTCATGACCGTGGAGCCGGATTTCTCGCCCAAGGGATTCACTTTGCCCAGGCACCAGGGTCTGATTCTCGTCACGGCGCACCGCAGGGAGAATTTCGGCGAGCCGCTGGAAGCCGTCTTGCACGCCGTCCGCGACCTGGCCGGCCTGTATCCGCATCATTTGTTCGTGTATCCTGTGCACATGAACCGGAACGTGCAGAAGCCCGCGAACGCCATTCTCTCCAAAATCGACAATGTGATGCTCCTGCCGCCCCTCGATTACCGGACCTTCTCCAATCTCATGGCCATGTCCACGATCGTGCTGACCGATTCCGGCGGCATTCAGGAGGAGGCGCCGTCCCTCGGAAAGCCCGTGCTGGTGCTGAGGAACGAGACGGAGCGGCCCGAGGCCGTGGAAGCCGGAACCGTCATGCTGGTCGGGCCGGACCGGGAGCGCATTGTCCGGGAGGTGCGGCGCCTGCTGGACGACCGGGACGCCTACGACCGGATGGCGCGCGCGGTGAACCCCTACGGCGACGGCAAGGCGTCCGTGCGCATCGCGGATTTTCTGGAAAAGAGAATGGAACAGGGATTGAACGCATGAAGAAAGAGCGGAACACGGATTGAACGGATGAAACGGATCTGCGCGGATAAAGATGGATGAATAGGGTAATGCACTGATTTTAAGGCGTGTCATCCCCGCGAACGCGGGGACCCAGGGGATGGGGGAAGTGCTTGTCATCCAATTCAGGATATGCGAAGAGCTTAAACCTCGTTTTTCTTTCTCTCATGTCTCTGTCGTCGACTCCTCTTTTGTCTCAGGAACGATCAACTTCCTTTATTCCAATCCGCAATTTCGTCTATCAACTGCAGGATGTGGATTTCTCGGCCATGGGACAGGCCGGATTCAATCTGGCGATTATCGATTATTCAGCGGATGGAACGGATCAAGCGGCTTTTTCCCGGGGTCGGGTCGATTCACTCAGAAGCGCCCCTGCGGGTCCGTCCATCGTTCTTGCCTACCTCAGCATAGGTGAGGCCGAGGACTACCGTTTCTACTGGCAGGCCGGATGGACACCCGGAAATCCGTCCTGGCTGGGCCGCGAGAACCCGGACTGGGAGGGGAATTACCGCGTCGCGTACTGGGATTCCGGCTGGCGGGACATCGTCCTGCGGTATCTGGAGAAAATACAGGACGCCGGGTTCGACGGCGTGTACTGCGATCTGGTCGATCAGTACGAATACTTCATGGAAAGGGGAAGATCCACGGCAGCGGAGGAAATGGCGGATCTGGTCGCGGCCATACGGGAGGCCGGCAGGATCCGCGATCCCGATTTCCTGGTTTTCGTGCAGAACGCGTCCGAATTACCGGGCCTGGTCCCTTCGTATCTCGAGACCGTGGACGGCATAGGCCAGGAGGACATCTATTACGGGTATGAGAGGGATGGAGTCGCGACGCCGTCCGAAGTGACGTCCCGGCTGGAAGCCAGCCTGGCCGTTTTCCGGGACGCCGGAAAGACAGTGTTGACCGTGGATTACCCGTTTTCTCTCAGTGAAAACCGGCCCCACTTCGATTCATCCACGCGGTTGAAAATCGACCGGGCTTACGAGCGCTCCGCCTCCAATGGATTCATCCCCTACTGCACGGTCCGAGAACTGAACTACATGACCGTGAATCCGGGGCATGAGCCGTCCGCGGTCCGGAATCCGGAAGCGTCCGTTTCTCCGCGTCCGGAGAGTCCAGCCCTGTTTCCCAATTTTCCAAATCCATTCAACGGCGGCACCGTCATCCCGGTTTCCTTGTCCCGGCCCGTTCGCGCGACCCTGTCCGTGTTTGACGTCCGCGGAGCAGAGACGGTCCGGATTCACCAAGGAACGGTCCGTGCCGGCCGAACGGAATTCCTTTGGGACGGGAACGGCGCTGACGGCGGGCCCGCGTCGAGCGGTGTGTATTTCGCGGTGCTGGAAACGGCGGGGAATAGGGAGACGGTCAAATTGCTGCTGGTACGGTGAAAATCCCCCTGTAGTCCCCCTTTTTCAAAGGGGGACAGGAGAAATCCCCCCTGACCCCCCTTCTTCGAAGCCTTCAATAATTCGGGAATCCATTCGCTTGGTCCCGCTCCGCGGGAGGGGGAATTATTTTATAAGCACCATTCTTCGGTTAGCGACGCGGCCGGCGCTTTCGATGCGGCAGATGTAAATGCCGGATGGAAGGGGCACTCCGTCCCGGCCGCGGCCGTTCCACTCCATTTTCTGAATTCCGGGCGCTTTAATCATGCGTTCCATCCGGAACAGCTCCGTGCCCCGAAGGTCGAAAACGAGGACGGTCACGGGGCCGGGCCTGTCCGTGCGGAAGGAGAGAGTCGTCGAGGGGTTGAAGGGATTGGGATAATTGGGAAGCAGTCCAAAACGCCCCGGAACATCCCCCGCCACGCGCACCGCATTCGCGTCCGGATCCGAAATGCGGATGTCGTCCAGATCCAGCTGGACCCCCTCCAGCGGTCCGTGTTCCGCGACAATGGCCAGCCGGTCCACGGCCGTCCAGTCGAAAAGCCCCTCCGGATTGTACCACCGATCATTGTCCCACGAGCCGTGCTCCGTGAAATCCCGGAGCGCCACCCGGATGTTCTGCCAGTCGCCGGTCCAGTCCAGATCGGGAGGGCCGAGCGTGGTCCGGATGCGCCAGGGGTGGTCGTCCGGGTCTCCGGTTTTCGTGTCCTCGAAACGCGCGTCTACGCGTGTGTCCGGGTCGCTGCACCTCGCCCACAGGTTCAGCTCGAAGCCCCGCTCGACCAGTACGGACAGGTCCCGGGCTCCGGAAAAACGGAAGGCGACGTTCCCGTAACGGTCGAAATCCGAGATCGTCAGGCAGAAGGACCCCGCGCGCGGGCTGTCTTCGCTGTACCAGTCCGCGGTTCCCGCGCTGTGCCAGCCCGCGTCGAGCAGCCCGCTGCCGATGAAATCGTCGTAGAGCGTGAAACCGACGGTGTCCGGAGACAGGGACGGTTCCCGCTGGGGAGGAGGCGTGAGGCCCAGGGCCGCGGCCATGGCCGTGTCCACGTCCGTCTCCACGTTTCCCGGTGTGCCGGGCTCGAACATGCCGAATCCGCCGTTGTAATCCCACAGGCTCCAGGCGATACCTTTCTCCTCCAGGTATCCCCGGACCACCGCATGCCACCGGGCGCGGTCCGCGGACGTCGAATGGATCTGGTAGGCGCCGAACTCGCCGCACCACAGCGGCACATTCCGCTGGTTTTTAAAGCGGACCGCGATGTCGATCAGGGAACGGACATGGGCCGCGTTTCCCTGCCGCGGGTAGTCGTTGTAGGTGTCCTGCCACCACGTGCCAATCAGGGACGCGGGCAGGCCAGGCATGCGCGATGCATCATAGGGATAGGGAATGCCCGCGATGTCCGCGCCCGACGGATCCGTCCAGGACGCGCCCTGGTGCGTGAACAGGAAGGGATCATAGAAGTGGAAGGTATAAATCAGGTTCGTGTCCGCGTACGCGGGGATGAGGCTGAGATTGTTGTAGCCGTTCCATCCCGCCCCGCCGACCACGATGGTGTGGAGCGGATCCTCCAGCCGGATGGCGTCAATGACCCTGCCCTGCATGGCGTTCCACACCGCGTCCGATATCCCGTGCGGCTCGTTCTGCACTTCGTAATGCACGAGGCCGGAGCGGTTCCGGAAGTGACGGGCGACCTGCGTCCAGGACGCGAGCAGGACCGGCTCAATGGCGGGGTCGGTGTCCACGGCCGGGTCGAAGGTGTGGTTGTCGATGATGAGGTTCAGGCCCGCGGCCTCGGCCCGGTCGACGGCCATGTCGAGGAACCGGAGAAAGAGGGGGTCTAGTTCGTAAGCGGGGGCGGATCCCGCCATGTTCAGCAGATCGACCGGCAGGCGCACGTGGTCGCATCCCAGGTTCCGGATGGCGTTGAAGTCGTCCTGCGTGAAGCGGTTGACGTGGATCTCGCTCGCGGAGGACCGCTGGAACCAGTCCGCGAGATTCACGCCCCGGCGGAAGGGAAGGTCCCGGCCGGAGGCCGAGGCCGCGGCGAGGAACAGCAGCAGGATCGTCTTTTTCATGACGGCTCCTTTGCCGGATTGAAGTAATTATTCTGCGATGGACAGCTGATATCAATCGTTCGAACGTTGACACGTTTGCACGTTCCAACGTCCCTTCCCCCCGAAACCCGGGATGCCGTCCGAATACCGGTGCTTTTTAAACGTGCATGCGTTCATGCGTGTGGACGTGCAACCGTGTCTATTGTTTCCCCTCCTTCCCCTTCCCGTGACGCTTGCCCGTGTACAGGAACCGCTTGATCTTATGGGTCGGCGTTTTCTCGAAAGGCTCGGGGTGTTCGACGATGCGCGTGATCCTGGAGAACTTGGACACGCTCGCGTTGACCCTGTGGCGCATCGCCTCCAGCCTCTCGCGCACGGCGTGGCCGATCTGCTCCTTCGTCAGGCCGAGGGCCTCGAGTTCGCGGTGCAGGAACTCGTAGTTCGGGTGCACGGCCGCGACCAGCTTCCCCTCCTCCTCGTAGACCAGGGACTCCGTGACCTCTTCCGACCGGTTCAGAACGGACTCGATTTCCTCGGGGTAGATGTTCTCGCCGTTGGGCCCGATGATCGTGTTTTTCGCGCGGCCCATGATGTACAGATACCCGTCCTTGTCCAATTTGCCCAGGTCCCCGGTCCGGAACCAGCCGTCCGGAGACAGCACTTCGGCCGTGCGCGCGGGGTCGCGGTAATAGCCGGCCATGACATTGTCGCCGCGGACGTAGATCTCGCCCTCGCCGGTTTCCGGGTCCTGGTGTTCGAGGCGGATCTCCACGCCGGGGATGACGGGGCCGGTGGAGCGGAAACGGGTCAGCCGCGGCGTGCACCCGGCGACCATGGGCGACGTCTCGGTGAGGCCGTAGCCGATGGCGTAGGGGAATCCGCCCTCGCGCAGGAAGCGTTCCGTGTCCTCCGACACCTTGGCGCCGCCGATGCCGTAGAAATGCAGTTTTCCCCCGAACGTCCGGTACACTTTTTTGGCGGCCGCGCGGTGGAGGATGCGGCGCGTAAACGGCACCTTCATCAGGCCCCGCATCAGGCCGTTGGCCGACAGCTTGGGAAGAACGCTGTTCTTGTACACCTTCTCCATGATCAGGGGAACCGTGAGCATGACCGTGGGCCGGACGGTTTCGAGCGCCGGCATCAGGACGCGCGCCACGGGCGGTTTGTCGAGATAATGCACGCAGGCGCCCTTGGCCAGCGGGATCAGGAACCCGATGGTGAATTCGTAGCAGTGGGAGAGGGGCAGGATGGAGAGGAACCGGTCCTCCTCCGTGACGCGCTGGATCTCGAGCGTGGCCAGCGTGTCGAAGACGAAGTTGCGGTGCGTCAGCACCACGCCCTTCGAGTGGCCCGTGGTGCCGGACGTGTAGATGATTGCGGCCGTGTCCTCCTCCCGGACCGGACGGGAAGCCCAGCTCAGGTCGTCCCGGGCGCCGTCCGGCGTCCGGTCCAGCCCGTCCGAACCGGGCAGGGCCGCCACCGCCTCGGCGGTCGATCCGTCCGGGATCCGCACGAATCCCTCCATGCGGACGCGTATCGGGCAGGACAAACCGCCGTCGCCCTCCGCCTTGGCGAACTGTTTCTGCGAGACGATCAGAACCCGGGCCTCGGAATGCGCCAGGATGGTCCGTATCTCGTCGGTGTGAAAATCGGGAAGGATGGGGACCGCGATCGCGCCGAGCGAAGTGACCGCGAAATGCGCGATGCCCCATTCGGGCCTGTTCTCCGAAAGGATGGCGACGCGGTCTCCGGCGGACACGCCCAGGGCCGAGAGCCCGGCCGAGAGGGCGCCGACGCGGCCGCCGAATTCACGGTAGGTGACCGGTGTCCCCCCGACCCAGCAGACCGCGGGTCTTTCACCGTAAGTCTCGATGGTCCGCCGGAGCAGGGCCGGGAGCGTTTTCTTTTCAATCGGCTTCAATGAAGTCTCCTCTCTTGTCAGTCCGGCGGCGCCCGGCCGCGTTTTCAGCCGCCCTGTCCCACGGTCCGGCCGCCTCCCGTCCGCCGGCGCGGATGAAAAAACACGCGCGCGGGATTCATTCGAAATCCGCGGGATCGCCCTCTCCGCGGCGGAGCACACGATAGGGAAATTCCATGAGGTTCACGACCGTGGTGGGCCGCGACCCGGTCCAACCGCCGTCGACGATCAGGTCCACCCGGCCGTTGAGACGCCGGAGGATTTCGTCCGGATCCGCGAGCGGATCCTCGTCCGGCGGCAGGATGAGCGTGGTCGTCAGCATGGGCTCGTTGAGCGCCGCGAGAATGGCGCGCGCGATGCGGTGGGTGGGCACGCGGAGGCCGATGGTTTTCCGCTTGGGGTGGACGCACCGGCGGGGCACTTCGCGGGTGGCCTGCAGGATGAACGTGTACTGCCCCGGGGTATGGGCCTTGAGCAGGCGGTACACGGGCGTGTCGAACACGGCATACAGAGAAACCTCGGACAGGTCGCGGCACAGGAGCGTGAAGTTGTGATGGGCGTCCACCTGGCGGATCTGGCAGATCCGGTCATGGGCCGATTTGTCCCCGAGGTGACAGCCCAGCGCGTATCCCGAGTCCGTCGGATACGCCACGACGCCGCCTTCGCGGATCGCGTCGACGCACCGGGTGATCAGCCGACTCTGGGGGTTCTCCGGATGAATTTGGATGACGTCGGTCATGGTTCGCGGAAATACGCCGTTTCCGGACGGTCGCCTCCCCTCCGGCGGATCGCCCGGCGAAACGCGACCTCCTCGCGCGATCGGTGCCGGAGAAAGCGGGGTTCTCCGGATCTCCGCGGCCGCGGTGAGCGCCGCCGGAGCCCCCGCCGGCGAAAGGGGATTCCCGGTTTCGCGCGGCGGCGGGGGGGCGGAACGGCCCGTGCCAGATGCCCCGGGCCGGAACGGTCAGCCGATCAGCTTCCTGTAATCCGCGGCCTGCATGAGGCCGTCCCACTGGCCCTTGTCGGACAGCCGGATTTTAAGGATCCAGCCCTTTCCGTACGGATCCTGGTTCACGGTCTGGGGCGCGCTTTCGAGCGCCTTGTTCACCTCGACCACTTCGCCGGAAAGCGGGGCGAACAGGTCCGAAACCGCCTTGACCGCCTCGATGGACGCGCACGATTTCCCCTGCTCGGTCTTCTTGCCGGGGGCCGGCATTTCGACGAAGACAATGTCCCCGAGCTCGGATTGGGCGTAGTCGGTGATGCCGACCACGGCGTCGCCGCCCTCAAGGCGGGCCCACTCGTGTTCCTTGGTGTAGCGGAGGTCTTCAGGTACGTTCATGGGATCGTCCTTCGATAATGGGGTCATGCCGGCTGGACGGGCGGCCGCCGCGTCTTCAGCGGGGTTTTTCGTGGCCCTCTTCGGCCAGCTTGAAGTGTTCGAGAAAATGCGTGTTGAAGTCCCCCCGGTTGAACCGGTCGTCCGTCATGACCTGCTTGTGGAACGGGATGGTGGTGGGCACGCCCTCCACGATGAATTCATCCAGCGCCCGCGTCATGCGGCGGAGGGCCTCCGGACGGTCGTGGCCGTGGGCGATGAGCTTGGCGATGAGCGAGTCATAGAAGGGGGGGATGACATACCCGGCGTAGGCGTGCGTGTCGACGCGGACACCCATGCCGCCGGGCACGTGGAAACTGGTGATTTTGCCGGGCGAGGGCCTGAAGGCCTTGAACGGGTCCTCGGCGTTGATCCGGCACTCGATGGCGTGGCCGCGGGGTTCGATCTCCGGGTGGATGTGCTTGAAATCCTCGCCGGCCGCGATGAGTATCTGCTCCTTCACGAGGTCCACGCCGTAGACCATTTCCGTGACCGGGTGCTCGACCTGGATGCGGGTGTTCATCTCCATGAAGTAGAACTTGCCGTCCGAATCCAGAAGGAATTCGATGGTGCCCGCGCTTCGGTAGTTGACCGACCGCGCGCCTTTCACCGCGGCGGCGGTCATGCGCTTCCGCACGGCCGCGTCCACGGCCGGGGAGGGCGATTCCTCGATGAGCTTCTGATGCTTCCGCTGGATGGAGCATTCCCGCTCGCCGAGCGCGATCACCTCGCCCCTGCCGTCGCCGATGAGCTGGACCTCGACGTGGCGGGGGCTCTCGAAATACTTCTCCATGTACAGGGTCGGGTTTCCGAATCCGGCCTGGGCCTCGGCCGACGCGGTCGCGAAGGCCCCGGCGATCTCCTTCTCCTCGCGCACGATGCGCATGCCGCGGCCGCCGCCTCCGGCCGCCGCCTTCAGGATGACCGGGTACCCGATTTCCTTCGCCAGCCCGGCGGCCTCCCTGTCGTCCGCCACGCCGCCGTCGCTCCCGGGAATCACGGGCACGCCCGCCTTGCGCATCATGTTCTTGGCGTAGATCTTGTCGCCCATGCGCATGATCATGTCCGCGGTCGGGCCGATGAACCGGAACCCGGAGGATTCGCAGATCTCGGCGAATTCGGCGTTCTCGGCGAGAAAGCCGTATCCGGGGTGAATGGCCTCGGCGCTGGTGATTTCGGCCGCGCTGATGATGCCGGGGATTTTCAGGTAGCTCTGGCCGGGCGCGGCCGGGCCGATGCACACGGCCTCGTCCGCGAACCGGGTGTGGAGGCAGTCCCGGTCCGCTTCGGAGTACACGGCCACGGTGGAGATGCCCAGCTCCTTGCAGGTGCGGATGATCCGCAGGGCGATTTCGCCGCGGTTGGCGATCAGAATCTTGCGCATGGCCGGGGGCCCTAGCCCTTTTCGACCAGGAAGAGCGGCTGGTTGTATTCCACGGGGTGGGCGTTTTCGGCGAGAATCTTGACGATCTTTCCCGTGATCTCGGCCTCGATCTCGTTCATGAGCTTCATGGCCTCGATGATGCAGAGCACCTTGCCGGGCTGAATGCTGTCGCCCTCGCGCACGTAGGGGGCGGCGTCCGGGGACGGCGACCGGTAGAAGGTGCCCACCATGGGCGAGCGGATTTCGACGAGATTGTCCGCGGCCGGCGCCGGGGCCGGTTCGACCTTGGCCCCGTGCGGGCTGGCGTCCATGCGGGGCGGCTGGGCGCCGGCGGGAACGGCCTGCAGGACCTGCGGCGCCGGGGCCGGGATCATCACGGGCGCGGCCTGCCCCGGGCGGTGCTTGGTGACGCGTATCTGAAGCTTGTCCTCGTGGATTTCCAGCTCGTCGATGGCGCTGGATTCCACCAGGCGGATCAGCCTTTTGACGTCATTGAGATTCATGATCGTTCCCCCGGAAGTCAGGGTTATTTCACCCGTTCCACGTAAATGCCGGTGCGGGTGTCGACTTTGATGACCGTCCCCTCCGAAAGGAAGAGCGGAACCTGAACCACGGCGCCCGATTCGACGGTGGCCGGCTTGGTGGCGCCGGAAACCGTGTCGCCCTTGAGGCCGGGGTCGGTTTTCACGATCTTGAGATCCACGAAATTGGGGATGTTCACGCCGATGGGCGTGTCGCCGTGGTACACGATTTCGACTTCAAGGTTTTCCTTCATGTAGATGTGGCCGTCCCCGACCACGTCCTCGGTGAGCGTGACCTGATCGTAGGTGACGGAGTCCATGAAGGTGTAGTCCCGGTCGCTTTTATAGAGGAACTGGAAGGTCCTCGTCTCGAGACGGACGTCCTCGACCTTGTCGCCCGACCGGAAGGTCTTGTCGAGCACGCGGCCGGTTTTGACGTTCTTGATGCGCGTCCGGACAAAGGCCCCGCCCTTGCCGGGTTTGACGTGCTGGAACTCGACGATGCTGTAGAGATCGCCCTCCAGGAGCATGACCAGACCGTTACGGAATTCGGAAGTGGAGACCATATTTTCCTTTCGTCAGAGAAATAACCCTCAGGGAACAGACCAGCCAATATAAAGGATAAACAGTGAAATGTCAATGAAAAGGTGGGTTTTTACACTAGTTTTACATAAAAACGAGGGTTTTCAGCGAAATATTGAGGCTATTTTTTCATGATTATCGTGGGAAATTGAATGTGTCCTTTTTTTTGCGCCTAGGCGTGTAAGTGCATATATTTTTTGGATTAATTGTGTTTTTTCCCGAAGGTTTACGTTTTCGACCGCTTATGGGGAAATTCTTAAACCCATCATTCAGCCCCGTCAGGCCAAAATACAGGCCGGGCTTTCGGAAAACCGAACAGTTTCCGGCTCCCTTGATATATCACCGGAATGCGGGCCCCCAGATAAACCATTTGACTTTTTTACGGATTGTTGACATATTACAAACCATGGAGAAAAGAGGACTTTTCGCGGTTATCGCGTGGGCCGCGGCTTTGGCCGGACTGCTGTTCCCCCTGGTCCCGGCCGTTTGGAATGGCTTGGGCATGGGTCCCGATTTCATCCCGGCCTGTATCCGGTTCGGATACTCGTACGCCTGCCATCAGATACCGGAACGGTCCATTTTCCTTTTCGGCGAACCCATGGCCGTATGCGCCCGGTGTTACGGGGTTTACGCCGGATACGCGGCAGGCACGGCCGTCTGGTTTCTTCTCCGCAAGCGCCTGAAAGCGAAATCGCCCAAACCGGCCCTTTTTCCGGCCTGCCTGGCGCCCGCGGCCCTGGATTTCATCATGGGCCACCTGGGCCTCTTTGAATCGCCCAACAGCCTGAGAATGCTCACCGGATTCGCGGCCGGAGCCGCGGTTCCCTTCTATCTTCTGCCCGCGGTGTTCGATCTCGTCACCGGAGTCCCGCACCTGAGAGGAGTGACATGCAAGAAAAGCCCGGCAAACTGATTCCGGCCCTGGCCGGCGGCGCGTTCATCGCTTTCTTTTCGCGTACGCCCCTGCTCAATCTCGGCAATTGCCTGTGCTGTCTCTGGGTCGTGGCCGGCGGGTTTCTCGCGGCCTGGATGCACAGGCGGTCGCTTCCCCCGGGCGGGAACCTGACTTCTTCGGAAGGCGCCATGACCGGGTTTCTGGCCGGCGCTTTCGGCGCCCTGTTCGGCTCATTTCTCCACTACTTTTTCGCGTTCATCGGCCTCGATTTCTCCACGGCCATTCTGGACGAGATGCTCGGCGGCATGGAGGACATGCCGGAGGAGCTCGCGGAATCCATGGAGGCGATCCGGTCCATGGGCGCTTTTCACCCGGTCATGGTCGTGCTCGGGCTGGTGTCGAGCTTCATCGTCAATTCCATTTTCGCCACGGCCGGCGGCCTGATCGCCGCGTCCCTCCTGAAAAAACAATCCGCACCCTCAGGCCGGAGGAAGCGTTGAGACGCGTCATTCCCCGGCTCCTGTTCCTTCTCGCGGGCCTGGCCGGCCTCTCCTGCTCGGATCACGGCCTGTCTCCGGCCGCCTATGAGCCGGGTTCGGGTCTGCGGGGCCGCGTCACCTTCACGGGCGCGTGGCCCGACTCGACGAAGGACGTGGTGCTCGTCGTATCCAGGAAGTACCCGGAAGGCATCACGGACCGCGACGGACTGATCGCTTTCGTCCTGCAGAATTTTCTCAGCGGCGGCATTCAGCTCTGCGACACCATCCCGAGGAACGCCGAGGTGTACGATTATCACATCCGGCTCCAGCCCGGCGTCTACGAGTGGGTGTTCGTCATCTGGTTCCCGGACACGCCCGATTACCTGTACGGCGTCAAGGAGCTGGGCGCCTATTACCGGAACCCGGATCTGCAGACCCGGCCCTCAGCCGTGGAGATCATCGACGGCGTGACCTATGACCGCGTCAACATCTCGGCCGATTTCGCGAATGTCGGCAGGGAACTGCCGTTCTTCAGGCGGGGGAGGACGAGATGAGGCGGGGCCCGGCACGGGCGGCGGCCGCGGCCGCCTGTCGGTTGCTGCTATTCGTCCGCGCGGGCGTTTCAGCCCAGGACCGCGGCCGGCTGGAGGGGCGCGTCGTGGACGAGGCGACCGGGCGGCCGCTGTGGGGCGTCAATGTCATGGTCAAGGGAACCTGGCTCGGTGCCGTGACGGACGAGGCGGGACGATTCGCGGTGTCGGCCGTGCCCGCCGGCCGCTGCGATGTCGAGGCCTCGCTCATGGGCTACGAGAAACGGACCGCGGCCGGCCTGGAGATCGCCGCGGGCGCGGCCACGGAGGTGACGCTCCGGCTGAAGCAGACCCTGATCCGCAGGCCGGCCGAGATCGTGACGGCCTCGAAGCGGAAGCAGGCCATCGAGGACGCGCCCGTGACCGTGGACGTGGTCGGAGACGCGGAAATACGGTCGCGGAACGCGGTCACGCTCGACAAGGTGCTGGAGAACACGGCCGGCATGGGCGTGACCGACGGCCAGATCGACCTGCGCGGCTCCACGGGGTTCAATTACGCGGCCGGCAGCCGCGTGCTCCTGCTGGTCGACGGGCATCCCCTCATCAACGGCGACACCGGCGGCATCAACTGGGACGCGATACCGATCGAGGAAGTGGAGCGCGTGGAGGTGGTGAAGGGCGCGGGGTCCGCGCTGTACGGCTCGAACGCGCTGGCCGGCATGGTGAATGTCATCACGCGCGACCCGTCGGCCGCGCCGGAAACGCGGGTGCGGATGACGGCCGGGTTCCACGACACCCCGGCCTACGACGCCTGGCGCTGGACGGACCGGTTTCTGACCTACCGGCTGTTCGACCGCGGGGAACTCGATCTTAGGAACCCGCTGGGTTTCGCCGGACTGGACGTCTCGCACAGCCGCGCCGTCGGCCCGGTGGGCCTCTCGGTCACGGCCGGCCGCAAGGGAGGAACCGGTTATGGCCAGAACGGGTGGGTGGAGCGGTGGAACGCGGGCGTGAAGATGAAGGCGCGCACCTCGGAGCGGGGCACGCTGAACCTCTCGGCCGGCCACACGGACAACGACCACGGCGAGGTGACCCAGTGGCTGAGCCAGAGCCGGCCGCTCGAAGTGCCCCCGTCCGAAGCCGGCAACTCCATCCGCTACAGAAAATCGAACGCGGCCGTCACGTACCGGCACATCCTGAACCCGTCCCTGGCCTACACCCTGAAGGCGAACTGGTACCGAACGCACTGGAAGAACGACTACCAGGACAACCGGGACGGGGCGCGGACGGACAAGACCGGCGCGGAGGCGCAGTTCGACGCGCTGTGGGGCAGGCACGCGGCCACCTTCGGGGCGGAAGCGGCGCACAACCGCGCGGAATCGGACATTTACGGGAGTCCGGAGACGCTCGATCTCGCGGTGTACGGCGAGGACGGCCTGCGGTTCGCGGAGCGGGCGACGCTGACCGCCGGCCTGCGCTACGATTTTCACCGGGTGCGGGGTGTGTATTCGGACGGCCAGCTCAGCCCCCGGCTCGGGCTTGTCTTCAGGCCGGACGCGGAGACGTCGCTGCGCGCGTCCTTCGGCCGGGGGTTCCGGGCGCCGTCCATCGCCGAGGTGTTCGCGGACATCACGGTGTCGGGCTTTCACGTGAGCCCGAACCTCGACCTGCGCAGGGCCGAGCGGGCCTGGAGCGCCGAGATCGGCGCGGGCCGCACCGTGGACCTGGGCCGGCTGTCACCGGTTTTGGACGGGTCGCATCCCGTGCTCCTGTTCGACGCCGCGGTCTTCAGGAGCGATTACCGGGACATGATCGAGGTCGGCCTGAAGCCCGGCAGTCAGGACATCCAGTTTCTCAACATCGGAAGCGCGTTCACGCAGGGATTCGAAGGCCGCGTCCGGGCGTCTCTGTGGGCCGGCCGGCTGTCCGGGCAGGCTGGATACACCTTCGTCGACTCCCGGGACCGCGGCACCGGCCGTCCCCTGCGGTACCGATCGAAACACAGGCTGAACGCGGGAGCGGAATGGAGGACCGGCCGGCTGACCTTCGGCCTGGACGCCCGCTTCGCGAGCCGGATCGAGGAGACCCTGCTTTACAACGCGGACGAGCGCGTGCCGGTGAGGGTCTTGGACGGCCGCGTCGGGCTCGACCTGGGCCGGACCGACCTCGTGATCGAGTGCACCAACATGGGCAATTACATGTACACGCTTCGCGAGCGGATGCTGGAGCCGATCCGCGCCTTCTCCCTGACCCTGAGGACCGCATGGTGAAACTCTGGCAGAAAAAATCGAAGACGGATCCGGACCCGGACGTCGAAACCTTCACCGCGGGCGACGACCCCGACCTGGACCTGCGGCTGGCGGCGTACGACTGCGCGGCTTCGGCGGGCCACGCCCGGATGCTGGGGAAGATCGGCGTGCTTCAGCCGGACGAGGTGCGCCGTCTCGTGGACGAGCTGGACGCCATCCGGCGGTCGGCGGAGGAAGGCCGTTTCGAGATTCCCCGCGAGATGGAGGACTGCCACACCGCCATCGAGAACCGGCTCACGGAAAAGCTCGGCGAACTCGGGAAGAAAATCCACACCGGCCGGTCGCGGAACGACCAGGTGCTGGCGGCCCTGCGCCTGTTCTGCATCGCCGAGGCGGGCCGGATCCGTTCGGCCGCGGAAGCCCTGACCGCCGGCCTGAAGGGCCTGTCCGGCCGCTCCGGAGGCGTGGCCATACCCGGGTACACGCACACGCGCAAGGCCATGCCCTCGTCGATCGGGTTGTGGGCCGGCGGATACGCCTTAGCGCTGGAGGAGGACGCCCGGCTCCTCGAATTCATCCGGGGCCGCATGGACCAGTCGCCGCTCGGCACGGGCGCCGGATACGGCGTGCCTCTCGACGTGGACCGGGCTTACGCGGCGAAGGAGGCGGGATTCTCGGCCGTGCAGGAGAACCCGATCGCGGTCCAGTTGAGCCGGGGCAAGTTCGAGTCCACCCTCGTCCACTGCCTCGCGCTGTTCATGCTCGACGCGAACCGGCTGGCGACGGACCTCATTTTCTTCTCCATGCCGGACACGGGATTCGTCCGCCTGCCCGCGGCTTTCTGCACCGGCAGTTCCATCATGCCGCAGAAGAAAAATCCGGACGTCCTGGAGCTGGTGCGCGCGAAGTACCACGCCGTTCTCGCCTGCCAGATCCAGCTGCAGACGACCACAGCCGGCCTGATCTCCGGCTACCACCGCGACCTGCAGCTCACGAAGAAACCGCTCATGGAGGCGCTGGACGCGGCGGCCGACTCGCTGGCCATTCTGGCGAAGCTGGTGTCCGGCCTGGAGGTGGACGAGGCGGCCTGCGCGAAGGCGCTCACGGAGGAGGTCTTCGCCACGGAGCGCGTGTACGCGCTCGTGAAGCAGGGCGTGCCGTTCCGCGAGGCGTACCGGAGGGTGGGAAAACAGTACGAGTGAGCGGCGTTATCCCGGGCTCTTCCGGCGGAGTCCGGGCCGCGTCCGGCCTGGTTTCGTCCCGCGGCCGTTCCGCGCGCCGTACCGGCCCGCGGCAAGTGAATCATCGAGTAACGAACGAAAGGAAATTCAATGTCCATATTCACCAGAGAGTCCCCGGCCCCGGTCCCGGACAGGAATGAACACAGGAATGAAAACCGCAATGAAAACCGGAGCGAGAACAGAAACGAGAACAGGAACGAACACCGGCACGACCGCAGGCACGACCATCGGCACGACCGCAGGGACGATCACCGGAGCGAATCGCCGGTGCCGGCAGACAAACTCACCGATTTCCAGCAATTGAATGTCTGGCAGAAGGCGCACAAGCTCGCGCTGGAAGTGTTCGCGGTCACCCGGAAATTCCCCAAGGAGGAGCGGGAGGAAATGGCGCGCACCGTCCGCAGGATCGCCACGGTCATTCCCGCGAAAATCGCCGAGGGATTCATGCGCCGGCATCCCCGCGACAAGGAAGCCTCGTACCGCATGAGCCAGGACGCCATCGAGGAGCTGAAATACCACCTGATTCTGTCCCGGGATCTCGGCTTTCTGAAGGACGCAGAAGAGATACTGATGGCCGTCGACGAGGTCGCGCGCATGCTCACCGGACTGGTACGGTCCGCGCGGCACGGCAACTGACCGTCCGAAAACCGGTTGCGGAGTCCGCCAGGCGTCCCGAGCAGGGGCGCCTGGTCCGTTTTCGGGCAACCCGGAGGGCGGGGGGACGTATAAACTAACGTTGGCACGTTAACACGTTGACACGTTTGAACGTTCAAACGTTCCAACGTGTCAACGTTTTTTCCGGAGTCCGCATGCTGAAAATCGAGAATCTTGTCAAATCCTTCAACGGGACGATCGCGGTCGACCGGATTTCCTTCGAGGTCCGGAAGGGGGAAATCTTCGGGTTTTTGGGACCCAACGGCGCCGGCAAGACGACCACGATCAACATGATCAGCGGCCTGCTGAAGCCGGACGCGGGCGCCATTCATCTCGACGGACGCGACATGCTTTCCGGCGGCCCGGCGCTCCGGAAAAATCTGGGCGTGGTGCCCCAGGACGTGGCGCTCTACGAGGAGCTGAACGCGGTCGAGAATCTCCGGTTCTGGGGCGGGCTGTACGGCCTCAAAGGCGCGCCCCTCAGGCGGCGGATCGACGAACTTCTCGAGGCCACGGGACTCGCGGACCGGGCCAAGGAGCGCGTGTCCGGCTATTCGGGCGGAATGAAGCGGCGGCTGAACATGGCCGCGGGCATGGTTCACAAGCCCAAGCTGCTCCTGCTCGACGAGCCGACGGTGGGCATCGATCCCCAGGCCCGAAACCACATGCTCGGCCTGGTCCGGGTCTTCGCGAAGCAGGGCACGACCATCCTCTACACCACCCATTATCTGGACGAGGCCGAAAGCCTCTGCGGCCGGCTGGCCATCATCGACCACGGCCGCATTCTGGCCTCGGGCACGCAGGACGCGATCAAGCGCATCGTCGGCGAGAACCGCCTGGTCAGGGTGACGGGCCGGTTTTCCGGAATCGCGGCCGAGCGGCTTCAGAAGAAAATCAAGTCCCTGACCGTCGTTTCAGCGGCCGAGAACGAGGCCGTGTTCAGCCTGCCGGTGGCGCAGGGCACGGGCCGGTTCCTCGAGGCGCTCATCGCCGGCGGGCTTGAAATCGAGAATGTCGGCATCAAGGAGCCGAGCCTCGACTCGGTGTTCATCAAGCTCACCGGAAGGGAGCTCCGCGATTGATCGGCCGGCTGCTTCATAAGGACATGCTCCGGCGGATGCGGAATCCTGGCGGATTCATCCTCCTCCTGATCATGCCGCTTCTGTTCGCCATGCTCATCGGTCTCGCGTTCGGGCCGTCCGGGGGCGGGGAGAGGCGGATCCGCATCACGCTTCTGTTCGAGGACCGGGACGGAAGCATCGCGTCGAAGATGCTGAAGAGCGCCTTCGGTCAGGGCGAGCTGTCCAGCCTCTTCGACGTCCGGCCCGTGGGCGCGGACAGCGGCGCCGTTCTCATGAACGCGGGAAAGGCCTCGGCGCTTCTCGTCGTTCCCGCCGGGTTCGGCGACTCCCTTCTGAACCGGCGGCGAGCCGAACTGTTCCTGGTCAAGAATCCCTCCGAGTCGTTCGGCCCGAAAATCGCGGAGGAGACCGTCCGCCTGTTCGCGGAGGCCGGGGACCGCTTCGTGCGGATCGCCGGGGCTCCCCTGGAGAACATCCGCGTCCAGTCGGAGCGGAAGGAAAGCCCTTCGGACTGGGAGGTGGCGGCCGTGGCCGTGCAGTTCAGCCGGCTCGTGGACCGGGTTTCGGCGTATCTCATTCCTCCGAAAATCGATCTGACGATCCGATCCGCGGCGCCCGGCAAGGCCGCGTCCGATTCCTACAATCTCTACGCGGACATTCTGTCCGGCCTGTCGGTCATGTGCCTTCTGTTCATACTCGACGTGCTGTCCCGGGACATCCATGAGGAGCGGCAGAAGAAGACCCTGCTTCGTCTCCGCGCCGGTCCCGCTTCCGTCTCCTCGCTGGTCGCGGCCAAGATCCTGTTCGTCTTCTTGAGCGGGCTGGCGGCCCACGGCCTGGTGTGGGGCGGCGCAGCCGCGCTGTTCGGCGTCCGCATGGACGCGAGACAGCTCCTTCTGTTTCTTCCCTTCTCCATGGTGCTGGTGGCGGCACTCACCGGCGTTGTCTTCATGGTGCAGGGCCTGAGCCGGACGCTGTCGCAGGCCCAGGCGATCTCCCCGGCGGTCATCATCACCTTCAGCATGCTGGGCGGGTCCATGCTGCCGGTCCGCAACCTGCCCGGTTTCCTCCAGAAGGCGGCCGCGTTGTCCCCGGTGACCTGGGGCGTCAGGGGCCTGCAGGGGATTCTGCTGGAGCACGCGGGTCCGGCCGGGCTCCTCAAGCCGGCCCTTATCCTCTCCCTGCTCGCCTGGTGTTTCCTGGTCCTGTCCTTCTTCCTGCTCCGGAGAAAGGCGGCCGCATGGGCGTGACGGGCCATCTCATCCGGCAGTTCTGGATCGTCTGCTTCAGGGAAAAATCCACGCTGTTCTGGATGTTCATCATGCCGGTCGTTTACATCTTCATCTTCGGAAGCGCGTTCCGCGGCGGAAACGACCCGAGCCGGTCGTGGGCCGGTCTTGCGGTGGAAAACCGGGACGACGGGTTTCTTTCACAGAGACTGATCGCGTCCATCGGCTCTGAAAACGTGATCCTCGATTCCCTGAACAGCGTGTTCAGTCCCGTTTCCGGAATCAGCGGGGGCGATTCCGCCTCGGGCCGCCCCGGGTCTGAACCGGTCCGCACGCTGATCATCCCCGCCGGGTTCACGGACAGCCTGCTTCGCGGGGAAAAGGTCCACCTGGCGCTCCGCAAACGCCACGATTCCAATCTCGAAGCCGAGCAGACCGCGGTCATGGCCGTGCGCAAGGCGTCTTTCCGCCTGCTCGCGGACGCGGCCGAGGCCGCGGCGTCCGGCAAAAAGGTGACGCCCGGGGTTCTGTCCGGCCTGGACGGCCGGAGCCCCCGGGTCACGGTTCAGACATCCTATGCCGGGCGGCACCGGGTCGTGCCGTCCGGGTTCAACCGGCAGGTGCCGGCCAATATCGTCCAGTTCGGCATGATTTTTCTGTTCGTGTACGCCGGGTCCTTCATCCACGAGGAGCGCAGAAAAGGCGTGCTGAAGCGGATACGGACCGCGCCCGTGGGATTCCGCCAGCTCTTTCTCTCCAAGCTCGCGGGCGCCTCGACGCTCGGGATGCTTCAGGCCGGGCTCCTGCTCCTCATCGGCCGTTTCGCCTTCGGCGTGTATTACGGCGCCTCGCTCCCCGGCCTGGTCCTGCTCGTCGCGGCGTACTGCGTCTGCGTCGCGGCCATGGGGCTCTGTCTCGGGTTCGCGGTGGAAGACCACGACAAGCTGATCGGCGTCGCGATCGTCTCCGGCCTGTTCATGGCGGCCGTCTCGGGGTGCTGGTGGCCCCTTGAGATCGCGCCGGCCTGGATGCAGAAGGCGGCCCTGGCCCTGCCCTCGGGCATCGCGCTCCGCGGCCTGCACCTGCTGATTTCCTACGGCCGGGGCTTCGGGGACGTGGTGCCGCACATCGCGGGGCTTGCGGGTTTCGGGGCGGGGTGCGCCTTTCTTCTCTCACGGTTGCTGAATAAAAAAACGGATTGACCGGTTTCCGTCGCCGAACCGCCCGCCTGAAACAACATCCTATCCGGCGGCAGGATGGTTCCTTCTCATATCCTTATTGCCAAAGTCCAAAATTAATATTACATTAAGACCGAAAACCCACCATTCAGGGATGGAATGCATGCCCAAACCCGTCATGATCAGCGTCTCCGGCATCCGCGGCATTGTCGGAGACGGTCTCACGCCCGAACTGCTCGTCCGCTACACGGCCGCGGCCGGAACCCTGTACGGCCCGGGCAAGGTGATGGTCGGCCGGGATTCGCGCGTCACGGGCGAGATGGTCCGGGGCGCGGTGTTCTCGGCGCTCATGTCCGTGGGGTGCGATCCCGTGGACCTGGGCATCGTGCCCACGCCCACGGTTCAGCTCGCCACGGAGCGTCACGGCGCTGTTGGCGGCATTGTCATCACGGCCAGCCACAACCCGGCGGAATGGAACGCGCTCAAGCTTCTCGACAGGACCGGCATGTTCCTCGATGAGGCGCAGGGCCTGGAGGTCAAGCGGATCGCGGAATCCGGCGCGTTCGCCTACAAGCCCTGGGACAGGATCGGCCGGGCGTCGTCCCGGACGGACGCGGTGCGGGATCACATCGAAGCCGTGCTGGCAATCCCGTTCGTGGACGTCGAACGGATCCGAAAAAGGAAATTCAGGGTGGCGTTCGATTCCGTGAACGGCGCGGGCGGCGTCATTCTGCCCGACCTGCTCTCGGCTTTCGGGTGCGAGATCGCGGCCCTGAACGCGGAGCCGCACGGCCGGTTCAGCCACACGCCCGAACCCCTCGCCCAGAACCTCACCGGCCTGTCCGATTTCGTCCGCTCGACGAAATCGGACGTGGGCTTCGCCGTGGACCCGGACGTGGACCGGTGCGCGATCGTGTCCGAAAAAGGCGAGTTCATCGGGGAGGAATACACGGTGACGCTCGCGTCCCGGTTCGTGCTCGCGAAGAAGAAGGGAACCGTGGTGGTGAACGTGTCCACCACTCGGGCCGTGGACGATGTCGCCGCGCAGGCGGGGGCGTCCGTGGTGCGCACCAAGGTCGGCGAGATCCACGTGGCCAAGAAGATGAAGGAAATCGGCGCGGCTGTGGGCGGAGAGGGGAACGGCGGCGTGATTCTGCCCGAGGTGCACCTCGGCCGGGACGCGCCCGTGGCCGTGGCCCTGACCCTGCAGGCCATGGCCGAGTCCGGCAAAACCGTGTCCGGCCTGCGGGAAGAACTGCCGCGTTATTTCATGGCCAAAAAGAAGCTGGAAATCGGAGGCGCTGATCCCGACGATATATTGAAAAAGATGGGAGAAAAGTACGCTTCCGAAACGTGTAACTGGATGGACGGCCTGAAGATCGAGAGGCCGGATTCCTGGATTCAGATCCGAAAATCGAACACCGAGCCCATCATCCGCGTCATGACCGAGGCGAAAACCGCGGAGGAAGCGAGCCGTCTGGCGGACGGTTTCGTCCGCGAGGCGGAAGTGTTTGCCGGCGGACGCGGATAGAGGCCGGCCGGAACGGGCATCGGGGAGTCCGGCCGCTGGCCGGTTTTAATCCAGAGTCCGGTCGTCGCCCAGGACCGGCCGGGAGAAACGTGGCCGCGGCGATCCGAAAATCAGAAGGCGTGCCCGTCCGTCTTTTCGAATGGACATTCCGGGAAAAAAGGAGGTTTTCCATATGAAAATCAAAACGCATTTTTTGGGAATCCGCGGGGGGCTTCTCGCTCTTGCCGTTTTCGGAGCGTCCGGCCTCGCGGCCGCGGCAGTCACGATCCAGCTCGGGGATTACCCGGACGTCGGAACGCGCAACCGCATGGACACGGACACCACGGGCCACGCGTCCGTGGTCATCGGCCCGGCCGGGGAGAACCGGACGTGGGACTTCACCCAGGCCATTCACGGCAGGCAGATCGGAATGGACTATGTTCTCCCTTCCGAGACGCTGTACGGCGCATCCGTTCCCGGAGCGGAGCGGGCGATCAAAACCTGGCAATGGCTGTCCGTTGACCCCGTTCCCATCGTTTTCCCGTCCGGCCTGGAAGGATTCTTTGAAGTGTATTACTATCAGAAGGCGCTTTCCACGGACGGCGTTCTTCAGGGGAACGGGATGGGCGCCGTGTCGCCCATTTATTCGGGCGGCTTCGCCTTCACCCAGCCTTGCGTTGAACTGTCCTTCCCCCTGGCTGTCGGGAAGACGTGGCTCAAGAAGTACGAATTTTCCGCGCCCGCCACGATCGGAGCGCTGACGACCACACTGGTCACGAAGGACAGCTCCGTCATGGAAGTGGACGCCGACGGCCGCCTGACGATTCCGCTCGGCGCCTTTGACTGCGTGCGGGTGAAAGCCGTTCGGCATTTGACGCTCAAGGCGCAGTTGTTCGGCAATTACCTGACGCTGAGCGTGGACACGCTCATCGTGTACGACTGGTACGCGAAGGATGTCGGACTCATTCTCGAAGCGGCCAGCCATTCGAGTGAAAAGAATCCCCAGTTCACGGACGCGGGTTTCCTCATGCGGCTCGCCTCGACAAACGTGCCGAGCGGGGTCGAAGACGGCCGGGCCGTTCTTTTCCCGGAGCGTTGCGAGCTGAGCCAGAACCACCCGAATCCATTCAACCCCTCCACGGCCATTCATTACCGGCTTGCCTCGGCGGGCGACGTGACCCTGACGGTGTTCGACATTCTCGGGAAACCCGTTTCCGTTCTGGAGTCGGGATTCCGGGCCGCCGGCAGTCACCGGTCGGTCTGGAACGGCACGGATGGGTCAGGCAGACGCATGCCCAGCGGCGTGTATTTCTGCAGGCTTGAAGTACGGTCCGTGGACGGGGCGTTCACCAAGACCCGTAAAATGATACTGACCGACTGACCTTGCCCGGTTCCGCAGGAGAGATGGCCGCGGTTCGTCTGGGGCCGGTCCCGATAGTGTGGGCGCGGCCCCGGTTCTTCCGCGGTCCGGTCCGCAATCTGCGGCCGGCCGCGCTGGCCTGCCTGCTGCTCCTGGCCGGCCGGACGGACGCCGCGCAGTGCCGGTTCGACAGCGTCGCCGTGTCAGGGGACTCGGTGATCGTCGGGTTCGAGATGTCCGGGCTCTTCGACCGCGAGACCTTCCGCTCGCTCAGAAAGGGCATGACCGCGGGCCTGGAATACCAGATTCAGGTGTGGGGGGACCGCGACGGATGGTTCGACGCGGTCGTCGACGAGAAGGTCCTCCGGATGAAGCTCGGATACGACAATTGGGAAAGATGCTACACGGTGATGCGTCCCGGCGGAACGGCCCGGTTTCAGGAGGATACGGCCGCTGAACGGAACTGCTGCCGAATCCGCGGAATCGGCCTTGTCCGGCGCGACCGGCTGAAACCGGGGCGCACCTATCACATTCTCGTCCGCATGGTTTTCGAGCCCATGTCCGTGGAGAGCCTCCACGAGATCGGCCGCTGGCTTTCCGGGGAGGTGGACGACCTGAACGCCAAGTCGCTCAGTCGCAAGCGGTCGCCGGTCAAATCAGCCGGGGACTGGCTTCTCGGATTCGTGGTGAACCTGTCCGGGTTCGGGGACCGCGAATTTACGGCGGAAAGCCCTCCGCTGATCGTGGAAAACGGGAACGTCCGTTTCAGTGCCGTGGAGTGATTCCGTGACACCCGAATCCGCCGGTTTAAGCCCATCGCCGCGAAACGGCCCGGTCGCGGTCATCGACATCGGAACGAATTCCGCGCTTTTCCTGCTCGCGGAAAGGGACGGAACCGTTGTCCGGCCGATCCGGCAGGAGATCCGGACCACGCGGCTCGGCCGCGGTCTTGCATCCTCCGGCCGGATCGGGGAGGAGGACATCGGGAGGACCGCCGCGGTTCTGATCGAGTGGAAGGAGCTGGCCCGCGCGATCGGAGCGGGATCGCCGGTGTGCACGGGCACGCAGGTGTTCAGGGCCGCGGAGAACCGCCGTGAGGCGCTGGCCGTCCTGTTCAGGGAAACGGGCCTTCAAATCGAGGTCATCCCGGAACAGGAAGAGGCGGTCTGGAGTTACATGGGTGTGGTGCACGGCCTGGCTGAACCGGGACGGGCAGTCGTCATGGACATCGGGGGCGGGAGCACGGAATGGGCGCAGGGTGACGGTCCGGCCCTCCGGCGGAGCCGCAGTGTGCCCATCGGAGCGTTGACCCTGACGGAAAAGCACCTCAGGAGCGATCCGCCCGGGCCGGACGAGCTGGACGCCATGACGGACGAAATCCGTTCCGCGTTCGCGCCGGACATCCCGATGCAGGATCCGTCCGTTCCCTTCATCTGCGTGGGAGGAACGGCGACGACTCTGGCCGGCCTGGAGCTCGGTCTCGAACGCTACGATGCCGCGGTTGTGGACGGGACGGAACTGGCCGTGCGGATCGTGCGGAACTGGGCGGAGAAACTGGCCGGACAGTCGAGGGCCGAACGCCGCTGGACCGTGCGGGCCTTCGGTCCGGACCGGGCGGACATTCTTCCGGCCGGACTCTTCATCCTTCTGTCCTGGATGGAATCGGCCGGAATTCCGACGGTGCGGGTGAGCGACCGCGGCCTGCGTTTCGGAATCGCGGCCAGGGAACTGGGCCTGGCGCGGCCGGCCGCTTTCCCGTCCGGGAACGGCTGATCGCGCTCCGCAGGTCCGTCGGGCGCACGCCCGGCGGTTTGAAGCGTCATTCCCCGTCATTGGGAGGTTTTAATGAAAAGCATGATCCGGTTTGCACTGGTTTTCGCGGCCATAGTCCCTGCCTGCATCGGGGCCGATTCCGGCCGCGAGGCCGCTGGAATCGACGCTCCTCCCCGGCACGGGGAAAACATCGCCTTCCGGCTGAATCCGGCCCTGATTCCCGACGGTCTGGCCGAGGGCGAGACCCCCATGCTTCAGGTTTTCCCCCGACTGCCCGATCCCCCCTTCGAAATCCCCATGACCCGGACCACCGGACTGTGGAGAGCCTGGTACGGCCTGAAGGACACCAGCATCAAGGCGATTTTCTTCGCGTTCGTAACCGTTGATTCGTCCGGGACACGGACCCGGCCCGACCTCGGGCAGGACCTGTTTGACGCGCCGGTCGTCGACGCGGCGGGCCGTCCCGTTTACGGCGCCTACGAGGCCATCGGCATATCCCACACCGGCATCTCGGACCTGAGGCCCGAAAACCTGTCCCTGGCCATCGAGGCGTTTCGCAGGGAACTCCGGTTTCATCCGGACAATTATTCGGGCCGTCTCCTGCTCGCGTCCGCCCGCCTGAAGAACAGCGACTTCAGCGAGGCGGCACGCCGCAGTGTCGAGGCGGAAATCGATTCCGTGCTGGCTTCGGGAAAGGACCGCGAGTCCGCGGTGCGTTTTGCCGCCAGCGCCTACCGGATGATGGGCCGGACGGAAAAGGCGGAAGCCCTGGAGAAGTCCCTGGCCGACCGGGACCCGAAAGGCGATCTCGCGGCGCGCAAGCGGTTCACGCAGATACTGGGAATCGAGGACAGGGACGAGAGAATCCGGAGCCTGGAGCGGTTTGTCGCAGATTTCCCCGGGTCCCCGTTCGTTGAGCCGGCCCTGAGCCAGATCGTTTCGGCGGTCATCGAGACCGGCGACAGCCGGGCCATGGCGGCCGCGGGCGACCGCCTGCTCCGCGGCGCGTCGACTCTGACCGGGGCCCACGGGCTCGCCGGACTGGCCGGCGTGTTCGCGGACCTCGGAATCGAGCCGGACCGCGCCCTGTCCTACGCGGGCCGGGCCATGGAAATTCTGGCCGCGGAAAAAGCCGCCGGAGGGGGATCGGCGGAAGCGGCCGAGGAGCGTGAAGAGGCCGAGTCCAGATTTCGGGCCGTGCTCGGCTGGGTGCATGTCCAGAGGGGCGAAATCGTTCCGGCCGTCTCCGAACTTCAGGAGGCCGTGAAGGGCCCCCTGCAGGGCAAGGCGTTCTACCATCTGGGCATCGCGCTGGAAAAGGCCGGCCGTCTGGAGGACGCGCTCGTCCAGTACGGCCGCGCGGCCGCCTTTTCCGGGGACGTCGGAGACGCGGCTTACGCGGCATTCCGGTCGCTCTGGAAAAACACAGGCCGCGACACGCTGCTGGCGGACGCGTCCCTGGACGAGCAGGCCCGGTGGGTCGAAACCGCCAGCCGGGAGCGCATACTCGCCAGGCGCTCGGTGCGGCCCGCGCCCGACTTTCTGCTCGAGGACGCGCGGGGCGGACGCGTCCGTCTTTCGGACCAGCAGGGGAATGTGGTTCTGCTCTGCTTCTGGGCGTCCTGGAGCCAGTCTTCCATGAAACTCATGGAGGAGCTCGACGCGCTGGCCGGCCAGTACGGCCGCAGCATTCTATTCCTGACCGTGGCCATGGACCGCAATAAAACCGATGTCCGGAGCGCCGTCCGGAAGAACGACATCGTTCTTCCCGTCCTCCTGAACAGCGGCATGGAGCAGGCGTACCGCCTGTCCGGCGTGCCGGCCGTTTTCCTGATCGATCGGGACGGCCGGATCCATTTCACGCACATGGGTTTCCGCAGGGACATCAATTCCATCCTGTCCGTTGAAATCGACGATCTGCTGGGGGCCACGGCCCTATGACCTGGTGCTATGCCTCTGACCTGCACGGCCGAGAGAGTCTGTACCTGGAGCTGGCCGGCCTGGCGGAGTCGAGGCATTGCGGCACCGTGATACTGGGGGGCGACCTGCTCCCGAGAAAGGGGCGCGGTCCGGCCGGTCTCGATTCGCAGGCCGGATTCGCGGCCGCGTTTCTGAAGGATTTCGCGATCCGGATTCGCGACAAAGCCGGCGCCCGCCTGTACGCCATACCGGGCAATGACGACTGGATGGGCGCGTTGCCGTCCCTCCGCGGCCTGGCGTCCGAGGGCCTGATTCTGCTGCCGGCCGACCGGTCCGTTCCCGCGGACGGCGGTTTCTTCCTGCGCGGTTATTCCTTCGTTCCTCCGACTCCTTTCCTGCTCAAGGATTTTGAAAAACGGGATCTCTCCTCGGACGCGCCGCCTTCGTCCCCGGGCCGCATCGCCGTGACTGTGGACGGACGCGTCATGGAAACCGACGCCGCTTCCTTCCTGACGGGACGGACCGCGATCGAAGACGACCTCGCGGCCTGGACATTGGGGGAGGAAAGCCGGAGAACGGTTTGCGTCATGCATGGGCCGCCGTATGGCACCTCCCTCGACAGACTGGCGGACGGAAGGCCCGCGGGAAGCCGCGCGGTGCGCGATTTTCTGACGCGGGAGAATCCCCTGCTGTCCCTGCACGGCCACATCCATGAATCCGCGGACGCGTCAGGCGCGTGGGCGCAATTCATCGGCCGGACCCTGTCCGTCAACCCGGGGCAGAACGGGGGCGCCCTGTCCGCGGTGTGGTTCGATCCCGCCGACCCGGCCGGATCCATGACGCACTCCCTGCACGGCCCATTCGGGCCGCGGAGCCGTTCATGAAAGTCCCGCCGCGTGGCGCCGCTCTCCTGCTTTTTCTGCTTGCCGTTCCTTCGTCCGGCCGCTCACCGATGTCCTTCCGTTCCGTCGTGCTTCGGTTCGGCGGTCCCGCGTCTCTTCCGGTGAACGCGGACGCGGACGGGGACGGATGGGCCGACCTGACCGTGGCGTGGCGCGGCCCCGAAGACCCGGCCGGAACCCTGGCGTTTTTCCGGAACCGGCACGGTTCCTTCGTTTCCACGCCCGATTCATCCATGCTCCTGCCCGCGGACGCGGTTCTTTTCGATCGGGTCCCCGGGCCCGGGGGCCTCGGATCATCGATCCGGATACTGACTCCGTCCGGTGTCCGTTCCGGCCGCTTTGGGGAATCCGGGCTCTCCGGGTTTTCGACGGACACGGTTTTCACGGTGCGCGCCGCGTTCCCCGGAACCGCAGCGGACCGGCCCGCGGCATGGCCCTTTGCCTCCGCGCTGTCCGGACCCGGGGATCCGATTTTTATCATCCCCGCGGAGGACGGTCTCCGTTTTTTCAGCCCCGGACGGCCCGAATTGGCGGACTCCGGTGCGATCCCGGGCGGTTTCCGACTGTTCCGCTCCGCGATCCGGTCCGGGGCGCCAGTTTATTCGTTCAGCCTTCCGGTTCCGGCCCCCTGCGACTGGGATGGGGACGGGACAGGAGACGCGGTCCTGACACTCGACGGCGACGCCGCGTTGATCTTCCGCGACAGCGCTTCGGTCCGAAGCGACGCAGAGCCCGCGTTCGAGTCCGGATGGGGCGGAGACCCTGCCGGCCGCCGTCGAAACCGGGATTATGAATTCCGGGATTTCAACGCGGACGGACTCACCGACGTGCTGGTCATCGAAGCCCCGGCCCAGGGGCTCCTCACGCCGCCGGGGTGGGCGCGCCTGCACCTCAACCGAAAATCCGGATGGGATCCGGCTCCGGATCAGGTTCTGGTGCGGAACCGTTTCTTCGGGGACCGGGCCGTCGCGGATTTCAACGGCGACGGCCGGCCGGATCTGTGCCTCGTTTCCCTGGAATCGAGCCCCGCGGACATCATCCGGTACGGCATGACGCGGCGCGTGCGGAACCGTTTTGATTTTCACTTCTGCCCGCCCGACGGCCGGTTTGACCCGAAACCCGACCGGTCCGTGACCGTCGCGTTCAACCGCACCCTGTCCGCGCTTTTTTCGGAACCGCTCGTCGTCCGGCCGTTTGCCGGAGATTTCGACGGGGACGGAAGGGATGATGTCGGGCTGTGGGCTTCTGAGGACGAATTGCGTCTCATTCCGGCCGGAGCCAGGGGCCCGATGGACGTCCGGCAAACCGCGCGTCTCCGGTTTCCGAGAACGGATCATGTCCGCATCGGGGACCTGAACCGCGACGGATGTTCCGATCTCGTGCTGTGCTACCCGGACGGGCCTCCGGAACCGTCCTGCGTGCTGCTTCTCAGCGCGGGCGGGGACAGGTGACACGCGCCGAATTTCATTTTCACCGTTTTACCCCGTTCCGGTCGGGGCTGGTTTTCGCGCTTGGTTGCATGCTTGCGGCTTCGGGCGTTTCACGGGCCTGGGAGGCAGACGGATCCGATCCATCCCGGCCGGCTGTTTTTCTGTACGGGAACAGCCACACGGCCGGGTTCGTCGTGCTCCGCGAGATGACGGATATCCCTTCCGGTGTTCCGCCCGCGCCCTGGCTGAAGAGAAAAGCGGACCAGCTGGAACGCATCGGACCCTTCCGGACCGCGGTGGTGGTGGCGGTGCGGGATTCAACGGGCCCGGTCCCGCGTCTGGCCGTCCTGCTCAGGGAGAAAGGGCGCTGGTCGATCGACCCGGCCCTGTCCTATGACGGCATTTTCGGGTGGACCGCGGGTCTGGCCGCGGTCCGGTCCAATCTGTTCGGCCGGAACCAGAGGCTCAGGGCCGGATTCAGGACCGGCGGCCTGGACAAGGCCGGGATTTCCTGGACCGATCCATGGTTCGGCGGCCGTCTCCGGCTGTTCGCGGAGATGGAAGCCGGCCACGCTTCCTATCCCTACCGGTATCCGGACTACAGGCCTGTTTTCCGCGTGGTCTCGAACTCGGCTTCGGCCGCGCTGGGCCGCGGTTTCGGCCCCGCGCTCCGCGCGGGCTACCGCCGGACCTGGGAGAACGCGGAAGCAGGCGATCCCGCGGCCCTGGTTTCCGGAGGAGGGAAAGACCGGTTCGTTTCGGACGAATGGTTTATGCGCTGGGATATCCGCGACAGGCCCGAGTATCCCATGTCCGGCCTGTTCGCGGAAGCGGGCAGGCAATGGACGGAGGAAACCGGATCCGGCAGGCGTTTCAGCCGCTCCTATTTCGACTGCCGGGCGTACGCGCCCGCGGCCGCGGGGGCGCGTCTCGCGCTGCAGGCCTCGGGTCAGTTTCTGGACGGGCGCGTGCCCGTGGTCAAGCGGCTCCACTGGGGCGGGTCGAGCACCCTCCGCGGATACGACAGCGGCATTCTCGCCGGCGACCGCCTGCTGGCGTTCTGCGCGGAAATGCGCTTCCCCGTTCTGCTGGAGCCCGATGTGCTCGGCGCCCGGAACGCGGGCGTCTTCGGCGTCTTTTTCGCGGACTGCGCCTCGATCCGCTTCTCGGAGAAATCCCGCAATCCCGCGCCGAACGCCGGCGCGGCCGGAGCCGGCTTTCACTTCGTCTGGGACACCATCGTTCTCCGGGCGGAGTGGGGCGTGCGCGCGGACGGGGGCCTTTTCGTGACGTCGGCGTCGGGGGTGAAGTTTTGACAAAAACAGGATATTCCATCAACGATTGAAGATCGGCGATTTCAGAGAGTTCGAATAAACGGAGTCCCGTTGGTTTTCAATCTGAGATCCGCATTCCGCTGACGCGGACTTCCGGCCGGACGGCCTGCAGTCCGCAATCGTCGGTCTGGGATTCACGCGGAGAAGACCGATCCCGGGTGCGGGATCGCGGATCGTTGATCCGGGTTCCAATCGGAGAAAGCCATATGGCGCACATCGAGTTCTTCTATGCCCCCCCGGGGGGGATCGCCGGGGATGAGATCCGCTTTCCTCCGGACGAGTCGAAGCACATCGCCGTGGTCCTGCGGCATCGGGTTGGGGACACGGTATGGGCCGCGGACGGCGCCGGGACGGCGCATGAAGTCACGCTGGTTTCCGTGGGCCGCAGGGAGGTGAGGGGCCGCATACTCCGGTCCGAAAGGGGGGCGGGCGAACCCGCGACCGCGGTCACGCTGGCGGCCGGTGTGCTGAAAGGCGACCGTTTCGACTGGCTCGTCGAAAAAGCGGTGGAACTCGGGGTTTCCCGCGTCGCTCCATTCCTTTCCCAGGGGTCGGCCGTGGGAAGCCCGTCCTCGGCCAAGACCGAGCGATGGCGGAAGATCGCGCTCGCGGCCATGAAGCAGAGCGGACGGTGCTTGATGCCCGAGATCGAGGAGGCGGTTCAGCTGGAGACGGTTATCCGGCGCGCGGCGAACCACGAACTCCGCGTCGCCGCGCACGCGGGTCCGGACTGCGTTTCCCTGCGGGACGCGGTGCGCGTCGTTCCGTCCCCGGTGAGGCGGAGCTTTCTGGTCACAGGGCCCGAGGGCGGATTCTTTCCGGGCGAAATCGAGGCGCTCAGGCGCGCGGGATTCGCGATCGTGTCGCTGGGGCCCCGCCGCCTGCGGGCCGAGACCGCGGCACTGGCCCTGCTGGCGCAGACGTTCGCGCTGACCGGGGAATGACGCGGGGAGGATCCGCGGCCCGGCCGCTTGGATTCGCGGTGAACCCTGGAGGCGAGTCCCCCGTTGAATCTGTCAGCGAGCGCATCCCCCGCCGCTTGCGGCGGGGTAAGCGAGCGAATATAAAATGATTTCTTCTCTACAGATAGAAGATTCCCCGGCTTCGCCGGACCAAGCAACAAGATTTTATCGAATTGAAGGCCCGCGGCTTGCCGCGGGGAGCTTCAACCGCGCGCTTTGCCGCGTCTGAATTGTTTAAAACCGGCTTGATTCCCGAACGCGGATGCGTTATATTTGAGCCGGATAGGATCGCGCAGTCCGCGGTCGCTGTCCGGTCGGTTCGCTTCGAAACGAATGTGTCCTGACCCAAGAGGAGGAAGAGATGAAAAAGGCGCTCTACGTCATCGGCATCGGACTGCTGGTCGGAGTGGTTGCCCGCATTCTGCTTCCGGGAGTGGATCCCATGGGGTGGTTCGGCACCCTGATCGTGGGCGTACTGGGATCCCTGCTGGGCGGTTGGATCAGTAAAAAGGTGGGGAAACCGGTCACCCAGGGCAAGCTGGACTGGAAAAGTTTCGGTTTCATGGTTCTCGGCGCGGTGATTCTGCTCATTGTGATCCGCATGCTCTTTTAGTTCCGCATATTGGGTTCCATCCGGTCGGTTATCGGGGGATCCGGGTCCGGGAATGCTTTCGCGGATCCGGATCCCCTTTGTTGCGTCCTTCGCGCTTCTCCGTCCGGTCTTATTGTTTGACAAACCCGTGAAAGTCCCTATATTCATTCTTGCTTTCATCCGAAAGGGGATGTCATGAAGGTTCTGTTCGTCGGCGGGACGGGCGTCATCAGCTCGGCCAGCACGGCCCTGGCCGCGGAACGCGGCATGCGCCTGACCCTTCTCAACCGGGGTCAGACGAGCCGTCCGGTCCCGGCCGGAGTGGAAACGCTGCAGGCGGACATCCGCAACTCCGCGTCCGTGGAGGCTGTCCTGTCCGGACGGACTTTCGACGCCGTGGTGGACTGGGTCTGCTTCACGCCCGGGCATGCCGAAACCGACCTGCGGCTGTTCGCCGGAAGGACCGGACAGTTCGTGTTCATCAGCTCCGCCTCCGCGTACCAGACCCCTCCGTCGCATCTGCCGGTGACGGAATCCACGCCCCTGGTCAATCCGGTCTGGGCCTATTCGCGGAACAAGATCGCGTGCGAGGAAATTTTCATGAAGGCGCACCGGGACGACCGGTTTCCGGTCACCATCGTGCGGCCTTCCCACACCTATGACCGCACTCTCCTGCCCACGCACGGCCGGTACACGGACATCGACCGCATGCGCAGGGGAAAGAAGGTCGTGGTCCACGGGGACGGTTCCTCCCTTTGGACGCTCACGCATCACGCGGATTTCGCGGTCGGCCTGGTCGGCCTGCTGGGCAACCCGCAGGCCCTGGGCGAGGCGTTCCACATCACCTCGGATGAATCCCTGACTTGGAACCAGATCGTGGGGATTCTCGGCAGGGCGGCCGGCGCGGAGCCGAAAATCACGCACATTCCTTCGGAACTCATCGCCGCGTACTTTCCGGACTGGGGCGACAGCCTGCTCGGGGACAAGACGCACAGCATGATTTTCGACAATTCGAAGATCCGCCGGCTGGTTCCGGATTTCAATCCCTCGATTCCGTTCGCGCGTGGAGCGGAGGAGATACTCGCCTGGTACGACGGGGATCCGAAACGGCGGCAGTCGGACCCGGATTACGAACGGACGCTCGACCGCATGATCGCGGCGTACGAAGCGGCTTTTCCGAAATAACCCTGTTCCGCGTTCCGGGTTCCGCGTTCCGAGTCATCAAACCCTCTCAACCCGGAACTCGTCACTCCGAACCCGGAACTTTTTCAAGGAGGCATTGTGAAGCTTGGCATCATCGGCCTGTCGATGTGCGGAAAGAACACGCTGTTCGAGGCGCTGACCAAAACAGCGTCCCCCGCGGAATCCAGAATGGAGAACCGCATGGCTTCGGTGCGTGTTCCGGACATGCGAATCGACACGCTGAGCGGCATGTACCGGCCGAAGAAAACCACCTACGCGGTCATCGATTACTTTCTGCCCGGCCGGGGCGTGTCGCCCGACGAAAAAAACCGCGAGCAGTCCATGTGGAACAAGGTGCGCGATTCAGACGCGCTGATCCACGTGGTGCGGAATTTCGATGGCGGCGGTTTCGGCCCGCCCGATCCGGCCGCAGACTTCCGCAAGCTCGACGAGGAGCTGATCTTCGCGGACCTGGTCGTCGCGGACAAGCGGCTGGAGCGGCTCGACGCGGATCTGAAGAAAAACCGCAAAATCGACGCGGCCGAGCACGGCCTCGTGAAGGAATGCAAGGCGGTGCTGGATTCGGGACAGCCTCTCCGCAGGCGGCCGGATCTGGCCTCGGCCCCGCTCCTCCGCGGATTCACCTTCCTCTCCGCCAAGCCGGTTCTGGCGGTTCTGAACTCGGCCGACCAGGGGGACTGCTCGGCCGCGGGTTTCGAGTCCGCGACCGGCGAGCGCGGCCTGATCATACGGGGCAAGGTCGAACGGGAGCTGATCCAGATGCCCGAGGCGGAGGCGAAGGAATTTCTGGCGGAGTACGGCATCACGGAATCGGCCATGACCGTGGTGATCCGCGAATCCTACGCCCTCCTGGGCCTCATGTCCTTCTTCACCGTGGGAGAGGACGAGGTGAGGGCCTGGACCATCCGGACCGGCACCAAGGCCGTGGACGCGGCCGAGGCCATCCACTCGGACATCAAGAAGGGTTTCATCCGCGCCGAAGTCGTTTCGTATGCGGATCTGACGGCCGCCGGTTCGCACGCCGAGGCGAGAAAGAAGGGGCAGGTGCGGCTGGAGGGCAGGGAGTACGTGATGCAGGACGGGGACATCGTGGAGTTCAGGTTCAATGTGGGGAAATAATTAGAGTTCAAAGTTTAAAGTTCAAAGTTCAAAGGTAAAACAAAAAGACGGGGACCTGACTCGAGAAGGTTCCCGTCTTTTATTTTGTGTCATCTGTTTTCATGGTAGGTCCGAAATGCCGACCTCGCAGCCTTCAAAAAAATAATCTGTTGTTTGGTCCCGCACAGCGGGAAGCGAGGCTTTCGGACATTTCCGCGAAAAAGTCCGATAGCCTCGTCCCACTTTGAACCATGGACTTTGAACTTTGAACTGATTCTCACCTCGTCAGCCTGATCCTCTCCGTCAGATCCAGCGGCACGGTCGCTTTCCCGAATTCCGGAAGCGACGTCCCCACGTCAAGGGACCCGGTCAGTCCGCAGTCCAGTGTCCGGTCACCCGACAGCAGGCCGGCCACGGTCTGTCCCATCTGCAGGAAATTCAAAGACACCGGGATCCGGATGGTCTGCTTTCCCTTGGCCGAAACGGACGCGGTTTCGGACGCGGTTCCCGCGGCCCACGACAGCCCGTTCACCTTGAAGTCATACGCCAGTTTCTGAAGGCCGAACGAGAAGACGTTCGGGTTGGAAACGTTCAGGCTGAGCTCCAGGTCCGCGCCGGTCAATCCCGTCTTTTTCACCTTCAGGGACTGGATTTTCACGGACGGGGCCTTCACCGCGGGCAGCCGGCCGGAGAAGGAGGCCGGAACCCGCACCGGGCCGAGGACCGGCACGTCGAAGGACAGGCCGCAGTCGATTTTGTAGGACGCGCTGTCCCTCGATTTCATCGCAGCGGCCGCGTTGTAGAGGTCGCGGAAAATCAGGGTCACGGGAATCTGAACCACGCTGCTGCCGCCGCCGGCAATGGTCTGCCGCGAGGCCTGGTTCCCCTTGAACAGCGAATGGGTTTCAACCTGAAGGTCATAGTCGAAGCCGGAAAGCGGGACCGCGACCGGGTTCGGATTGGCGACCGCCACGTCGAGCACCAGGTCCGCGGCATCGAACGACAGCCCCGACATCCGGACTCCCCTGACCGACAGCGTCGGCGCCTGCAGATTGGCCATCTGCTGGAGCGTCGCGCAGGAGCAGGCGAAAAGCGCGGCGAGCATCCCCGCCGCCCCGGCCGCGCGGAGGAACCGGGACAAACGGTTTCCGTCCGTCCTGAAAGCGGCGGTCATTTCGAAGCCTTCCGCGCCGGATCGGAGGGTTCCATGTCCCTTTTCAGGGGCAGGACGCCGGCCATTTCGCCGATGACGTTCACCAGTTCAGACCCGGTCGGGACCACGATTTTCGCGTTGGCCTGGAGCGATTTTTCAACGGTTTCCAGGCGGCGGAGCAGTTGGGCGTTCCCCACGAAATACTTGTTGGCCGACTCGTTGACCAGACGGATGGCCTCGGCCTCGCCTTCGGCCTGGAGAATGCGGGCCTGCCGGATGCCCTCCGCCTGCTTGATGGAGGCGCGTTTCTGGCCGTCGGCCACTGTTTCCGCGGCGGTCGCGTAGTCCACGGCCGCGATTTTCTCGTTTTCGGCCTTGACGATCTTGTTCATGGTCTCCTGAACGTCCTTCGGCGGGTCGATCTGCTTCAGCTCGGTGCGGACGATCTCGATGCCCCAGTTCGTGGTCTCGTTCATCAGCACCTTGTGGAGTTCGTCGTTGATGCGGCCGCGTTCACTGTTCGCGGACTTGAGCGTCAGGGTGCCGATGATGTTGCGAAGCGTGGTCCGGGCGAGGTTCACGATCTGGTAATTGACGTGGTTGACGTTGTACTGCGAATTCTTGACACTCTCCTCGTCCTGCTTGACCTTGAAATAGACCTGCGCGTCCACCGCGGCGTTCAGGTTGTCGTTGGTGATGATTTCCTGCGGTTCGGCGTCGACCATCTGCTCGGTGATGTTCACCCGGTACATCTTGTCGATGACAGGCACGATCCAGTGAAAGCCGGGATTCGCGAAGCGCCGGTATTTGCCCAGCCGTTCGATCAGGCCCCGGTGCGTGGGCCGCACGATGCGTATGCCGAGCAGGAAGAAGAACGCGAGAAAGAGAACAACGGGCCAGAACAGCGGGTGCGAAAGAATTGAACCGTTCATGGGATCCTCCAGTCGGTGTCGATGGATGCGCAATTAACGGAATATAATAAAACCCGCACCATTTTCAAAGCGGTTCCCCGGGTTTTTCCGCTTGAATTTCAGCCGAGATTGTGTTATTATAAGAGCGAGATGAAACCCGAAAGCGCCCATACCATACTCGTCGTGGACGACGTGGAACCCATTCTGTACGTGTTCGAGCGGTATCTCCGGACGGAGGGGTACCGGGTCCTGACCGCGATGGACGGTATCGAGGGGCTCGCGAAATGGGAGGCCTCCAGGCCCGACCTGCTCATCAGCGACATCCGGATGCCGGGCATGGACGGATTCGCGCTGGCCGACGCCGTCCGGAAGCGCAATCCGGGCCAGAAGATCATCCTCATGTCGGGGTTCACCAGCGACATCGAAGCGCTTGAAAAGCAGAAGTCATACGGATATCCCTTCTTCACCAAACCCGTGGACCTGAACGCGACTTTGGGGCCCGTCGTCCGGCGGGTGCTCGAAGGTTCGTCGGCCGGGGCCGTATAGGCCGTGACGGGCCGATCATCCCTCCCGGTTGACATCCATCGAAATGATCACCGTGAAGGGGACGGTTCCGAGAAGACCGCTGCGCGGCAGTCCGTCAGGTTCAGCGTCATCAGGCAGACGTCGTCGGTAATCCCGTCCAGGATCCTCGCCCCGATTTTTCTTCCCTCCACGACAAATCCCGCCTTCAGGTAAAGCCGGATCGCGGCCTCATTGGACGCGAACACCTCCAATTCGACGCGGCTCAGCCCGTTTTCCCGCGCGCGGCGGAGCGCCTCGTTCAGGAGCGCGGTCCCGATGCCGCGGCCCCGGAACGGCGCGGCCACGCCCATGCCGAGCCTTCCGCAATGACCGAACCCGGGCAGGTCCAGCCGCGTTACATCGCACCATCCCGTCAGTTCATCCCCGCTCTTCGCCACGATCTGAACGTCCTTTCTGCCGATCAGGCCGGTCACGTACCGGTAGACCTCGGCCAGGGCCGGCGCCTCCGTGAAAGCGAGGTGTCGTCTTTCGCGGCACACGGCGTCCAGCAGTTCCCTGAAGGCGGGCACGTCCGTTCTGCGGATGGGCCGAATGAGAATGCCGTCGGTCATGGGGACTCCCAGTTGTTGTCCGGGGGTTGCGGAAGCGGGGGAAGAGCGCGGGGATCCAAACGGTCGGGGCCGTCCCCAGGACCGGTCGCTGAACCGGCGGCCTGCGGACGGCCCCTCTCGATCGGAACCGGCCTGAGCCGGTCAGAGTTCGTTCTGCACGGCCTCTTCAAGGGACGCGAGGTCGACGTTCCGGTCCCCCGGGAACTCGAACGGAACCAGCCACCATTCCTCCTCAAACACCGCGGACTGGCCGGGGTTCAGCGTTTCCATCGGTCCGATGGGCTCGAGTTCGATCATGCTTCCGTCCGCGGGCATCCAGACCGACACGGTCAGGCCCGCGATTTCATTGTAATTGCGATCCGGGTAGGTCGCGTAGCTCTTGAGGAACAGCAGGTTCTGCGGCATCAGGCAGGCGAGCCAGCCCTCGGCCGAATCCATGCCGGTTTTCGGATGCTTCGGCGGTCCGAGGATCTCCAGGTATCCGTCGCGTTCGCGCACGTTGGGATCGGACGGATTGAACAGGATGGAGTCGTCCGGGCCGTACATCACGTACTTTTTCGGGAACCGGCTGTATTCGCCGAGGGGCATGACGACGATGCCGCCGCCCGTCACCAGGGTCCTTCCCCAATGGCAGAGACGGGCCACGGCGGTCTTCGATTTGTTCATCATGGTCTGGCGGCAGGACAGCCGGGAGGAGTTCTCGTCGAGCTTGAAATCGCGGATGATCTGAATGCCCGTGTCCGGATCCACGACGCTCATCATCCGCCCGGTCCGGGGCCCGGTGGCCGCGGACGACCATTCCCCGATCCACAGGCTGGGATGCGGGGGCATGAGTTTCTCAGGCCCGATGTCGAACCGGCCGCCCCTCGGATGGTACGGCGGCTCGCCCGTCTTCCAGGTCTTTCCGTTCTGCTCCGGGTCCAGATAGATGACGTTCTGCCCGTTCAGGGCGTATTCCAGGACGCGGCCTCCCGACTGATGCCCGAGAACCACGCGCGCTTCGGCATTTTCGAGAACCAGACAGTCGGTGTAGCCCGCGGATTCGGTCCGGCGGGTGCCGGGAAATTCTGAGGCCATGGTGCGTGTGACTCCTATTTTGTATTGAATCGTTTCGTCCACGGGGCGATTGAGGGCGCCCCGGACATCGGTTGAAGGTTCAGTAGACAGCCCTCTGCAACGTGATCCGTCCGATGCGTTTCACGCGGGTGTTCCTTGCAGTATCCGGCCCAGGCGTTCCTCCGCCTCCAGGCACATGCGTCCGGAATGATACGGGCACTTCCATTCCGATATCTTGGGCTCGTTCCCGGCCGGATTCCCGTTCCGGTCCACCCGGTAGACCCAGTCTCCGTAGACGCGGTCGACCAGGTGCCGGTCGATGAAGTTCCAGGCCCGGCGGGAAGCCTCGAGGTACCGGCTGTCGCCGGACAGGGCATAGGCGTTGAGAAAGCCCACGACCGCCTCTGCCTGCACCCAGAAGTGCTTGTCGGAATCGACGACGCCGGAAGGGTCCGCCTCGTACCAGAGGCTGCCGTCCCGGTCGCGGCCGCGGTCATACACCGCTTCGGCCATCCGGATCGCGATGGCGCGAATCTCTCCGGACAGGGCCGGGTCGCCCAGCGTGTCGGCGGCTTCGCACAGCAGCCAGCTCGCCTCGATGTCGTGACCGAACGAGATCAGGCCGGAACGGGGCTCCCAGGTCTCGTTGAAGAAACAGATCATCCGGTTGTTGTCGCGGTCGATGATCCTGTCCCTGAAGTTGAGGATGAGCTGCCGCAGCCGGCCGGCCAGAAAACCGTCTTTCCAGACCCGGTAGAGGTTGGCGTACGCCTCCATCAGATGGAGGTGGGTGTTCATGGACTTGGCCTCGTTGAGGTCCTTTTCGCTCAGCCGAAGGTCCGCGGCGAGCGTCCAGTCCCGCTCGTACGTCTCGAAATATCCCGTGTTCTCGGCGTCATACCCGTGCCGCTCAACCAGGCCGAACGCCTCCCGGCCGCGTTCCAGGGCCGCGGCGTTCCCGGTGGTCCGGACATACTCGGCCAGGGCGTAGATGAAAAATGCCTGGCCGTAGATTTTCTTTTTCGCGTCGAAAGGCGAACCGTCCGGATTGAGCATCCAGAAAGCGCCGCCTCTGTCCGCGTCCCAGAAATGGGTCATCAGGACGCCCGCCGCGCGGACGGCCATGTCCAGGAACGCGGGATCCGGATGGGCGCGGTGCGCGGCGGAGAAGGTCCAGAGGATGCGCGCGTTGACGATCAGCCCGCGGGGCGCCGCGTCGTCCGGCACGAGGTCGTTCGAAACGCGGCCGCGGAAACCGCCCCGGATTGGATCGGGCGCGTGCCGCATCCAGAACGGCAGGATGTTGCCGAGCAGTTCCCTGCGGACCGCGTCCCGCATGGAAACCAGCGTCTCATTGTCCATTCCGGTTTTGCGCCCTTTCCCGCCGGTCATTCAAGAAAAGTCGGATGCAGGACGGATGCGATCGCCGTGTCGGACGCGTATTCATATGATCGACAGCCGTTGTATTCGGATCATTTTGATAAACAGGGTCATTGAAGGATGTGTAGCGGAACTTCCGGCTGACGGACGCGGCGCTTTCGCGGGAATGCGTGTACAATTGTCCCGGACAGGGCCACGGGGTTTTGACCGGCGAATCCTGCAAGGCGAATAGAATCAATGATATATTCTTGTTTTCCATCCTTCAACAACAAATAGTTGTCCCTATTGGGATTAACTTAGAGAATTCCGCTCACAAAAGCAACCCTTTTTGTTTAATCCCGACAACCCTGAATCGAAGTATAGAAAGGCGTGAAGCAGTCAAATTGGGCCGATCGAATTGATTTTATGCGGATTGTGCGACGTATTCCGAAACAAGAGCGCCGAAGAGTCACGAAATCGATTTCGCAGGCGTAACTCCTTTGAAAACCCTGTTTTTCAAGGGAACATTTTCCTTGACAACGTTTTGACGAATGGGTATATTTGTAGGATTTTCCGATCGGACCATCTCCATACCCCCTCTCTCACACCCGCAGGGGGATTTTTATTCTCAACAAGGAATCGGCTGTTCGTCATGATATTATCGAAGATCGAAATCCTCGGATTCAAATCGTTCGCCCGCAAAACGGAACTGCGCTTCGACGGCCGGATCACCGCAGTGGTGGGACCGAACGGCTGCGGCAAGACCAATATCGTGGATGCCCTCCGCTGGGGGCTCGGAGAACAGCGCTATTCGGTGCTCCGAGCCGACCGGATGGAGAACGTCATTTTCGGGGGCGCCCAGTCCTCCAAGCCTCTCGGCATGGCCGAGGTTTCCCTCACTTTCGACAACTCGGCTCACCTGCTCCCCATCGACTATAAGGAAGTGATCATCACCCGCCGGCTGTACCGGTCCGGCGAGAGCGAATACCTGCTGAACAAGTCGCAGGTGCGCCTCAAGGACGTGCATGACCTGATCATGGACACGGGCATCGGAACGGGCATGTATTCCGTGATCGAGCTCAAGATGGTCGAGGACATCATCAGCGAGAAGGCGGAGGACCGGCGCAAACTCATCGAGGAGGCCGCCGGGGTCACGAAATACAAGCACCGCCTCAAGGCGGCCATCCGCAAGCTCGAGGCCACCCAGCAGGACCTGCTCCGGGTGAACGACATCATCGGCGAAATCGACCGGACAGTGCGGTCGCTGGGCCGGCAGGTGCAGAAGGCTCGGCATTATCAGGTGCTCGAGGAGCGGCTGAAGGCGTTCGAGCTGGACCGCGGCGGATTTCTGCTCCGCCAGTTCCGGAACCGGGAGGAGCCGCTTCGCGCGGCGATCGACGACTGCCAGCGACGCAAGGAGGGCAGCACGACCGAAATCTCCCGGGAGGAGGCGGATCTCGAGAGCGTCCGGCTGCAGCTCGCCGAACGGGAGAAGGCTTTTGTCGCGGCCCAGGAAGTCCTGACCGCCCTGACCGAAACCATCCATCGCGGGGAGACCGATCTTCGCGTGGGCCGGGAGCGCATCGAAGGATTGAAGGACCGCATCACCCGGTACGGGCAGGAAGTGGAAAACCTCGTCCAGCGCCGCGAGGAGCAGAAGACCCACCTCGAGAGGGCCGCGGCCGAACGGGAGGCCCTGCAGGTCCGGATCACGAGCACCGGCAGGCTCTTCAACAACAAGAAAATGGAACTCGACGTGTTCCAGCAGGGCCTGAACCTCAAGCGGCTGGACCTCAACAAGAAGAAGCAGGAGATCATCGGCTGCCTGGAGGAAGTGAGCCGCCTCAACAACGAGGAGACCCAGCACCGGGCGCGCATGGACAACAACCGGGGGCGGCTCGAGCGGCTGGACGAGGAGGATGCCGCCTTCCGGAACGACCAGACCCGGGTGCAGGAAAGCCACACCGCGGTAGAGACCGATTTCAGCGCGCTGTCCGAACAGCGCGGCCAGATCCGGGCGGCGATGGAACGCGCGGCCGAGGAAATCGAACGCCACCGAAAGGCGCTCGAGTCGGCCAAGGAGCAGTATTTCCGCGACCAGGGCGAACTCGACAATCTTCAGGGACGGAAGAGCTTCATTCAGCACATCCTCGAGAGCCGGGAGGGCATGAGCGACGGGTCCAAGCGCCTGCTCGAGCAGAATCCCGAGGGCCTGGTGGGCGTTCTCGCGGACCTCATCGAAACAGCCCCGGAATACAGGCCCGCAGTGGAAATCGGCCTCGGCGAGGCGGCCCGCTACGTGGTGTTCAGCGATTTCGGCAGGGCGGTCTCGGCGCTTGAGCGGCTGAAGCGGGGCGGCGGCGGACGCGCGGCCCTGGTGTCCCTCGACCGGCTCTCCAAGGCGCCCCCGCCCAGGCCCCATCCGGCGCTTCCGGAAGGCGCGTCGGCCATCGGATGGGCGGATGAGCTCGTGCGTTTCGACCCCGCGGTCCGGAGCCTGGCCCAGCTGCTCCTGTCCGACCTGCTCATCGTCCGGGACCTGGATTCCGCGAAACAGTCGGTCGAGGCCATGGCCGGGCTGGGAATCCGCGCGGCCACGCTCGAGGGGGAGCTGGTCAGCGACTGGGGCGTGATGGAGAACAATCCGACCACCACGCAGGACACGAGCCTCGTCGGCCGCAGGCAGCGCATCGCCGAGCTCGAGGAGCGCATCGCCGGCATCGTCCGGCAGAACGCCGAAGCGGAGAGGCGCATGGCCGAGATGGAGTCGCGGATCGGCGAACTCCAGAAGGAGCGCGAACTGGCCGAGCGGTCCGTCCGAGAGCTCGAGACGCGCATTCTCGCCGTCGAGAAACAGCGCACCAAGACCCAGGTCGAGGGGGAGAAGGCCCAGGACGGCCTTCGGCGGAACTCGGAGGAGCGCGAAAAGCTGCTGAAGGAGCTGGAGAAGGGACGCGATCTGCTCGAGAGCCTGCGGCCCCGCGTGCAGTCCCTGCTCGAGGACCGGGAGCGCAACGAGACGCTGGCGGCCCACATCCAGACCGAAGTGGAGCGGCTGGAGGGCGAGGGCAAGAAGATGGAGGAGGAGGTCCACCGGCTCAACATCGCGGTGGTCCGGCACAACGGAGAGGCCCAGAATCTCGATTACGACATCGAGCGGTCGAAGAAACTGCTCGCCGAAATCGAGGCCACCATCACCCAGCGTGGCGTGGAGACCGAACAGGCCGAGGCCGACATCCGGCGGCTCACGGAGGAGACGGCCGGCATCGAACAGCGCCTGCTCGAGCAGCTTCAGGAGAAAGAGGACAAGGAAGCCGAGAAGCGGCGGCGTGAGGAGGAATTCCAGGCGCTGAGGGAGACCCTCGAAACCAAGGAGAAGGAAGTGCGGCAGGTCCGGCGCGACCGCGAGGAGGTGTCGGAGAAGATACACGGCCTGCAGATGGAAATATCCGAGATCGAGCACCAGGTGCTGACGCTGCGGAACCACCTGTGGGAGAATTTCGGCGTCGAGCTTGAAAAACTGTCGTGCCCCGATCCGTTCTCGCTCGAAGAGGCCGAAAAGGGCATCGAGGACATGAAGCGGCGCATCAAGAACCTGGGCCCCGTGAACATCGCCGCGCTCCAGGAGTACGAGCAGCAGAAAGCCCGGCTCGATTTTCTGCTGCAGCAGAGGGAGGACCTGCTCTCCGCGGAAAACACGCTCAAGGAGACCATCACCAAAATCAACGAGACGGCGCGCGAGCGGTTCCAGGAGGTCTTCAACCAGGTCCGCGTCAATTTCAGGCAGACGTTCTCCCGTTTCTTCCAGGGCGGCGAGGCGGATCTGCGGATGGCGGAGGGCGAGGACGTGCTCGAGGCCCAGATCGAGATCCTGGCCCGGCCGGCCGGCAAACAGCTGCGCGCGCTCGACCTGCTGTCCGGGGGCGAAAAGGCGCTGACCGCGATCTCGCTCCTGTTCGCCATGTACGAGGTCAAGCCCAGCCCCTTCTGCATCCTGGACGAAATCGACGCCCCGCTCGACGACGCGAACGTGGAGCGGTTCACCAACGCGCTGGCGGAATACGCCGAGAAGACGCAGTTCGTCATCGTCACGCACAACAAGCGGACCATGCGATGCGCCAAGGCGATGTACGGGGTGACCATGGAGGAGGAGGGCGTGTCGAAGATCGTGTCCGTGAAGTGGGAGGACGAGGAGGTGCCCCGGCCGGCCCAGGTCGCAGCGGCCTGACCGGCTTTCGCCGGGCTCAGGGTCCGGCCGGACCGGCTGAGATGGAGGAAATTCCGTAAAAAGTCAAATTAAGACTTGACTTTCAGGCAAAAAAGCTTATAATGTATAGGCTTTACAATGATCGCGGGGTGGAGCAGTTGGTAGCTCGTTGGGCTCATAACCCAAAGGTCGCAGGTTCGAATCCTGCCCCCGCTACAAAATAAAAAAGGATCAATGACTTATTGATCCTTTTTTTATTTCACTGAACCGGGGGATTGATAACGGATTCATCGAAGAACGGATCGCATCACGCTTCGGGTGACAAGGGTTCAAATCCTGCCCCCCGCTACAAGTTAAAAAGGATCAATGAGTCATTGACCCTTTTTCTATTTAGAACCTCCCGCGGGTTGTTAAAAAACCGCAGGAGGTTCTTGTGCCGTAGCGAAAAACCGGCAGCCCACGGCTGAAGCCGTGGGTCAAGGATTTGCCCAAAAGCAATGCAAACCGATTTTTCGGCTTCCATTCCGTGAAACCGTTGAAACGGTCTGATACGATTGCTTCTCTTTCGCCATCCCCACGGTTAAAACCGTGGGCTGAGAAGGTCAGAATGAAACGATCTGTTCGATCCCCGAATAGGCAACGGTCCTGTCCGGACTTCGCGTGATCTCCACCCCGGTTCCCCGTCTTTCTCCAGCCACTACGACATGAAACGTCCGGTTCTTCAGCATGCCCGGAAAGCTTCCATTTCTCTTTCCGATCGTCAATCTGCGGGCCTGATCGTCCCATTTCAAATTGATTGTCGAATAAACGCCCTTCTCGTAATTGTAATTGTCGTTCTCATCCTCATACAGAGTGAAGTCCCCGTTCGCGCCCGGATAGATTCTCAGTTCGATCGGATCCGCGGATTCGGCCGCGTACTGGATGAAAGGCCCCATGGGCACAATGGATCCGGCCCTCACGAACAGCGGCATTTCATGCAGGGGAGCCGGAACGGGGAAGGTTTGCCCGCCCGAATACCTCTCTCCCGTCCAGAAATTGTACCAGTCCGCATCCAATGGCAGGTAAACCGCACGATACGTGACACCCGGCCGCGTGACCGGATTCACCAGTATGGACGGACCGAACATGAACTGGTCGTCGATTTCGAACACATGCGGATCCTGTCCGAAATCCATGGCGAGGCCCCGCATCATCGTATACCCTTCGTCCGTCACCTTCCACGCAGTCGAATAGATGTAGGGCATCAGGCGGTACCTGAGGTTGTCGAATTTCAGGAGCGTGTCATAGGCCCTGGTTCCCGGCTCGCCGAAACGCCAGATTTCCCTGGGGAAATCGGTGCCGTGGGCCCGGAAGATCGGGCAGAAGGCGCCGTACTGGAACCACCGGACGTACAGCTCTTTGTAACCCTCGTCCGCGATCCCCCCGTCGAAACGGCCGTTCCGAAACCATCCGCCCCGGCCCAGCCCGCCCACTCCGGAAGACTGGATGAAGAACGCGCCGATATCCGTGGTCCAGTAGGGAATGCCGGACATGCAGAAGTTCAAACCCGCGGGAATCTGGTTCCGGAAGACGTCCCAGTCCGCGGTGATGTCGCCGGACCAGGTGATGGCCGCGTATTTCTGCTGGCCCGAAAAAGCCGACCGGGTCAGATTGACGACGCGCTTGTCTGCAGTGACGCGCCGCTGATTCTCGTAAATCCCCTTCGCGTGCATCAGGGAATAGGCGTTCATGTAGCGGCTGCCCGATCCGATCGAGGGCTTCATTTTCGTCCGGAAAGCGTCGCAGTTGAGGTCCCACCCGTCCAGCTCGGGCTCAGAGGCGTCGCACCACCAGGCGTCGACACCCTTCGAGAACAGGCCCCTGTCGGCCTGCTCCCAGTACAGACTCCTCGCCTCCGGATTGAATGCGTCGTAAAACGGGTCCGAATCGGAGGGGTAGAGAAAACCGGCATGGGCGGCCATCTCGTTGTGATCGGGTGACCGGGAGGACATTTTCGGCCATATTGAGATCATGAAATGCGCGTTGTGATCGGTGTGCAGGGTCCGCAGCATGGCTTCCGGATCCGGAAACCGGTCGCGGTTGAAGCTCTTCTGGCCCCACATGCCGTCGTCCCAGTATTGCCAGTCCAGCACGACGGCGTCCATCGGGATGCGGCGCTGCCGGTATTCCCGGGCGATGTCCAGAATCTCCTGCTGTGACTGATACCGCTCCTTGGACTGGATGTATCCGTACGTCCATTTGGGAAACAGCGGCGCGTCGCCGGTCAGTTTCCGGTAATTCCGGATAACCGCATCCGGTTCCGGGCCGTATATGAAGAAGTAGCTGATCGCGTCGCCCGCTTCGGACCAGACAAAAGACCCCGCGGACGTGTCGTTGAATTTGGTATAGGAGCAATTGTCCCACAGGATTCCGTACCCGTTCGTGGACAGAAGAAACGGGACCACGGCTCTCATGTTGTATTGGAACATTTCGACGTAATGGCCCCGCCAGTTGAATGTCCCCTCCTGGTGCTGGCCCAGGCCGTACAAGGCCTCACCTTGAAGCCATTGAAACGACTGCTGAATATGGTTGACTTTTTCCCCTGCAACCACTGCGGGGATGATCCGTCCGGATCCTTCCCGGAAAATTAATCTATCGTTTGAATCCCGAATGGCGGCTTCTCCTGTTCTGGAATCGAGGAGGATAATGAGTTTCCCTGTGAGGAGACGGATTTCGGGACCTCGCTCCTCGACCGTGAATTGGCTTCCGGACGGCTTGACGCCCTCGGTGACGAGACTGGACGGGATCGGATCGGAATCCGAAGGGGTTCGGACAATCTGAACGATGTCGTCCGTGAGGGCCCGGATGATCAGTTTTTTCGCGCCGGTTTCACGGGAATTCCGGGGAAGAATGGAAATGCCGTTCTCCATCCGTTCATAAGACTTTCCCTGGAGGGTGCCGATCGCAATCAGGGACAGCAGAAAGAGGTGCATTCTCATTGTTATTTTCACGGCGGACTCCTGTCCATTCAGTTGATTCGGAGGTACATGACGGTCGTATCCCCGGGAACACAGTCTTTACTGTGCAGTCCGCAGGGTGAGGCTGGACGTGAGGATATACGATCCGATAAACAATATAATAATCCGTCAATTCACGCGCAAGGCCGTTGAAAATGTTAAGTTAAGTGGCTGCCATTCCTGAAAAGTTCGAACCTGTCTCGATCCAATTCTTGATTCATTGCCGGTTCCGTCCTATATTGGTGTGACCATTCCGCCGGGGGCATCATGAACACGGAGAAGACGGCCGCGGACCGGAACAGGAAGGTTCGGGCCGGTGTTGTCAAGAAGAAGCGGAAAATATTTTCGGTTTACGTCCTCCGCTCCGCCGAAGGCCGCATGTACATCGGATACTCGCAGGACGTGGAAAAGCGCATCCGCCAGCACAACGCCAAGGCCAACCGGGGATGGACGCGGCGGTTCACGGAGTGGAAGGAAATCTACCGGGAGGAATTCCGCACGCGCAAGCAGGCGATGCAGCGGGAGCGGGAACTGAAAAAGATCAGAGGAACGAAGAAGTACAAGGAAATGGTGGGGATTTGACTGATCCTCAGGGATATGAAACCCTAAAGGGTGAATTCCGGGATGTCAACGATTCCGCAGACTCGGAATTCACCCTTTAGGGTTTCATTAAACACATCATTTCCCGTCGATTTGGGCGGACGCGTCCCCCTACGATTGTTCCCCGCACGCTTTAAAGATGTTCTCGAACAACGGCTCGATCTTCTCCGCGGGCACGGCTGAGAACGCGACCCGGATCAGGTTCCCGAGCGCGATCACGCCCGTGTCGTACTTCGCGAGCAAAGTCTGGCGCACGGCTTCCGCGGAAAGCCCCTCCCGCAGTTCCACGCACATGAAATACCCGGAATTGAAGGGCAGCGGGGTGAACGCGTCCGCGTACCGCTTCCCGTTCGCGGCCAGCACTTCCTTCACACGCAGGTACCTTTTTTTCAGGATGCCGAATTTTTCCTGTTTGACCGCGTCATAATCCGGAGCGGAGAACCCCTCGAAAACCAGAGTCTGTGACAGATGCGAGGCGTTGGAGATGTTTCCCCGCAGGGCGCCCGCGGTCTTGTCCTCCAGCGCGGAACACGTCGCGGCCGTGATGCCCTTCGATCCGTAGGTCACGAAACCCACCCGGAATCCCCAGACGTAGTCTTCCTTGGTCGCGCCGTCGATCTTGACGGCCAGAAGGTTTTCGTGGGCATCCGCCAGGCGGCTGAAGATCGATTCGGTCGCGACGCCGTTCTCGTACACAAGCCCGAAATACGCGTCGTCCGCGAGCACGAGCACCCGGTGTCCAGCCTCCGCCTCGGCCGTCAGCAGGCGGACGATGCGGTCCTGTTCCGCGAGGGTCGGCGTGTACCCCGTCGGATTGTTGGGAAAGGTCAACAGTACGATCTTCTTGGGGCCCATGGCCTTCAGGCCCTTTTCGAAAGCGGCGAGGTCCAGTCCCGGTCCCTCGAATGTGTTGAAGAAGGAGAGTTTCGCGCCGTACGCCAGCCCGAACAGCAAATCGTAGTTCTCCCAGTACTTGTCCGGAACCAGGATGACGTCGCCGGGATCCACGAACAGGTACCCGGCCAGGCTCAGGCCGTGCGTGAGCGCGTGGGACACCACGGGAAGGCTGATCGCGCCGGACAGGGACGGGTTCTTGGCGCGGATCATCTCCTGCCACTTTTTCCGCAGTTCCGGCTTCCCGTAGCTCGACGCGTAGGTGAAGGACTGTTTCGGGTCGACGCGGAGCCGGTCGGCGATGGCGTGAAAGCGCATCGGCGTGCCGTCGTCCTCCACCGCGATGCCGATGGTGGCGTCGATGGCCTTGCCGCGCGCGTCCGCGGACTGCTTGACGATGCCGAGGTGCGGAAAGTAGACGGCCCTGCCTTTTTCCGAAAGCAGGTCAAAAACGGCCGGGTTGTCCCGCCGGATCCGGTCGTTGAGCGATTCGGCCTGGGGGTCCAAAGGTTTCATGAGACGATTCTCCTGAACGGATGGTACGGCTTGTGTCGCGCGATTCCAGAAGGTTTTCCGGCCGGATCGCCCGCCGCGGGGGCCTAGAACCAGAACACCGGCGCGAGGCAGGCGGCGCAGATGAGCAGGAATCCCGGGATCAGGGCGCGGCGGAACTCAGGCGATCCGGAGAACCAGCAGGCGCCCATCTTGAAAACGGTGTTGGACAGCGCGGCCAGGGCGACGGCGATCGCGGCCGTGGCGGAATCGATGCCGCCCGCCGACTGCTGCAGCCGGCCGGTCGACAGAACGATGGCGTCCACGTCCACCAGCCCGGACAGCACGGACGTGGCGTAAACGCCCGAATTGCCGAAACGGATCCGGGCCATGTTCGTGGCCAGCAGGACCGCGGCGAAAATCGCGCCGAATTTCAGAGACATGCCCAGTTCGAACGGGTTGTGGAGCGGCACGCCGCGGTCGGAAGCGGCCGGGCGCGTTTGCCGCCACAGCAGGCCGGCGGCCGCCAGCGCGCAGGCGGCGGAGGCGGCGAGAAACGGCCAGCACCGGCCCAGCAGGCCCGGGTTGACCACCGCGAGCACCGCCCCGATACGGACGAACATCACGGTCCAGGCCCTGTCTCTTATACACATCTGACGCTGCCGACGAGTTCCGAA
>JAUCQC010000171.1 GCA_030372965.1 bacterium
TGGTTTACGTTCAGGCCGGGGGGGGGGGATGGGACACTTTTCGTGTTTATGGGCCGGCGGGACACGGAAGCTCTTAATGGAAGGAAGGGCCCGGGCACGTTGGGGGGGCCCGGCACTTTTGAGGATCCTATTTCACTTCGCGATCGGAACCCCGCCGGCCGCGGCGGACTCAGACTGCGAATCGGTTTGCGGCGCGGAAGACGCGGCGGCCGCGGACCGGACAGGCTCGGCGTCCGCGGAAGTCATCATTTCCGAGATCCGGACCGGCCTGTATCCCAGCCGGTTCAAACCCTCGATGATGGATTCCAGCCTCTCGTGCGGCTTGTCGTCCCTGCGCTCCGTGCCCAGGTGCATCAGGATGACCGCGCCGTTGGCCCCGTTCTTCCCGGTCTCCGCGAACCGGAGTATCTTGTCCTCGACTTCCCCGGCGGAGTGGTAGGCCTTCGATTTCCGGTCCGTGACCCAGTCCATGGTGTCCATGGTCTCGGCCCATCCGCGGCCCGTGGTCCATCCCACGTGGCGGAACCCGGCGTCCGCGGCCCAGCGGAGTATCTCGGCGTTGAATTCGCCGTACGGCGCCCGCCAGACCGGCGAGAGGTCGCGGCCCGTGACCGAGCGGAACAGGGACGCGGTTTTCAGCAGTTCCTCCCGGATCCGGCCGGCCGTGATGCCGGGCCGCGTGGTCTGCCTGCGGTCCTCGGCGTAGGTCGTGAGATGGGGATGCTTCCAGGTGTGATTGCCGGCCTCATGCCCCTCGGCGACGATGCGGCGCACCGTCTTCGGGTGCTTCTCGATGAATTCGCCCGTGAGGAAAAACGTGGCCCGCGTTCCGGTCTTCTTGAGCGCGTCGAGAATCGAACCCGCCGCATTGTCGCTCGACCCTCCGTCGAACGTGAAGGCGACTTCCTTGCGGCTGAGCGGGCCCCTCGAGAAATCGCGGGTGAGCGCCGTCACCGTCGGCGCCGCGGCCGCGAGGGTCATGACCTGGAGAACGGACACATCCCCGTTGATGGACAGGGCCCTCACCTCGATTCGCGTCACGCCCCGTTTCAGCCTGACCCGCTCGAACGAGAACCGGCCGTCCTGCGCGAGTTCCGCGGCCACCGGCTTGCCGTCCACGATGAGCGAGACGATGCGCCCGTCCTCCGCCTCTCCGGTCACGTCGATGACGTTGGACGTGACCATGCCCGCCTGGGTCGGCCGGAACACGGACTCGACCGGCCGGCCCGACGTGTCGGCCGCGGCCGCTGTCTGGAAATCCGCGGCGGCGCCGGTCACGGACTTCAGCTCGCGGCCCAGGGTCCAGATGCGGATGACCGCGAAGAGCAGGCCCAGCCCGAGCAGGGTGTCGAGCGCGACGCGTGCCGGCTGGCGGGTCCACGGCCTCCGGCGCTTCCGTTTCCGGCCCGGCTTTTTCGCGAACAGCCGGCCGGCCGCCGCGGAAGAGGCCCTCAGCAGGGCCCTCGCCCCGCATCGGAGACCGCACACGGTCAGGCCCGCCGCCTGTTTCGAACACCGGTAGCAGATCGCCTTTCCGCACACCGAGCACGTGTCTATGGCCGCGATGTCCGGGTGGTTGTCGCAGAAGACCATGGAATCGGGATCTTCGTCTGTCGTGGTCTGTTTTTCCGCCATGCCTTCAATTTAGGACAAATCGCGAGAAAGTCAAGCCCCTTGACTTTATTGAAATTTGTCGTATATTTCTAAAAATACTGGAGGTACACTCATGGCCTTCAACCCCGAAACACTCCGCCCCCGACCCCTGTGGAGGTATTTCCACTCGGTTTGCGGCATTCCCCACTGTTCCAAAAACGAAAAGGCGCTCGGCGACTTCGTCCTTGCGGCCGCGAAGGCCAGGGGATGCGCCGCGAAACGCGACGCCGCCGGCAACGTGCTGGTCGAGGTTCCGGCGACCCAGGGAAAGGAAAAGTCTCCTGTCGTCGTTTTGCAGGGGCACCTCGACATGGTCTGCGAGAAGAATTCCGCCACAAAGCATGACTTCGATCGCGATCCCATCCGGCCTTTCGTGGACGGGGACTGGGTCAGGGCCGAGGGCACCACGCTCGGCGCGGACAACGGCATCGGCGTCGCGGCCGCGCTGGCCGTGATGGAGGACGACACGCTGACGCACGGCCCGCTCGAACTGCTCTTCACCGCGGACGAGGAGACCGGCCTGAACGGCGCCAACGGGCTCCAGCCCGGCTTTCTCAAGGGACGCATTCTGCTCAACCTCGACAGCGAGGACGAGGGCGTTTTTTTCATCGGATGCGCGGGCGGCGCCGATTCGGACATCACGCTTCCCATCAAACGCGCCTCCGGCGTCACGGGTGAATCGCTCAAGGTCACGCTGTCCGGCCTGCGCGGCGGGCACTCGGGCCTCGACATCAACACCGGCCGGGGCAATGCCGTTCAGCTCCTGGCGAGGATGCTCTACGGACTGAACGTGCCGTTCTCCCTGGTCCACCTGGAGGGCGGCAACAAGCACAACGCCATCCCGCGGGAGGCCTTCGCCCACGTCATCACCAGGGACCCGGCCGGGCTGAAAAAGGCGCTCGACGCCGCGCTGAACCAGATCCGTTTCGAGTACAAGACCGTCGAAAAGGACACCGCGCTGACCGTCGAGCCGGTGAAGGAGTACAGCCGGAATCCCATGGACGAGGCGGCCCGGAACGCCTTTCTCTCCCTTCTCCTGGGCCTGCCCCACGGCGTTCTGGCCATGAGCCAGGACATCCCCGAACTCGTGGAAACGTCGAACAACCTCGCGATCGTCCGGGTCACCGAGTCCAAGGCGCTCATCCACACCAGCACGCGGAGTTCCATCGGGTCCGCGCTCGAGGCCGGACGGGCCAAGATCGCGGCCATCGCGGGCCTGGCCGGGGCCGAGGTCAACCATCTGGCCGGATACCCGGGCTGGGCCCCGAACATCCAGTCGCCCCTGCTCGCGGTGATGAAAAAGGTGTACAGGGATCTCGCCGGAAAGGAGCCCGAGATCAAGGCCGTTCACGCGGGCCTGGAATGCGGCATCATCGGGGAGAAATACCCGGGCATGGACATGATCAGCTTCGGCCCGGACCTGCGCAACCCGCACTCCCCGGACGAAAAAGTGAGCATCCCCACGGTGGAGCGGTTCTACAACCTGCTGGCCGCGACGCTCAAGACCCTGGCCGGTTAGGAGGCGGACATGGCCGACGTACAGAAGAAGGAAAAGGCGAAGACATCCGATGAGGGCAGGGACACGGCCCTTCTGTCGGCGATCGCGCACGCGTCCATCGCCGCGGTTTTCATCATGGGACCGCTGACGCTGATCGTGCCCCTGGTCATCTGGCTCTCGGAACGGAACCGTCCCAAGCCGACCGCGGAGGTGATTTATCACAGCCGCCAGGCGCTATTCTATCAGGCGGCCGTGTACATCGTCACGCTCGCCGCGGGTCTGGTGGCCGGCCTGCTGACCCTGATTTTCATCGGCCTGCTGATGATTCCGTTCGTCATCGTGTTCTTTCTGGGGGCGGTGGCGTACGGCGTGTACGGCGGCGTGCAGGTGTGGCAGAACCGGCCCTTCCGTTACCGCTACCTGACGGATTTTATCGAAAAGAGCTTTCACTGATCCGGCGAAAGCCCCGGGCCCCGGATGCTTCAGGCAAGGGGGGTCTGACCGATCCTGTCCCGGATCGACGCCATCTGAAACAAAAGGCCGTTCCCGGCTGAAGGAACGGCCTTTTCCATGCGCGAAGGACGACACTCATGGACAGCCTTCTGGTTCTCGACTGCGACGGCGTGATCGCCGACTCCATACACGATTCCGTCCGGACCTCGGTCAACGCCTACATGGACGCGCGGCCGGGCCACGGCCTGCCGCTGAAGGCGCGCCTGGAAACGCCCGAATCCGTGTTCGCTTTCGAAAAGGACCATCCCGAAATCATGTCCCGCTTCCGCGAACTGATCCCGATGGGAAACCGCGCCGAGGAATATCTCGTGATCTGGAGCCTCATCGATTCCGGCCTCGCGGCCGGCATACGGGACCAGGCCGCGTTCGAGAGGGCCAAATCCGGAATCCCGGCCGCGGAACGAGACGCGTACGCGGGCCGCTTCTACGGCCTGCGCGTCGAGTGGCAGAACCGGGATCCGGAATCGTGGGTACGGCTCCTCCCTCCTTTCGCGGGCATACCGGCCGCGCTCCGCGGCCTGAAGAGCCGCTTCAGGCTCGCGATCGCCACGTCCAAGGACCTGGCGTCCGTGCGCCTTCTGCTGAAGGACTACGGCGTGGAGGACTGCTTCGACCCGGACCTGATACTCGACAAGGAATTCTCCTATTCCAAGCGGGACCACCTCATCCGGCTCAGGGAAGTGTCCGGAATCCCCTTCGACCGCACGCATTTCGTGGACGACAAGCTGATTCACCTGCAGGCCGTGAAGGACCTCGGCGTCCGGGCGTATCTCGCGGCGTGGGGATTCAATTCGGAGCGGGAGCACCGCCTCGCGGCCGAGGAGGGGTTCACCGTGCTGGGGCTGGAGGAGTTCGGGAGGCTGGAGCCTTGACAGAAATGAGTTCAAAGTTTAAAGTTCAAAGTTCAAAGAAAATAATTGTAAAAAAACAACTCCGGATACTGTATTTACCGCCGGGAGGAAGGGCACTTTGAACTTTAAACCTTGAACTTTGAACTGAAATTACTCCGCCACAAAGAACGCGCCTTCCGTTTCCACGGGCGCGGCGGATTGCGCGACCGCCGATTTGGACGGTAACGCCGCGGGCCGCGCCTCTCCCGGCTCCGGCTGGGCCTGCAGGGCGAATCCGCTGTCCGGATATTCCCGTTTCAGATACTCCAGCATCTGCGCCGCCTTCCCGGCGTCTCCGACGCGGTCGCGAAGCAGAAAGTACGACTGGGTCAGGGACTTCTCCCGCGCCCGGCCGGACGGGTACTGATTGGCGTACATCATGTACAGGCTGACCGCCTCCTGCCCGATGCCTCCCTTTTCCAGCGCGGCGGCGAGCCTGTAGAGGTTTTTCTCCGAGAGCCGGTCCAGATATCCCAGGCCGGACAATTCGCGGAAAACCGCGGCGGGCGAGGCGCCGTTCGCGCTTCCCGGCGACCGGAACAGGATGTCCAGGCCCATGTTGTACAGCAGGGCCGCGTTTTTCTCCATGCCCCGCGTGGCGAACGCGCGGCCGTAGAAGAAATACTTGCGCGCGTTCCGGGGATCCCCCTCCAGCGCGGCCCTGGCCTGCTTCACCAGGGGCACGGCCGGATCGATGCGGGGCATTCCGGCGGCCGCGGCGGCCAGGGACGCGGGCGCGTCGAACAGGCCCTCACCCAGTCCGATCATCTTGAGCGAGCCCGCGACAAACGCGCCGAACACGAAACCGCCGATGTGCGCCCAGTAGGCGGTGCCGCTCTCGCCCGCGGAGCGCGCTCCGATGAGCTGGAGCAGGAACCAGACCGGAAGCACCACGTACGCGCGCGCGGTGAAGAACCCCACCGGTTTCCAGAACCGCGGAAGGAAGATGTACAGGAACTTCATCTTGACGCCGTAATACTTGACCAGAAACACGCCCATGATGCCGGCAATGGCGCCCGATGCCCCGACGCCCGGCACCAGGCTGTCCGGCGCCCGGAGCATGTGCAGGCCCCAGGCCGAGATGCCGGACAGCAGGTAGCATATCCCGAAACCCCACCAGCCCCAGTCATCCTCCAGATTGCATCCCACGGCCCACAGAAACAGCATGTTCCCGAACAGGTGCATGAAACCCGCGTGCAGGAACAGGGAGATGATCAGGTTGACCAGTGAAAACCGGCCGGGAATGAATCCCCAGCGCATGAATAGCCGGTTTTCCATGAGGTTCCGGTAATCCGCGTACAGCGACCGCCATTCCTCATGCTCCGGCTTCCACGAATCCTTCGCGACCTCGGCGTAAAACCGCTCATGCACCTGTTCAAAGCGGGCGGTTTGAAAGTATTCGGGATCCTGTTCGTGAATCTGCCGCAGATACGGCATCTCGATCGAGGTCAGCCGGCCGTTCAGTTCCGCAAGCTCGCGGGTTTCCCGGCGCACGATTTTATCCGTATAAATCCAGACCGTGAGGTTCAGAATGATGAGCCCCATGGTCAGATACGGCAGTTTGACCGTCTCTTTTTCAGTGCGGATCGGGAACGTGAAGAACATAGGGGCATATTATACAAAAATGATGCCAGGATAAAATTTTTTAATTCTCTGATAAAACTGAACTTAGGCGCGTTACGGAG
>JAUCQC010000172.1 GCA_030372965.1 bacterium
GGAACTCGTCGGCAGCGTCAGATGTGTATAAGAGACAGCTCCGGGAGGCTTGAAACCTCCCGGAGCGTCGGGTCGCACAATCCGCTTGAAAACCTCTTCCTATTTCCCTAAATTAACCGCTGTTTAGACTTCTCCATGGGCGCAGGGCCGGAATATCGATGACAAAACGAATCATAAGACCCGAATCCGAAGGCCAGCTCGAACTGCTCGACGACCGTCCCGCAGTGGTCCATTTCTGGGACAAGGGCCAGGCGCTCCGCACCGGCCGCCTGGCCGGACGCATTAAAAGAGGAAAGAAAAAAGGACAGTACGTGGTCGTGGATTCCACGGGGAAACGCCGCGTCTGCCCGAAAATAAGGAATATCGAGTAATCTCCCGGCCGATTTCAGCGGCTGGAATCCTCCGGCGGTCCTGAATGGATGCGCCATCAGCCTTCCCGCGCAGAGAACAACAGTTTTTCCCCGTTCATGCCAACCGGTGTTTCAATAAATGACGATGGACTCCACCCGGCATCCGGGATAGGGCTGGTCTTCCTGGCGGTAGACGGCTGTGTCGCCAATGAATGTTTCCCATTCCCGCATGTGCCGGTCGATTAGGCCGGCCAGCGAATCCGCCGTGCCCGGATCCAGATAGAGAAGCGGGCAGCGGAACTGTCCCGCCGGAACGTCGTGAATCGTGATTTCGGTCCTGCCGAGCGTGCCGTCCCAGATTCCCGGCCGTCCGAGCGTGTCCCCCGGCGCCACGAAGTCGCCCTCCCCGATCCGCGGTTCCGTGAGATGATCGTACCCGACCTGGATGTCCGGATCGGCCGTCGACACCGCGGTGAATTCCCAGTCCCGCGTTTCCTCCTGGTACACCGCGCGGACGATGCGTCCGGCGGCCACAGCCGTCACCCACACATCCATCGGCAGGAGGTATCCGAAATCCGGAAGCTGTTTCCATCCGCCCGTGCCGTCGCCCACGGGCAGCCCGAATTCCCAGAACAGGCGGGCATAACCCGGAAGGAACAGGAAATCGCCCGCCCGGTTCGTGGCCGGATCCCAGGGCTCGAAGCGGACGCCGAGGCCCCGGATCGTGAAGGCTCCGGGCTCGCCGCCGGCGATGGTGAAACGCCAGGTCGGCGACCACAATCCCGGAACGACTCTGGCGTCTCTGGCTAGGACCCGCCAGTAACCATTGCCGGGCGGGATCGCTGAGCCGTGCGTGTATTCGGTTGACGTCAGGCCGTCGGGGCCGAAAAACACCTGATTGAAGTTCGAATCCGACGCAACTTCCAACCGGTACGCCGATGCGCCCCGCAGCGGATTCCAGCGGAACACCGGACCCGGTTCATTCAGATGGGAGGCATCCGCCGGCGACACGGGTACGGGACGAAAAATCTCCAGCGCCGCGTCCGTCGTCGTGACCGCCCCGGAGTCCACACGGATCCCGGTCCTGCCGCCGAAATACAGCGTGATTCCGCTGTCGCTGCGGACGAAAACCGACGCGGTGTAATCGCCGGCCGGGGAAAGGCCCCTGAAGCTGCCGGCGTAACACCGGCCGGGCCGCAGGCCCAGATTCCGGGAAAACAGGACGCTGTCCCCCCTGCCGATGTCGCACCAGGCTGAATCCGGTTCACCTCCGGACGATCGGCGGGGAAAAACCCCGCCTGGAAGACAGGCCCTGATGTCAAGCGTCCCGGCCGGATCGACTGTCCCATCGCCCGGCCTCGCCTTCCCCGGCTCCGTGGGCCCGCACATGACCGCGAGCAGAGCCGGGAAGGCCGCGGCCGCCAGGCAGACCGAACCGGCGACAGCGGACCGCCGCCGGATCAGAGACGGCCTTCTACCGGTTCTGTGACCTGAAGAATTCGTCCTCGATCTCCCGGGTCTTTTGATCGGCCTTGACTTTCCTCAGAATGGTCACGATCGCATTCACCTCGTGTTCCGTAATGACCCGTCCCAGTTCCGCGGAAACGGCGCTTCCGTCCCCCGCGTACTGGTTCGGGAACCGCGCGTACCACCAGACGGCCGTATACAGCCCCGGGAGATCCAGCCGGTTCTGATCGGCCCCGGATTCCCGTGCCGCGTACGAGGGCTTCACCAAACCGGGCCTGAGATATTCGATGACGGACGATTCCGTTTCTCCGGCATGGGAATCAAAGGGGGCTTTCCGGAGAGGCTCGATCCGCTTTTCGAATTCCGGATCCGCGGGCGGCTCAGCCAGATACAGCGTGTACGGACGCGGTTTCTCCAGCCTCGTCTGGATGAAGTACTTCACCAGCGAATTGTTTCCGCCATGGCCGTTGACGATGAGGATTTTGCCGAACCCGTTCCGTCCGATCTCGTCGCAGGTGGCCTCCAGAACGGACCACACCACATCCGCGGAATAGGCGATCGTCCCGGGCTGGTTCTTCGCCTCGTTGATCTGCCCGAAATAGAACGGCGGAAAAACGACCGCGTATTCCTTTTTCGCGGCCAGAACGGACCAGTCATGCGCCGCGATGAGGTCCGTGCCGAGCGGGCCGTGCGGACCGTGCTTTTCGATGATGCCCAGGGGAAGGACGCAGGTTTTTCCGGATTTTTCGAGCGCGGCGCTCCAGTCCCCGGACACGAGTTCCTCCCACTGGACGGGGAGGGTCTGGGCCGTCAGCAACAACGGAAGGAACAGCAGAATCAACATTTTCTTCATCGCGAACCTCCGACGGCCAGGGCCGACTCGATTAACCATGTCATCCTGAGGACGCCGGAGACGCCCGAAGGATATTGGGGCGGCACTCCTGAGGGTCCTTCGAGGGCAAAGCAGAGGGGCCTGACTCAGGACGACTGGATTGATCTGTCTTGTTATTCTTTCAGTTCGTCCAATTCATTACCTGAAGTCCGTGCGGAACGGCACAGCCGGAAGCCCTGCTTTGTTGTAGACGTTCACGGCCGGATTGTCCGCCCAGCCGTAGCGAACGGCCTTGGGATCGGGAACCGACGGGCTGCTCACGATCATTCTCTCCCCTTCCACGACCGCGTCCGCCCAGACGAATTTTCCGTCCGCGCCCGCGATCGCGAATCCCTCGGGCCTGTCCCCGCGGACTTCGAGCCCCCCCTCCGCGTGGCTGAATTGGACGATCGCGCGGCCCCTGCTGAAACGCGCGCGCTTGAACATCGGCCCGCTGAACTCGGTTTTCTTCCCGTACACCTTCGCTTCCGCCCAGAGCGCCAGCCGCTTCCCGACGTCCTGCTTGTTCCGCGGATGGATGTCCGAGGCGTTCCCGATGTCTATGGCGGCCGCCATGCCCGTGTTCTTCAGCTTCAGTGTCAGGGTCTGGGCCTCCCGCAGTCCGGCCCAGTCGCTCTCCGACGGGACGCCCAGCCGCTGCTTGTAATTGGCGAGCTGGACGTAATAGAACGGGAAATCACCCTGGCCCCACGCCTTCCGCCATCCGCGGATCATGGCCGGGAACAGCGTTCGGTATTCGACGTAGCGGGTATCGTTCGATTCGCCCTGGTACCAGATCGCGCCCCGCATGCCGTAGGGGATGAAGGGATGGATCATGGCGTTGTACAGGAGGGTGGAAACCTGTGATTCGCCGCCCACTTGAGGCCGCACCGGATCCTTTTCCGGATCCAGGCGGAATTCGGTTCTGCGCATCCATGTCCCGGCCAAAGGAAGGTCCGAAGTCCGGTCCCCGTCCGCGGGGAGCAGCTTCAGCAGTCCGGGGTCGTTCCCGAATCCTCCGCCCAGCCACGAATCCGTGATCCGCACGGCGATCGTGTTCCTTCCGGCTTTCACCAGTCCGCCCGGCACCGTGTACACCCGCGGCGTCATGTACCAGTTCGGGGTCTCCCGGCCGGTGCGGCCGATTTCCCTCCCGTTGAAATACGTGATGTCGTAATCGTCTATGGCGCCCAGCTTCACCGTCAAATCGCGTCCCGCCCACGCTTCCGATACCTCCACGTCCCGCCGGTACCAGACGGTGCCGTCCATGTTCCCCAGAATGGATCCGGATTCGGGCACTTCCACGGCGGTCCAGTCCGAGAGGTTCGCGTCCGGCGCGGCCCATCCGGCCTTCACACCCGTGTCATCCAGGAAGCGTTCGTCCCAGTACGCGTTCCATTCGTCCATCTTCTTCGCCGCGTCGGCCAGGGAGCGGCCCGCGTCCCTCCGGAACGCCTCGAAAGAATCGAGCAGGGGCTTCAGCTCCGGCTCTGATTCCAGGGTCCGCAGATCCGTCCATGCCTCGGCGGGGGTTCCGCCCCAGGACGTGTGGATGATGCCGACATTCAGGCCGTTGTCCACGTGCAATTTTCGGGCGAAGAAGTACGCGACCGCTGAGAACCGTCCCGCGGTTTTCGGTGAACAGACCTCCCATCGGCCCTGCACGGAAGAGAGGGACGAGACCGAGAACGCCTTCTCCGCGGTGAAGAAACGGATGTTCGGGTACTCCGCGGATGCGATCTCGGCCTCCGCGTTCATCGCGTTCACCAGGGTCCATTCCATGTTGGACTGGCCCGAGGCCAGCCACACTTCGCCGAGCAGAACGTCCTTGAGGACGATCGTGCTGTCGGCTGAACGGACCATCATGTCCCAGGGGCCGCCCTGTTTCATGGACGGCAGGCGGACCATCCATCGGCCGTCTTTCGCGGTCGCGGCCGCCTTCTTGCCGTTGAGTTCCACGACCACGCGGCTGCCGTCCGCCGCGTTTCCCCAGACCGGAATCGCGCGGCCCTGCTGCAGCACCATGTGGTCGGTGAAGGGATCCGCGACGGTCAGGCGGGAAGCGGCCGCGGCGCAGGCCGTGACCGAGAGCATGCAGAGGATACCCAGGTTTTTTTTCATTCGGCTGTCCTTTCTGTGCGGGGCCCGGATTCGTGCGGCATCGTCCGCGTAGCCGGGAGCCCGATCGGATCGGCCGGCAGGTTATTGCCGGCCCGCCTTTAACTTAATGGAACGCCGGAAAAAAAGCAAGGGCCATGTCGGGGCGGGCCGGGCAGTCAAACAACTTGATTCTGTTCCGCGAATACATTATCTTATTGTTGTGGAGCCTGGCAAGGCGGTCGGGCGGCGGATGAGCCGCGGGTCCGGGCCGTGGACGGTGACGGACCACAACCAAGGAAGGCGGACGGCATTGGCCCGAATCCTGATCATCGACGACAATCCGGAAGTCCTGAGCGCCGTGCACCGGGTCTTATCGGGCGCGGGCCATGCGGTCTCGGACGCGCCGGGCAGCGAGGAAGGATGCCGCATGCACCGCGAGAATCCCTTCGACCTGATTCTCACGGACATTTTCATGCCGGTAAAAGAGGGCATCTCCACCATCATCGACCTCCGCAGGGAATACCCGAAGCTCCGCATCATCGCCATGTCCGGCGGCGGCGACTTCGAGCCTTACGGCATCCTGGACATCGCCCACCGGGTCGGAGCGGACCGCACCATACCCAAGCCGTTCTCCAGGATCGAACTGCTGGAGGCGGTGAACGCCGTGCTGGCCGCGGATCCGGCTTCGGACGGCGGCAGGGGATGAACCGGAACTCCCGTTGTTCGGCTTCCTGAAAAGACGGACGGCGTCCGCGCCGGAACCCTTCCCGGACGAATGGAGAGCGGCGCTCCACCGCAACCTGCCCTGGGCCCGGGCCCTCGACCCGGCCCGCCGGGAAAGGCAGGAAAGCCTGGTCCGGACCTTCCTGCAAAAAAAGCGCTTCGAAG
>JAUCQC010000173.1 GCA_030372965.1 bacterium
CAGCGCTGTCTCGTGGGCTCGGAGATGTGTATAAGAGACAGGAACGCAGCCTTCCCGCCCCGTCCCCGTATCCTCTCCGGAATCCTTTCGTGCGTTTCCGTCCCAAACAACCGGAGGTTTTTGTGAGAAAGTCCATGCTTTGCATCGCCCTGGCATTCGCCGCGCGCGGCGCGGCGCTGTCCCAGACGCCGGCAGAACCCGCGGTCCAGCCGAAAGCGCCGGCCCTCGAATCCGTGCGCCTTGTCCCGGTGGAGCCGTTTTCGTACGCCGCGCTCGAGATGAGGGGGAGTTACGACCAGCACGCGAACGCGTTCATGGACCTGATGCAGAACGCGGGCGCCCAGGGGATTTCCATGGCGGCCGCGCCGTTCGGCCTGTATTTCAACTCCCCCGGGACCGTGGCCGCGGATTCGCTGGTCTGGGACCTCGGCATACCCTGCCCGGACACGGCCCGGGTGACCGCTCCGCTGGTCCGCAAGAAATACGCGTATCCCCTGACCGCCGCCCTGTTTTTCGAGGGCGTCTTCGGCTCGCCGGAACAGAACGCGGCGACAGCCGCCCTGCTCGCCTGGATTCCGGCGAACGGATACAGGCCCGCGGGCCCGATGATGGAGCGTTTCGTGTCCATGCCGATGCCCACCGGGGACGGCGGGTTCACCGGCCGCGTGGAGATGGTGATCCCGGTGGAGAAGGTGAAGTAGGGTATTTTGAAATATTCAGCACCAAAAATCCCGGGCTCGATGCCCGGGATTTTTTATGGAAGCCTGCGGCGGGAGGGTTTTATCCTGCAGGGGCGTCGCGCCGCCCCTGCGGGTTATCAGGCGTGCGCGATTCAAATGCCGGGCACCTGCAAGGTGCCCGGCATTTTTGGGCCGAAAGTCACTCCTTGAACCGCTTCCCGTCTATTTTATAGTTACGGATCTTGTACCCCAGGATGCGCTCCGTCGTGTCAAGCAGGCGCGCGGCCCTGGCGACGTTGCCGCGGGTGGATTTCAGCGCGTCCTGGATGAGCTCCTTCTCGAACGTGGCCACCGCGTCCCGGAGGGAGCGGGTGTTCGTGGTGCCGCTGCTCTCCGCGGTCTGCAGGGTGGGGGGCAGGTGATAGCTGTGGATGACCTGGTCCTCGCACACGAGAACGGCGCGTTCCACGCAGTTTTCCAGCTCGCGGACGTTGCCGGGCCAGTGATACCGCATCAGCATGTCGATGGCCGGCGTGGAGATGCGCTTCACGGACTTCGCGTGCTGGCGGCTGTACTTCAGCATGAAGTGGTCGGCCAGGAGCAGAAGGTCGGTCTTGCGTTCGCGGAGCGGCGGCAGGACGATGGAGAACACGTTCAAGCGGTAGTACAGGTCCTCGCGGAACCTGCCGTCCGCCATGTTCCTTTCGAGGTCGGCGTTGGTTGCGGCGATGACCCGCACGTCCGACCGGAGCGTCTCCGTCCCGCCGATGCGCTCGAATTCCTGCTCCTGCAGCACGCGGAGCAGTTTCACCTGGGTCATGGCGGAGAGTTCCCCGACCTCGTCGAGGAAAATCGTGCCGCCGTCGGCCAGCTCGAACCGGCCCTTTTTGCGGCCGATGGCGCCCGTGAACGCGCCTTTCTCGTATCCGAAAAACTCCGATTCGATGAGGTTTTCGGGAATGGCCGCGCAGTTCACCCGGACGAAGGGCTTGTCCGCGCGCGGCGAGTTGTAATGGATGGCCTCGGCGATCAGTTCCTTGCCCGTGCCGGTCTCGCCGCGGAGCAGGACTGTTGTCTGGGTCGGGGCGACCGTGGCCACCTGCTCGTACACGTCCCGCATTTCATTGCTGTTGCCGATGATGTTGTGGAAGCTGTACTCCTCCTGCAGCTTCCGCTTGAGCGTCACGTTTTCGTCCAGCAGGGTCTGGCGCTGATTCTCCATGACATGGCGGACCCGGATGGGCTGGAGCAGGGCCGAGGCGACCAGGGTCAGAAACTGCAGGGTGCCGTCGTAGTCCCGCTTGGGATGGTAGGCGAAATTGACGATGAGCACGCCGAGGGCCTTGTAGTCGAGCATGATCGGGATGCCGAAGAAGCTCTGCTCGCCGGCCTCCTTGTCCCATGACGCCATGCGGTTCAGGAAAAGGGGCTCCTTGCTGACCTGCGGAACGACAATCGGCTTGCCGGAGGCGACGACCCGGCCGGTCAGCCCGTCTCCCACGGCGAAACGGGTGTCGAGCACGTTCGATTTGTAGCCGATGGAGGCCTCCAGCGTCAGCCCCGTGCCGGAATCGTCCATCAGGAAAATGGCCCCGGACTTGATTTTATAGGAATTCAGCAGAATCTGGAGGGTTGCGTGAAGCGCGTCATGGAGTTCGAGGGTGCGACCGACGGCCTGGTTGATCTCGATCAGGAGGGGTAAACTTCTGGCGGTGACGGTGTTCATGATTCACTCCTCGCGACAGGGGCGGAACAGGCCGGCCCCGGGACGGGGAGCGGGCGGTTCCAACGGTTCAAAGACACTGTGAGCACGGACAAATATGTATCACCCCTCATAAAAAGATACAAAATTGTAAATCATTAATCAAGTACTTCTTGACATTACGGATTTATTTGTTTATTTTAGACTTGTACTAAACGGTTTAGTTATCCTGGAGGAACCGTGACCAAAAAAACCTTCCGAAACTACCGCTGGGTCATCTG
>JAUCQC010000174.1 GCA_030372965.1 bacterium
GTATTAATGTGGTCTATATCTGAATTAAGTTATTATAAATAAAACAAATGAGCTTGTAAAATGTTAAAAAATATGCGAATATTCATATTAGTAATGCTAATGCTTGTATTTCAAAAAGTAATAGCAATAGTGGATTGTCAGGATAAAACCGGCATAATGAGCCCTTTGATCACAGGAATCACGACAGGTCAGTCAGTCAAACCCACGGCTGGAATCCGGCCTCAGACGGAAGGCAACCATGGTTTTCCAACCGAAGGTATGCATTCCAGTCTTCATTTCCATATCTCCAATAAATACAGAAGCGATAAAAAAGAATACCGCTCGGTTTTCAGCGATAAAATTAATAACCGGTATTCTTGCGCCGATCCAGTTTTATACCTTTTTACCGGCCTTTTCGAGCCTCCTGCCGGTATCGGGGAAACGAGCGACATGAAACCAGCGGTCATGCCATGGACCGAATTGAGGGAATGAGATGTTCGGCCGAATAACGGCATTGTCCGATCGTCAATGCACCGCCTCCTCCATCTCCGCAGGAAGAAGCCACGGTCGCTTTTACCCCCTGACAACCGACTCCAATCGGGTCCGGACACGGACTCATACGGGAATCCTCCCGCGCTTCCGCGGATGCGGCCCGCTTTCCGCCCTGCTCCGCGTCCTGGTTCTCTCGAGCCTTGCGGCTCCGGCTTCGAACCTTTCCGGTCAGGATAATCCGGCCGGCGGAATCGCCGTGTATTTCGGCGCTGAACGTATCGTCACCGGATCCGAAACCCCTGCGGCTGTCAATGGCACGGATTTCGGATCCGCGGACATTGTCACCGGAGCCGTGAAGAGGACCTTCGTCGTCACGAACACGGATTCCGGAGCCCTGGTCCTGACCGGAGTCCCGGCTGTGGCGATCACCGGTCCGAACGCCTCCGATTTCGCCGTGACCGCGCCTCCCGCCGACTCGCTCGTTTCCGGAGCGTCCACGCCTTTCGACATCCTGTTCTCTCCCTCTGCCGAGGGGATCAGGACCGCGATGGTGACAATCGCCAGCAGCGACGCGGACGACGATCCGTTCTCTTTCGCCATTCAGGGTGAAGGGACCGTCACGTGGATCGCTGTCTCCGGTCGCGTCACGGACGGCGCTGTCCCGCTGGAGGACGCGGTAGTCGTTTTCTCTCACGATGGACACGTCAGCCTCACGGATGCGGACGGCACCTACAGTCACCGTATTCCCGCCGGCCGGACGACCGTGCTCACGCCCGAAAAGGCGGGATACGCGGAATGGACGCCCGCTTCCATCATCCTGAACGGCCTCCTGTCCGACACGACCGGCATCGATTTTATGGGAAGCCCGCCGAAAAACGCGGAAGCGGATGTGACCGTCCCGACCGGCTCCCCGGTTCCGTCGGGCGGAACCCTGGATTTCGGCACGCTCGCGGCAGGAATGGATACGGCCGTCACTCTCGCGGTCCGGAACGGGGGGAATGGCGTTCTGACCCTGGCCCTCCCCCTGATCCCGGGCGGTTCGGACGCGTTCCAGGTCGTTTCACAGCCCTCCGGCGCGGTGGATCCCGGAGCCGAAACCTTCTTCACCGTCCGCTTCAGTCCCTCCTCCGCGGGCGCGTGGAACGCGTCCCTCGCGATCGGGACGAATGACGCGGATGAGAATCCATACCATCTATATCTGACAGGCGCAGGCGAAGCCGCGCCGGAAACGGCCGCGGATCCCGGCCGGATCGGCGTGCTCGTGAATGGCATCCCTTTCGCCGACGGCGCGGCATACGATTTCGGTTCGGAACCGCTGGTCACCTTCACCCTCGTCAACACGGGCGGTTCGGACCTGGCCGTCGGAACGCCCCTGTCGGTTTCGGGGGACGACGCCGCCCATTTCCTCATCCTGAATCAGCCGGAATCCGTCCTTCCGCCCGGCGGAAAAACGGAACTGGCAATGCGTTTCCGCCCCCTGTCCGTCGGCCTGAAAACGGCCTTCCTCGTGATCGCGAACAACGATCCGGACGCGGGCCGTTTCATCCTGAACCTGCAGGGAACGGGCATTTCGGCGGAAGCCGCATCCGAACCGGCCGGCGGATCGAAGCGTGGCGCCTTTCAGCTGGACGGCCTCGACGCCTCGGCTTCAAAATCAACCGGATTGGACGGATTCGCGCCGCTCTCCGGCGCGGGCGTGCTCGTGCACGATCCGGAAATCATGGTGACCGGCAATTCGGTCGAGATCGCGTCCGGAGACGCGACACCGTCCGCGACGGACAGCACGGACCTGGGAAGCGTCGAGATGACCTCGGGCGTCCTGACCGTCAATTATTCCATTCGAAACGCGGGCACGTCGGACCTGAGCCTGACCGGTTCGCCCCGCGTGACGCTCTCGGGCGCGAACGCCTCCGACTTCACCGTCACCCTGCAGCCGAGCTCTCCCGTCGCCCCGGGAAGCACCGTGCTCTTCAGCGTGCGTTTCGATCCCTCCGCCACCGGCGTCCGGACGGCCGTGATCAGCATTTCCAACGACGACGTGGACGATAATGAGGACCCCTACACGTTCTCCATCCGGGGCACGGGCGTCATCGTGCCCGAGATGTCCGTGTCCGGGAACGGCCTCACCATCGCGAGCGGCGACGGGACACCGGAGACCGCGGACGGCACGGATTTCGGGGACGTCCAGTCCGCCGGCAGCGTCACCGTATCACGGACCTTCACGATTTCCAACTCCGGAAGCGACGACTTGAACCTGTCCGGTTCGCCCTACGTGAGCATTTCGGGGACAAACGCCTCGGAATTCACGGTCACGGTCCAGCCGTCCACGCCGGTGGCCGCCGGCGGCAGTGTCACGTTCACCGTTGAATTCGACCCTTCCGCGATCGACCTGCGGACCGCGCTCGTCACGATCCACAACAACGATCCGGACGAGAATCCCTACACGTTCGCGATTCAGGGGACTGGAACCTCCTCCGGCAATCCCATCCCCTGCATGTCCCGGTTCTTCCACATCTACGAGACGAACGGAAGCATCACCTATCTCGACCCCTCGACCAACCCGTATTCGTACATCACCATCCGCAACGCCGGATACACGATCAACGCCGTGGGGTACAATTACGAGGACGGGTTCATGTACGCCATCGAGCGCGGATCGCCTATTCTCGGAGACCGTTTCATCCGCATCGACGAAGCCGGAAACATCACCAACATGCGGGCCGCGCCCTGGCTCGGGTGGGTCGGGGACTGCGACCTTTCCGGCAACCTGTACGTGATCAACGACGCCGGCACCGCCATGGCGGTTTACGACATCAGCGCGAACACGGTCACCACGCGCGCCACGAGCGGGCCGGCCTTCCTGGCGCGCGACATGGCCTTCCGGACCCAGGACGGGTATTTCTGGGGCGTGTACGGCAAACAACTCTACCGCTTCAACGGCTCCACGGGACAGACCGTCGCGTTTTCAGTCACCGGCAGTCTGGCCGACGATTATGACGCGGGCATCAACAACGGCACCTGGGGCGCCACGTGGACGGCCAGCGACGGATTTCTTTACGCGGGGAACAACCAGAGCGGAAGATTATACCGCATCAATGTCTCTTCGGGTGAAAGCGTTTACATCGGCACCGGCGTTTCCGGCCTGAACAACAACGACGGCGCTTCCTGCCCGCTGGCGCCGGCGCCCTTCCCGAGCACCGGATACGTGGGCAATTACGTGTGGATCGACCAGGACAACGACGGCATCCAGGACTCCGCGGAGCCGGGCATGTCCGGCGTCACCGTCACCCTGTACACCAGCGGCGGCGCGTCGGTGGCATCGACGGTGACGGACGCGGATGGCGCGTACAGTTTCAGCGGCATCGCCGTCGGGCAGTACTCCCTCCGGTTCACGGGACTGCCCGCGGGGTTTTCCTTCGCCCAGCGCGATCAGGGCTCGAACGACCGCGTCGACAGCGACGCGGACGCGTCCGGTGTCACGGAAATATTCAGCCTGTCCGCGGGTGAAATCAAGGACTTCTACGACGTGGGTGTGCGCACCACGGGCATCGGGGACCGGGTCTGGGAAGACACTGACAACGACGGCATTCAGGACGCCGGGGAACTCGGCGTCCCCGGCGTGCTGGTGCGGCTGTACACTTCGGGCAATGTTCTGACCGCTTCGACCACGACCAATTCCGACGGTTTCTACTATTTCGGTGGATTGACGGCCGGATCATGGTACTATGTCAATTTCAACGGCGGCCTTCCCGGGGGCTACGTCATCGGCAGACAGAACCGCGGCACCAACGACGATCTGGACAGTGATCCCGCCGCAAATACCGGCAACACCGAGAACTACCAGATGACCGCCAACACGCTCATTACGAATTGCGACGCGGCCATCCGCCAGACGACCTTTCCTGAAATCGAGGTTCGCGGAAACAACGTGGTCATCGCGGACGGCGACGCCACGCCGTCCGTGACGGACAGCACTGAATTCGGGAGCGTGTCGGCAACTCTCGGGACCGTGCGGCGGACCTTCACCATACGCAACACCGGCGCGGCCGCGCTGACCCTGTACGGAACGCCCCGCGTGGAAATCGGCGGGACAAACGCGGCGGACTTCTCCGTGGTCGTCGATCCCGCCGCCTCGGTCGCGTCCGGGGGCAGCACGACCTTCCAGGTGCGTTTTGACCCCAGCGGCATCGGCCTTCGTTCAGCGACCATCACCATTTACAACAATGACTCGAACGAAGATCCCTACAATTTCTCGATCCAGGGCACAGGCCTGGCGCCTGAGATGGACGTTCAGGGCAACGGCGTGTCCATCACGGATGGGGACGGCACGCCGTCCCTCGCCGATCACACGGAATTCGGAAGCCAGGACATACTCACGGGACAGATCGACCGGACGTTCACCATCCGCAACACGGGCACTGAAGCTCTCAGCCTCACCGGCTCCACCCGCGTCCAGATCACTGGGGCGCACGCCGCTGATTTCAGCGTGGTGACCCAGCCCGCGTCCGGCACCGTGGCCGTCGGGGGAACCGCGACCTTCGTCGTCGGGTTCAACCCTTCCGCCACCGGCCTCCGGTCCGCGGAAATCACCATCGCGAACACGGACCCGGACGAAAATCCGTACAACTTTTCCATTCAGGGCACCGGCACCGCTGTCCCCGAAATGGACGTCCGGGGCAACGCCGTATCCATCGCGGACGGGGACGCGTCTCCCTCCGTTTCCGACTCGACGGATTTCGGCAGCGGCGACATCCTGAATGATACCGTCACCCGAACCTACACAATTTTCAACACTGGAAGCGCCGACCTGAGCCTGACCGGAGCCCCCCGTGTGGAAATCATCGGCGCCAATGCCGGCGACTTTCTCGTCAGCCAGCAGCCTTCTTCCTCCAGCGTGCCGGCCGGGGGCGGCTCTCTGACGTTCAAAGTGACGTTCAACCCGACCCTGACCGGCGTCCGGCAGGCCGAAGTCCGCATCTACAATACCGACTCGAACGAGAACCCGTACAACTTCAGCATCCAGGGCACCGGCACCGCGGCTCCCGAAATCTCGGTGAGCGGTCTGGACATCGAGATCGCCAGCGGGGACGCCGCGCCGTCGGCCGCGGATAATACCGATTTCGGCTCCGCGGGCGTCGCCTCGGGCACGGTAGTCCGCGCGTTCAAGATCCGAAACACCGGCAGCGCGGCCCTCAACCTAACCGGCGGCTCCCCGTACGTCCAGATCACGGGAACCCACGCCGAGGATTTCACTGTGACACAGATCCCGGAGGGGTCCGTCGACGCAGCCGGAGACAGCACCGAATTCCGGATCACGTTCAATCCCTCCGCGACAGGTCTCCGGACCGCCGGCGTGTCCATTGCCAGCGATGACTCGGACGAAAATCCCTACACATTCGCGATACAGGGAACCGGCGTCGGCATGCCCCAACTGGTTCTTTCCAAGTCCGTGAACAAGGCTTCGGCCTTGCCCGGAGACGAACTGACCTACACGATCGGTTACGAGAACATCGGCGACGGGAACGCCACGGCTGTCACGGTTCTTGAAACAGTACCTTCGCATACCACCTTTATCACAGGCTCCGTCACCGCGTCCGGCATGAATGTCACCTACAGCCACAACAACGGCGCGAGCTATGACGCATCCGATTCAGCGCCGGTCACGCACATCCGTTTTCAGCGCCCCACGGCTCTGGCGCCGGCCGAATCCGGCGAAGTCACATTCAAAGTGAGGATACAATGACCACCATCCACAAAGGGAGAAACACCATGAACCGCACCCGACCCTTCCTGTTTCTGGGACTGGCCCTCGCGGCCGTACAGGCGTTCAGCCAGGGGCAGCCGAAACTTCAGCTGGACGTCTCCGAGCGTAAGGTCAACATGACCGCGGACGAACGATCCGGCAAATCGCCCGTGTCCTACGCGCCGGGCGACACTATCGAATACGTCATTCTCGCGAAGAACGCGGGCACGGCCGTCATGGTCCGGCCCGAGGTCGTGGACCCCGTGCCCGAAGGCGTGCGGTATGTCATCGATTCGGCCCGGGGCGAGAACTGCCGCATCGTTTTTTCCGTCAACAAGGGCATGGCCTATGCGGTCTGGCCGGTGATGGTCTCGGCCACCAACGCCAACGGCGTCAGGATCGAAAGGCCGGCGCGCAACGAGGAAGTCACCCACATCAAGTGGATTCTCAGGGACAATCTCCCGCCCGGTGGCCAAAAACCGCTGTCTTTCCGGGCGGTCGTTGAATGAAAACGAATTCAATCCATAAAACAATAAAAACAGAAAAGGAGGTTTCTTCATGAGATTCCTCGAAGAGTCCGGAGGATCCATCAATCACGGGCCTCCGTAACCGCGGGGTCAGCGGTTGAAGGAACCGGCGCCTCGGACCGGCAGCCGGTCAAGCTGTAACAATCCAACGCAATCAAACCAAGGAGCGACAAACATGAACCGCAAGCTGTCAATCGCAATGACTGTCCTGCTGGCCTTCGGGCTCGCGGCGCAGACGTTCGCGGCGGGCACGCCCGCCGGGACGGAGATCAAGAACAAAGCCTATGGCGGATACAGCGACGCCAACGGCAACGTCATCGCGGACGTCGACGACCCCGCATCCAGGATCGAGTCGGATGAGGTGACCACCGTCGTGGCCCAGGTCTACGGCGTGGACGTCGAGATGACCCAGGCAAAGGACCTGCCCAGGAACCAGAGCGTGACCTACGCCTTGACGGTCGAGAACACCGGCAACGGCCCGGACACGTTCGACCTCTCCCAGGTGACGGTTGGAGCCGGTTACACCGTGCACATTTACGAGGACACGAACGGTAACCAGGCCTACGACTCGGGTGAGCCCGAGGTGACCGAAACCACGCTTCTGGCCGCGGACGCCGTGTACAATCTCGTCGTCACGGTCTCGGACGCCGACGGCACGCAGGGCGAGACCTACGCCACCACCGTGACCGCGGTTTCGCAGAACAGCGCGGCGGCGACGGACAACTCCCTTCTGACCACGACGGTCCAGGCCGCCCTGATGACCGCCACCCTGTCCCCGGACGGCACCGCCAAGAATCCGGGCGACCTGATCACGTACACGGTCACCTACGGGAACAGCAATGACGGCAACTCCGAAACAGCCTATGGCGTTTCCGTCGCCCTTCCGGTGCCTGCCAACTGCACCTGGGTGGGCAATGTGGAGCTCAACGGCACGCCCACGGGCACGGGCTCGGGCGTTCCGGTGTCGGTCGGCAACGTGGCCGTCGGTGGTTCAGGCGTCATCACCTATCAGGTCCGCGTGAACTCTCCCCTTCCCGCCGGGACCGTCATCACCAACCAGATCACGCTCGACTACAACGACAGCGCCGGCCAGCCGTACACCCAGGTCGTCGCTGTTGCGGACGGTACCAACGGCGGCGGCGGAACCGTCAATCAAATTTACGATTTCTCGACCGACATCGCCCCGGCCTCTCAGAGCGGCGATCCCGGCGACGTGATCCGCTACCTGGTCATGGTGAACAACTCCGGAAACGGCTCGGACAGCTACACGCTCTCCAACGTGTCGAGCACCCAGACCTGGTCGTGGACGTTCTACATCGACGCCAACGACAACGGCATTTTCGACGCCGGCGACGCGGCCGCCACGAACACGGGGTCCATCGCCTCGGGCGGTTCGCAGGGCATGTGGGCCGTGGCCACGATCCCGGCCGGAACGGCGGACGCGACCGTGGACGCCTCGGTGTTCCGCGCTACTTCCGACGGCAACTCGGCCACCAGCGACGAGACCGGCACCACCACGGTGACGGCGCCCGTCCTCAGCCTCGACAAGGAAGTGTCCCCCGCCGGCAACCAGCCCCCGGGAACCACGCTGACCTACACGGTTGAGATCACCAACAGCGGAACCGGTGCCGCTTCGAACGTCATCATCAAGGACGCGATTCCGGCCAACACCACCTACGTGGCCAACAGCATGTACATCGGCGCGTCCCAGCAGACGGACGCGTCCGATTCGCCGACCGACGAAAGCGAGTGCGACGGCACCACGGCCATTTTCGGCGTGGGTTCGGTCGACGCGGCCGGCTCGGTCACGGTCCGGTTCCAGGTGACCATCGACTGAACGCCCTTCGGGGCGTTGACCGGGAGACATGAAGAGACGGAACAGTACATATTCCCTGCTGTCCGGATTGTTCACCGCGATCCTGACCGGCTCGGCGTGGGGAGCACAGGCCCCGGCCGGCGCCGCCATCGTGAATACGGCCTTTGTGTCGTATGACGGCGGCGCCGGCACGGTGGTCACCCTGCCGACCGACACGGTCGTGACCGAAGTCATGGCGGGCGCGCTGGAGGTGGTGAAGACCGCCTCCAGGCCGTCCGTTTCCGCGGGCGACACCCTCGCGTACGAGATTACCGCGAGAAACGCGGGAACCGCCCCCCTGACCCGTGTCACGATCACGGACTCGCTTCCCGTCATGCTCTCCCACGTTTCATCCGTTCCGGCGGGCACGGTCCGGGGGAACGCGGTCGAGTGGGTCATTCCCTCGATTGATCCCGGCGCGTCCGTCACACTCCGGCTCCATTGCCGGGTTCTGAAGTCCGATTACAGCGAAACCATAATCAACCGAGTCTCCTATTCGGCGGACGGGACGCCGGCCGGCCGGTCGGCGCCCGTTTCCGTCCGCTGGATTCCGTGGTCCGAGGCGGATCTCTCGAAGACCGTTTCGCCGCGGCGCTTCTACGCGGGCGACACGCTCGCCTACGCCCTGACGGCCCGCAACACCGGCGTCACGGACCTGACCCGCGTGGCGGTCCGCGACACTCTGCCCGAAGGGCTGACATTCCTCTCATCCGACCGGACCGTGGACGTCGACGGATCCGTCGTCTCCTGGACGGTCGACCTTCTCCCGAAAGACGGGCAGGCCCGCCTGACCCTCCTGGCCCGCGCCCTCTCCGGTGCGGCCGGCGACACCCTCGTGAACCGCGCCGTGCTCGTCTCCTCCGAAGCCGCCTCCGACACGGCCTCGGCCGCCGCGGTCTCGCTCGGAACCGGCGCCGGCATCGAACTGACCAAGCTGGCGCGCGACTCCGTCTATGCCGCCGGCGACACCGTCCGCTACAGCCTGGTCCTGCGGGGCGCCGGCGTGCGCCCGCTGATGGACGTCACCGTGACCGACACTTTGCCGGCCGAGCTGGCCTTCCTGCGCGCCTCACACGGCGGCGTCTGCGCCGACAGCATCGTCACCTGGCGTTTCACCGGGCTCGAGCCGGACTTCGGAGACACGCTGAGGCTCACAGCCGCGATCGCGGTTCCCCTCCGCGACGGAACCCGCATCCGGAACGAAGCCTGGGCGCGCGCGGCTTTCGGCGCGCGGGACAGCTCGGCCTGGGAAATCCGCGTGACCTCGAAACCGGGTGTTCTCTTCGAAAAACGCGTCGATGTTTCCGAATGCGCCCCTGGCGACACGCTCGAGTACCGGCTGACCGCGTCGAACACCGGCACGGAGATCCTCCATTCCATCACCGTCTCAGATGTCCTGCCCGCCGGCCTGGACCTGGTTTCGTGCGATCCGGCCGCGGACACATCCGGCGGGGGTCTGACATGGACAATCGGTTCCCTGGATTACCGGACGAGCCGTGAGTTCCGACTCCGGGCCCGGGTTTCCGCGACCGTGTCCGGGGACACGATACGGAACACAGCCCGGTTCACCTCTGCCGAGACCGGGCCTGTCCTCGCTTCCGCGGCCGCGGCGTTCCGGAACATCGGATCCGGCATCAAAATCATCAAGCGGGCGGAGAAACGGACCTGGTGGGCCGGCGACACCCTGACCTACGACCTGATCCTGACGAATGGCGTCCCGGCCCCCTCCGCGACCGTCACGATCCTCGACACCCTGAATCCGCGACTGCGATTCGTGTCCGCGACGCACGGCGGAATCCTCCGGGACAGCGTCATGACCTGGACGTTGCGGAACCTTTCCCCGGGATTCCACGACACGCTCCGCCTCACCGTGACCGTTCCCAGGCCGGTTCCGGACAGCACCTTCATCGACAACCGGGTTTGGGCGCTTTCCTCCGCCGGAGCCCAGGACAGTTCCCGCTGGGGGATCACCGTGTTCTCGCCGCCGGTGCTGGCCCTGGAGATCACGGAACCCCGCACCACCTTCATCGGCGACACGATTCGGTACCGCCTGGTGTCATCGAACATCGGCGACATCCCGGCGTACAACCCGGTCCTGACCGACACCCTGCCGGAGTATCTCGAATTCGTCGGCGCCACGGCCGACTGGACGTTCGACGCATCGGCGGGCACCGTGGCGGGCGCGGCCAAAACGGGGGCGGCTTCGGGGTCCGATCCGGCCGCAGACGGAGCCGGACGGTCCGGTTCAACCGGCGCCGTGGTGTGGCGGCTTCCGGACCTGTTTCCTGGGGACCGGGACACGGTGTTCCTGGACGTCCGCGTCACGGATAGGCTGGGCTCGCGTACGCGCGTGGATAACATCGCCTGGCTGACCTGCGTGCACTCCACGGGCGCGATCCGCGTGACGGACGCGGCGGTGACCGTTCTGCCTGGGAACGGCCTCTGGCTGTCGAAAACCGTGGACAAGACCGCCGCGGTTCCCGGTGACACCCTCTCCTATGTTCTTCATTTCGGCGTGCCGGACAGGGATGTGACGGGCGAGATTCGGATCACGGACTTCCTGCCGGCCGAACTCGCTCTGGTTCCCGAATCCGTTCTGCTGAAACCCTCCGCCAGGCTGGTTTCCTACGATCCGGTCACGAACCTCCTGGAATTCGTCCAATCGGGCCTCGCCGCGGGCCTTCCGGACTCCATCGTCCTGAAAGCCGTGGTCCGGCCCGGCCTGGCGCCCGGAGTCCTGGAAATCGAGAACACGGCGCGGGCCGTCTGCGACGGCGACACCGCCCTGAGCGCGGACCATCCCCGCACCCGGGCACGGACGCGTATCGTCCGGTCCTTCCTGGACATCCGCAAGACCGTGAACCGGAAGACGGCCCAGGGAGGCGACGTCCTGACCTACACCGTCACCTGCCTGAACCGGAGCGCGGACGATTCCCTGTTCTCCCTCACGGTATACGACCGCCTTCCCAGGGGCTTCCGCTACGAACCCGGCACGACCCGGATCGACTCGATTCCGGGGCCGGATCCGTCCATCGCGGAATCCGGCGGCCTGCCCCTGATGACGTGGACGATCGAACGCTCCGTCCCCCCGGGCGGAAGCATGCAGGTCAAATACCGGGTCCGTATCGGACTCTCCGCGGGCCGCGGGGAGCTGAAAAATCTCGTGACGGCCTCGGCCTCGGCGGCGGGCGGCGTCCTCGTGGTCTCCCCCGAAGCCAGCGCGGCCGTGCTCGTGTCCGGGGGCGCGTTCGACGAGCGCGGCCTGATCATCGGCAAGGTGTACGAGGACCTGGACGGGAACGCTTCGCATGACCGAGGGGAGCCCGGAGTCGGCAACATCGAGCTGGTCCTCGAGGACGGAACGCGCGTCCGGACGGATACCTTCGGCAAGTTTTCCATCCCGGACGTCGGGGAGGGCCAGCACGTCGTCCGGCTGAACGAAAAAACCCTTCCCGCGGGAACAAGGGTCACCGTGTCGGACTTCAATTTCCTCGACGACCCGAAATCGCGCCTCGTCCTGGTTCCGCCCGGCGGCATGGCCAAGGCGAATTTCACGATTGAGAAGAGCAGGTGATCCGGGCATGAAGAACCTGAACCGAAAATGGATCCCGCCGCTTCTGTGCGCCGTTCTGGCGGCCGCGGCGCCGGCGTCCGGACAGCTCTCGATCAAGTCGCCGAAGAAGAACAGCGTTCTGGAGCAGGGGCGCATCGCCGTGATCGTATCCGGAAAACCGGGCGCCAGGGCCTGGCTCTTCGTGAACGGCGCGCCCGCCGATTCCGGGGAAATCCGGATAGACGGCCGGCACGACTTCCTGAACATTCCGGTTCCGGAAGGCCCCGTGGAACTCCGCGCCCGCGCTGTCGGCGCCGGCGGCCGGATGTTCGAGGCCGTTCAGTCCGTGCACATCGTCGGCGCTCCGGCGTCACTGAAGCTGGAGGGATCGGGGGTGGAGCTTCCGGCCGACAGCCAGTCCACGGCCGTCGTCCGGGTCCGGGTGGAGGACGCCTGGGGATTCCCCGTCCGTCGCCTGAAATCCGCGGACGTGAGCATCGCCGTCGGATCCGTCGCGGACCCGGATCTGAATTCCCTTTCCGCGGGCATCCAGGTGCCGGTGACGGACGGTCGCGCCGAATTTAGAATCCGCGCGGCCCGGGCCGTCGGCCGCGAGGAGGCCGTCGTGCGGGTCGGGCAGGCGTCGCTCGCCGTGCCCGTCCGGTACACCACTCCCCTGAGCCCGCTGATCCTGGTGGGCTCCGCGGACGCGGCCGTGTCCGGCCGGCAATGGGGGCTGAGGGATCCCGGCTTCCCGAAATTCACCCTGGCCGACTGGACCGCGCAGGAGGGGGAATGGCGGGGACTCCCGGTGAGCGGCCGGATGGCGGTGTACGCGAAGGGCGCGGTGGCGAAGAAATACATGGCCACGGTCTCATTCGACAGCCGGCGGACGCGGGAAAACCAGCTTTTCCGCGACCTGGATCCCGAAAAGCAGTACGCCCTGTACGGCGACGCCAGCACGCTGACCTGGGACGCGCAGACCCAGTCCAAGTTCTACGGCAAGATCGAGCGGAACGAGTCCTTCCTCGCGGCGGGCGACTTCAACACGCAGTTCCGGACCGCCGAGTTCGCGAAATACGACCGTTCCTTCAACGGCGTCTTCGGCCGTCTCTCCTGGAAGGGCCAGAGCCTCAGCGGCTTCTCCACGCTCAACGACCGAACCATGCGGCTGGACGAGATCCGGGGCGAGGGTATTTCCGGATTCTATTTCCTGTCCGGCGGCCGCATCACGGTCAACTCCGACAAGGTGAGGATCGAGACGCGCGACCGCTACCATCCCGAGCGGATCCTGTCGTCCGACGAGCTGGTGCGGTTCCAGGACTACGACATCAACTACGTGGACGGCACCCTCATGTTCAGGCAGCCGGTGTCGAGCCAGGACGCCGGGGGCAACCCGGTGTGGATCGTCGCCTCGTACGAGTACCGCGGGGGCGCGGCCCGGAACGTGATCGGCGGGCTCCGGTACGAGGGCGACTGGAAGAAGGGGATCCGGCTCGGGTCGACCCTGGTCTTCGAGGAGAAGAAGCCCTCCAACTACGTGCTCGCGGGCGCGGATCTTTCGCTTCCCATCGGCCGGCGGATCGCGCTGAGCGGCGAGGCGGCGCGCAGTCTCTCCTCCGGTTTCGACGGGGAGAAGCGGAACGGCGGCGCCGTGCGCGTCGAATTGAAGCTCAAGCCCTTTTCCGGGCTCGAGTCGAACGGGTATTACCGCCGCGTGGACGAGGACTTCGAGAACCCGTCCCTGACCGGAAGCGCGTTCCAGGTCGGGAGCGAGAAAGTCGGGATGGACCACACGCTCCGCCTCGGGAAGTTCGGACGCATCCAGTCGCAGGCCTACCGTCAGTCGAACGAGCGGGGCACGGTGAACGAAAACAGCACCCGGGTCGCGGGCGCGTTCTACGAATACGCGTTCGGCGAGGCGACGACCGCGAAGATCGGCTACGAAGACGCGGAGCGGAGCCGGGCCGGGGCGGATTCGGCCACCGCCCGGGACTACCGCTCCAAGATGCTGAAGGCTCAGCTCAGCCATCGGTGGTGGAAGCGCCTCTCGACAACGCTGGAGCACGACCAGAACCTGGCCGAGGGCCGGACCTCCCTGCCCACCGGAACGGCTGTCGGCATCCGCGTGGACCTGACCCAACGGATCCAATTTTTCGCCAAGGAACGGCTGCTCAGCGGCTCCGGGCGCCGCACGCAGACCCTCCTGGGCGTCGATTCCCGCTTCGGCAAGAACACCCTCATGACCGGCAAATACGAGATCGGCGGGGTCACGGGCGAGGATTTGAGCCGCGCCTCCATCGGATTGAAGAACAAATGGGCCGTGCGCCCAGACCTGACGCTCAACCTCGCGCTCGAAAGCGTGGCGACCGTCGACTCACTCGAGGTGCCCACCCCGGAGAACAACGCGGTTTCCGTTGCCCTGGAATACCTGCCCGACAAGCCCTGGAAAGCCGCGGGAAAATTCGAGATGCGCCAGGACAGGATTCTTCGCAAGCGCGTGCTCAGCCTGGGCGGGGAGAGCCGGCTCATGGACGGCCTGAGCGCCATCGGACGGATGGAGCTGACCGGGGCCGAATACCTGAAGAAGTCGGGCGACGTCTGGAACCGCAACGAATACCAGATCGGCATGGCCTTCCGGCCGGAACGCGGCGACGCGTTCAACGGCATCGCGAAGATGCAGGTTCTCACGGACAAGAACACGCACGTGGCGCCGAAGACGCGGCTGGACCGGGCCATCGTTTCGGCCCACGCCTACTGGGAACCCGCGCCGAGGCTGGAATTTGGGGCCCGGTTCGCGCTCCGACGCCTGCTCGACGAGGAAATGGGCCTGTTCTCCAGCCGCACCACCACCGCGCTCTACGCGCTGCGCGCGGAATTCTCCTGGATGCCGCGCTGGAGCACCGGCATCGATCTGCGGGTGGTCACCCTGTCGCCTGCCGGCCAGAGCAAGACGGGCGCGGCCGCGGACATCAGCTATCTGCTGAAAAAGAACATGACCGCGGGCATCGGCTATGTTTTCAAGAAACTCGACGACCCCGATTTCGCCTATTCGGAATACAGCTATTCCAATCTCTATCTTGTGCTCAGGATGAAGTTCAGCGAGGGCATATTCGACTGGAAGTAGCCCCAATCCCACCGAATCCTTCCGCCTCCCGGAGGCTCGATGCCTCCGGGAGGTTCTTTATTATCGAATGAAATCAGTTGCGTTTGTCCCGGGAATTCATTATTATTTCCGGATGTTTTAATAATTCGCATAAGGCATCCAGAGTCTTCCATACCTAAAAGGAGGAGGCGGGAATGCTCAAACGACTGTTTTTAATGGGCCTGTCCCTTTCCTTGTTTTCCATGAACGGTATCGCGAGGGACAAACGTGTCAACCAGATTCCCAACGGTTCCAAGTTCACCTGCGGCAACTGTCACAACGGCATGGGCGGGCCGAGGAATGCCTTCGGACTGACGATCCAATCCGGGTACCTGACCGAAGTGAATGCGAACGGCAACGTGATCTGGGGGGCCGCGCTCGCGGCGTTGGATTCGGACGGTGACACTTTCTCCAACGGTGTCGAATTGCAGGATCCGTCCGGGGCATGGACGACAGGGAGTCCGGCTCCGGGTGTGTTCGCGTCCGTGACGAATCCCGGCACATCCACCAGCAAACCCCCGAGCGCGGTGGAAGACCGGGATGGTGCGTGGCTACCTTTACGGCCGGTCCTCCATCCCAATTTCCCGAATCCGTTCAATCCGTCCACACAGATCAGGTTCGTCCTGCCGAAGGATCAGCATGTCACGCTCAAAATCCATGACGTGCGGGGCCGGGAAGCGATTGTCCTGGTGGATGGCAAACGGACAGCGGGAGAACATGTTGTCCTGCTGGATGCTTCAAATCTGGCGAGCGGCGTGTATTTCGCAGTCATGCAGACCGATGGATTCCGCGCCGTGCAGAGAATGCTTCTGGTGAAGTAAGCTGAAAAGACCTCCGGGAGGCTTTCAGCCTCCCGGAGGTTGAATGAAACCCAAAAGCCTCCCGCGGGTATCTTTCAACCCGCGGGAGGCTTTTTTTCGTCGACAGGATAAACCGAACATGCGTGAAGCGGTCGACATGCCGCATCGATCGCATGACATGCATTAAATCTTTTCCAGATACCGCCGCATGGCCTGAACCATTTCAGCGCTGTGCGTCCCCCGGTTGGTCTCGAAATCCGCCACCGTGCACTTCGGAATCAGGCCGGCCATCCGCTTCAGATTTTCCGGCTCGTGAAGCTTGTCCTTCGAGGCCGAGACCAGAAAAACCGGCAGGTCGATTTTCGGGAGCAGGTCCCATATTTTATACGATGAGAACGCCCAGGCCGCGCGCCTGAGCTTCCAGGGGTCCGCCGCGTCCAGATTGTTGCAGTACTTTTCGTATTGGGCCCGGTCGCTCCCGACATCCAGGCGGAAATTGCGCAAGTACCACTTGACGAAACGCTTCATGATTCCGTAACTGGGCGGCCAGAAAAGCGCGATGACGATCTTCCCCCACCAATGAACCCGGAACTCCGCGTTCGGCCCCACGACGACGACGCATTTCGGCCGGACGCGGATGAACCGCACGCAGTCGAGCACCACGGTGGCGCCCAGGGAACTCCCGAACAGGACATACCGGCCGTCCGCCGGCGACAGGCGCGAAACGAACGCGTCGATGTCCCTTCCGAGCGCCTCGACCGTATAGGGAACTCTTCCGGACACATCGGAGGATATCTTCTCCCGCGTTTCCACGTAGTGGACCGTGAAGTCCTTTGTCATCTCCCGAAGCACGTCCTTCCAGGCCGCCATGAGCGTGATCCAGCCGGGAACGAATACAACCGTCGGGCTGGAGGAGGGTTTCGGCGGCCGGAACGTGATCACACGAAGCCGAACCTGTTCCGACACCGGCACCATTTCCTCGCTCCAGCTCACGCCATCGGCGCAGTAGTCCTGGATATTCTCGGTGATCATCGGTTTTTTCACCGTAGGCTCCTGAAGGTTTAAAGTCAAACGCACGGCAGGAATGTCCGAAAGGCTCGCCGAGAAACGCGAGCCATTTCAGACCTGCAGCCCTTTTCCCCCACCCTGGATCCCCGACCAGAGACTTCGGGGATGACACCCTCCCTATACTCCATACGCATATTCTTTGAACGTTGAACCTTGAACTTTGAACTGCTTCTATGCCTTATTCATCCTCCTGAACCACCCCTTGTTCTGCCTGTGCAGATTCCTGTATTCCCGGAACAGCCGGTCGTAGAGCTGGCGGTGGGACGGATTCGGGCGGAAGATGCGATTGATTTTAATGTGGTTCGCGATGGCCTCGAAGGATTCGATGTACCCCATGGCCAGCGACGCCAGAAGCGCGATGCCCCGGGCTCCCGCCTGCTGCGGATTGGACACCCGGTGAATCTCGCGGTTCGTCACATCCGCGATGATCTGGCACCAGACATCGCTCTGCGCCACGCCGCCGGTGAAATTCAGCTTGGGGACACGGCCGTACATCGCTTCGATCGTCTCCATGGCCCAGCGCGAATTGAAGGCGATGCCCTCGAACACCGCGCGGACCATGTGCTCCCGCGAATGATTGAGACCGATGTTATAGAGCCCTGCGCGCGCGAATTCGTCGTCGATCGGGCACCGTTCACCGAACATCCAGGGCGTGAACATCAGGCCGCCCGCGCCCGGGCCGGCCTTCTCGGCGAGCCGGTCGAGGATCTCGTAGACGGAACCGACCCGGCTCTCCTTCTTGAGCTGTTTCTCGTGGTAAAGCACCTTGTTCTTGAGCCATTCGAGGCAGACGCCGGCCGTCTCCTGGTGCGCCATGCCGAGATAGTATTTCCGGGGCCACGCGCTGCCGATGCAGCCCGTGTAATGCGGGATGTCGATTTTCCGGTTCGAGGCGTGCCCGGCCACCCAGCCGCTGGTGCCGAGATTGAGAAACAGCTCCCCGTCCCCGAGGGCGCCCGAACCCAGCGCCGAAGCGGCCAGGTCCCCGCACCCGTTCACCACGGGCGTCCCCTGGGCGAGCCCGGTGTGCCGGGCGGCCTCGCGGGTGATCCGTCCCGCCACGGCGACGCTCTCGCGGATCTCGGCCAGGCGGTCCGGCGCGATGCCCGCGAGCCGGCACAGCTTCGGGTCCCAGCGGTTCCGCATCCTGCGGGAGTCCATGAACCACCAGAGGTAGGCGATGTCGACGGACGTGCACAGCGATCCGGTCAGGCGGAAATTGATGTAATCCTTGGCATCAACGAACTTGGCCGCCTGGCGGAACACGTCCGGTTCGTGCCGCCTCAGCCACAGAATCTTGCCGATCTGGTCCTTGCCCGTCTGTCCCGGGCTCCCGCCGGTGACGCGGATGTAACGCAGCAGCCGGGGCAGATTGTAGCCCATGACCCTCGGGGCCTTCCAGAGCTCCTCCCTCAGGATTTCCGCGCTGCGGCTGTCCAACCACGACATCGCGGGCCGTAGGGGCTTTCCGCCCCCGTCCAGAGGCACCAGCACCTGTGTCTGGGAGGAGAAAATGACGGCCACCACATCCTCGGGCTTCACGCGGGCCCTGCGGAGAACGGCCCGTGTCGTCGCGCCCACGGCATTCCACCAGTCCTCCGGGTTCTGCTCGGCCCAGGTGGGTTGTGGATGCGAAAGCGGATAATGCATCGTGACGGCGTCGAGTATCTCGCCCGTCACGGTGACCAGGACGGCCTTGTCCGCGCTGGTTCCCATGTCATGCGCCAGGACGACCTTTTTCTTCATGATGGACTCCCTTCGACGAAATGCGGACGGGAAACCCGGCGGTGATCACCCGCCGGCCGACCGGACTTTCCTTCTGCAGTCCGGGCACAGAATTTTCACGTCATCGCCCCGATCCGGAGGCTTTGCCGCCGGGGAGGCCGGGAACGTCAGGCGGGGTTCCTGCTGAATCCGGGTCAGGGACGGATTGGCGGAAGCCATTTCCCCGAGGCGGCCGCGGATCCACCGCAGGTGGGCGGCCGTGGTGACGCCGCGGCCGCACCCTTCGCAGAAAACCATTTCCTTTTCGATCAGTTCGGAGGCCAGGGTCCTGTCGATGAGCGCGAGGTCGAAGCCGTCCGTCATCCGGATGCCCCTGCCGGTGATGCAGTTTTCTTCGCAGAGCCCGCAGAAATGGCAGGCGTCGTACCGAACTTCCATGCGCCGGCCGGCCCTCGCCTTCCGGCCGGAAGCCCCGGGTTTCGGATCATGGACGCGGATGGCCCCGGACGGGCAAACGCGGCCGCACGAACCGCACGCGACGCATCCGGCTTCGTCGAACAGGGGCTTGCCCCTGAATCCGGCTTCCGGCGGCCGTCTCGTTTTCGGAAAATCCGTGGTGACCGGCGTCGAGAAGAGCGACCGGAGCGCCTCTCGGATATCCCTCATCTTCATCAGGCGTTTCATGCCGTCCGGCTCCGGGCCGTTTTGACGCGGGAGAGCCGGACCGGATCCGGCCCGGCCGCGCCCGACGCGTCGATGACCGTCACCCGCTCCGCGCAGCCGGTGCATGGATCCGCCGAGGCCAGCACGATCGCAATGTCCTCCAGATCCGTGCCGGGACAGACGGCTTCGATCGCCTTGAGATTCGGCGCGCTGGGCGGACGGATCTGAAGGCGCACCGGCGCCGCTGAGCCGTCGCTCACCACGCAGTTAAACAGCTCCCCGCGCGGCGCCTCGACGCGGCTGACGGCCATCCCGGCCGGGACCCGCGGCAGTTCGGCGAGCACGGGTCCCGGCCGCATCCGTTCGAGGCACTGGACGCAGATGTCGAGGGATTCGCGCATTTCTTCCAGCCTGACCTCCGCCCTGGACTGAACATCTCCATCGGCCCGGAGGGACAGATTCCAGTCCACCCACGGGTAGGCGAAATAGGGGTCGTCTTTCCGGACATCGAGGGCCACGCCCGAAGCCCGGGCCATCGGCCCCACCGCGCCGTTTTTCCGGGCGGTCTCCTCGTCCAGCACGCCGATGCCGCGCATTCTCGAGCGCAGAACGGGATCCGTGGACAGCTGGCTGTCCAGCAGATCGAGCGCGGGCCGGAACTTTTCCAGGGCGCGTCGCGCATGGGCCTTCATGTCCCCGTCGAGGTCGCGCCTGACGCCTCCCGGAACGATCAGGGACGGGATGAGGCGGTTGCCGGATATCCGCTCGTTCAGGACGAGAAGTTCCTCGCGATACCGCCATGTCCACATCCACAGCGTTTCAAAACCCGCCAGGTGCCCGAGCGTGGCGAACCACAGCAGGTGCGACTGCAGCCGTTCCAGCTCGCAGGATAAAGTGCGGATGTACTGCGCCCGTTCCGGCGGACGGACCTCGGCCAGTTCCTCGACGGCCCGCACCAGCGCGGCCGGATGGCTCGCGCTGCAGATGCCGCATATCCGTTCGAGCAGTGGGATGAGCCGGCTCCAGGACTTCGTTTCCGCAAGTTTCTCGATTCCGCGGTGCCGGACCCCCGTCACCACGTCAAGCCGGACGACCCGGCCCTCCGCGGCGTGAATCCGGAAAAGGTCGCCGGCCCAGAATTCGGGGTGCGTTATTTCCAGTGCCGCGGGTTCCGTCATCCGGCCTTCTCCTTCTGTCTGCCGCCGGCCCGGGAGGCGCCCGTGTCTTTTCTGAACCGGATGCCGAAAGCCCGCGCCGCCTCCTGCTCGCTCCACCCGGCGTTGGGCCAGACGTCCGAGATGGAGGCAAGAACCGGGTCGTCCTGCGGCGCCGTGACCCGGATCGAAAGGACCTGCGCGGTCTGGTAAAAATCGAAATGGTACCAGACATCAACCGCCCCGGCCGCGGTCTGCAGAGCCGTCGCGGAAATGAACCGGACGCGGCCGCTCTCCGCCAGGAACCGCGCCGCGGCCGGCAGGGCTCCGGGTCGCAGGCTGGCCCGGACCCGGCTGATCCTGGACCACTCCCACCCGGAGAAATCGTCTCCGAACCGCTCGAGCAGATCCTTTTCTATTTCCTTCCAGCTCATATGTCGGGATTCTGCCGGATCAATCGGATGATTTTGCCGAATCCGGCGATGACCGCCTCCGGCCTCGGGGGACAACCGGGTATGTGCAGATCGATCCGCAGGATGGAATCCGCGGCGTGGGTCTGAACCGCCCCGTCCCTGAACAGTCCCCGATCAAGGCTGCAGGTGCCGACTGCCAGCACCAGGCTGGGTCCGGCCATCTCGAGCACCATGCGTTTCAGCCGCCGGTCGTCCGGATGAATCAGGGATCCGGACACGAGGATCGCGTCCGCCAGGTTCGGCGACGGGGCGATGCGGACACCGAACCGTTCCAGGTCGTATCTCGGTCCCAGGCATGCCAGTATCTCCAGGTGACAGCCGTTGCAGCCCCCGGCCACCACCGGGTATATCCAAAGGGAACGTGTGACGATTTGCAGGCGGATGCCCATCGCTTACCGTTGGATGAGGGCCAGGCCGACGGCGGCCAGGGCCGCCAGTGTCAGGGGGCCAAGATGCGCCCGAAGCGATCGGCCGCGGGTTCTGGCTGGGCCGAGGTTCGGGATGGCAACCAACGCCAGAAAAACCGTGAGGTACAAAAGACCCGACACCCAATGGCCCGTCGCCGAAGCGCCTCCCGTGAACAGAAGGACCATCGCTTCGGGCACGGTGAACAGCAGGAGGAGACGGCTCATGCCGGCCAGCGCGATCCGGATTCCCGGATGGGGTTCCGCCGCGTGTCCGGCGATCCGCAGTCCGGCTTCGGACCCGCCGGAATCCGCGGAACGGACAGCGGTGAAAACCGATATAAAAGACACCATGAAGGCGAGCCCGCCCTCGGGGGACAAGACCGCGGGGCCGTAAACGGACTGGGATCGGATCAGGTCCGGAATGCCGAACGAAGCGCCGGCTCCGAGATGGGGGACTCCCCACGCGATGAACAGGGGAAAGATGGATGTGATGCGAATATTAAAGGATCCCGGCCCGCACCGGGAACGGCCCCGGCCCGCCGTATCCGCGAGGTCCGGCAGAAGCGAGGCCGCGGAAAAGCAGACCAGCCACGCGAAGAAATCTCCCGCGAAACCGCTGAAGGGGATAAACCGGTTCTGCCAGACGAGAATGCCGAAGCCGAATGCACCGGCCAGGCCGGCCGCGGCCGCGGCTGTCCGCAGAAGGCCCCTCAGAGTCCGGCGGCCCTCGGGCCGTTTGACCGACAGCTTGATCCAATCGGTCAGCGTTTGCAGCGGCGGCGGACCCTGCCGGAATTCAAGCCGGGCGCGGACCTTCCGCTCGATCCAGCCCGCGAGAAGCGCGCCCGCCAGCACGAAAAGAAGGCCCGGGAACAGAAGGCGTGTCAAAGCGGATCCGTTCATATCGCGCTTCCCGGCTGTTTTTTCCAGGATTTTCCGACCGCGAAAAATGGGACAGAACCCGCGCGCAGCTCCACACCGGACGCTTTCTCCCGGGGCACGAAAGAAACGGCTCCGCGGCCGCATGCGCCGACGCAGACCGGGCTCTCTCCTTCAGCGAGCCGGCCCGCGCAAAGGTCGCACACCGATTCGGGGGAGATCAGCACTTCCGTCGGAATGGCGCCGAACGGGCATGAAAAAGCGCAGGATCCGCACGACACGCACCGGTCCGGCCTGCGGGTGATGAGGCCGTCCGAGGGCGTCCGCTGCAGCGCCGATGCCGGACAGGCGCGCACGCACGGCGGGCGGACGCATCGCCTGCAGGACAGCGCGAATTCCGCGATCTCTCTCAATCGAAGGATTCCGTTGTTCTCCGGATGCAGAGTATAACTGCAGGGCACCTTGCAGGACCCGCATTCACGGCATCGATCGATGTCGATGACCAGAACCCCGCTCATGCGGTCCCCGGCGCGAAGATTTCAGGAATCAGCCGTCGGATGGGAAGAATGGGCCCTTCAAGGCAGGTGAAAACAGGTCCGGCCGCGCAGAGGCGGCAATGCCCGATGCCGCAGGCCATGCGTTTTTCGATCCGGCCGAAAATCGATTCCCGGTCAAATCCGGCCGCGTCGAGCGCTTGACCGGCTTGGATCAGCGGCCGCCGGCCGAGAAACAGCAGGGCGACGCTGCCGGCGGGATCCGGCAATCCATCGGTAAAGGCAGTCAGGCCCTGTGCCGCGGACACCTGAACGCCCGTCAATCCGGCCGCTGTTTCCGCGGCGAATGCGGCATCCTCTCCTGGATCAGTCAGGAGGATCAGAAGCGTTCTCCCCTTCCCCTCCGGCCGGGCAGCGCTTTCGATCAGGAGCGGCCTGGCCGCGGCCATTCCGACCGCGTCGCAGAGGAACAGAAAATCCCTGCCGGAAAACGCATGAAAAGGAAACGGTCTGCCGTAGGGGCCGCGGATTCCCACGGTCTCTCCGGCTTTCAGCTTTGCGAACGGCCGTTCCGGGCCGTTCATCCGGGAGATGAATTCGACTCGATCCTCCCCATCCGCGGGAGAGAACGGGCTGAACGGCGCTTCCGTGAGACCCGGTATGGAGACGAAAGCGAACTGCCCCGGACGAAAACCGAATCCGCCGTCCGGCCTGAGCCGGATCCGGACGGATGCGCGCCCCGCCACAGCCGACTCCTCCACGACCGCTTTCCGGATCGAAAATGGATTCCTGCTTCCCGTGGCTGATTCCTTTCCACTGACAGGAGGCCGGCCGCTCAGCGCCTCTGACGCGAACGACCCTATTCCGTCAGGTCGTCGCGGATTCCGTCCGCGTTTCCGCTGAAACGGGGGATCCGCCCGCTCGCCGCAGAACCGTGCGCATGTCGATTCCGGCCGGGCAGGCGTCGATGCACCGGCCGCATCCGGTGCATCCTGACAATCCGGTCTGTTCCGGCTGATGCTTCAGCTTGCAGACCAGTCTGTGCCTGAATCGAAGGGCCGTTGAGGCCCTTTCCTCATCCCCCCCGGCGGCGCGGTCGTACCCGGGGATGAGGCACGAGTCGGCGATTCGCCTGCGGTGAAATCCGCGGCCGCCGGGTCCGGATAGGTCGAAAAAGTAGGAGTGGCAGGTCGGACAGACCGCGGTGCAGGCCCCGCATTCGACGCAGTCGGCCGACGCGGTTTCCCGGAAGGCGGCGTCTCCCCGCGGAAATCCGGGGGATTCGGGGAAGCCCGGCACCGGACCGTCCGGATTCCCGCGGTTGACGCGCAGAACCGTCTCCCGGCGCCACTTGTCCTGGGCGGCCTCCTCCTCCTTCACCGTCGGTTTCAGCGCGCGGTCGAAATTGTCGAGCAGAACCCTGCCGCGTTCCGTCCCGACTTCCACCACCATGCCGTCCCACAATTTGGCCATGTTCAGGTCGAATCCATCGGTCGGATACGGCAGACCGCCGGCCTGGACGCAGAAGCAGGATGGCCGCGGCTGGGTGCAATCCGATCCGACCAGCACGATCCGCTTTCTCCGGGCTTCGTAAAAGGGATCAGCCGAGGGGCCGCCGAGCGCCCGGTCGAGAAAGGCCAGGGCTTTCAGATCGCAGGCGCGGACACCCAACAGAATACGAACCGGCATCGCGGATTCCGCCGGTACGGACGCTAATTCCTCAAGCAGCGGGAACAGATAGTCTTTCGGGGATTCAACGGTTCTGCATTGATCCAGCACAAGCGAATGTAGGTTGTCGGACGTGATTTTCTCCATGTGGAGGCCGGTCTGCCCGTGCATGGGGCCGAAAAGGGCATGCGAACGCATCCAGTCGGTCAGCGCGTTGTGCCAGTGCGCCTTGCTGATGTAGTATCGCTCATGGACCATGTCAGTGCATTAAAGTAGATATAAATCATATGGATGTCAAGGGGTCTTTACGTAAAGTTCCGGGTTATAGGGGGTGTCATTCCCGAATTCTTTTATCGGGAATCCAGGGGTGGGGGAAAGGTTCCGGATTCCGGGTTTCAGGTTCATGAGAAAAAGCATAGCGCAGAGTGCATAGGGTATAGGAAAAAAGAGGCATTCTTACTTACCCTTTGCGCTTGGCGCTATGCCCTTTGCCCTTCACGCTTCCGGGCACTGCAGGATGATCCGGGAATCTTCAAATTTGCCGTCAAATTCCCGCAACCCCTGCTCTCCGGCCCCGTATAACTCTATGAACATGGATTGGAGGGCTTCTGCCATGAGAAACGGATTGATTCTGCTCTGCCTGCTCCTCATCGCGCTCGCGGCGGGCGCGCCGCTGCTGCACGGCATTCTGGGGCTGTTGGGCGGACTGATCATCGCTCCCATCGCCGTGGTCGGGGCCCTTCTGCTCGTCGGATTCGTCCTGCTCCTGGTCTTCGGCGGAGTCGGAGTCATCGGAGCCGCGGTTCTGGGCCTCGTCGGTCTGATCCTGTTCGTGGTGCTGATCCCCCTTCTCCTGCCCCTGCTCATCATAGGCCTTCCGATCCTGCTTCTCGTGAAACTGGCAAGGTAAAAACAGGCCGCCCGGGCCTTCCCGGGCGGCTCCGATTCCACTTGACAAATTCGATAATTTTCTTAATTTTATCCATAGGAAATCCATTCTCTCGGGCTTCGCCCGGCTTTAACACTCAATCGTCGTTTCACGCACCCGCGAGCGGTCGCTCGCTGCATCCTGAAGCAGGGTGCCCTTCCCTTCGACGCATCCGCCGGATTCGGCGGAATGTTTCACGCAGACCGGACACATGACCTGGGAGGGTCTGCCCTTCAGCCATCCATCCGGCAAGAATACGTGTCTCATCTCATCAAAGGAGGGTCACATGCGTAAACTCGTCATTCTGCTGCTCGTCTCGGTTCTGGCGGCCCAGTTCATGTCGTGCGCCAGCATGAGCAAAGCCACGCAGGGCACGGCCATCGGCGCGGCTGCGGGCGCGGGCATCGGCGCCGTCATCGGAAAGCAGACGGGCAACACCGCCCTGGGCGCCATTCTGGGCGCGGCTGTCGGCGGCGCGGCCGGAGCCTACATCGGCAATTACATGGACAAGCAGGCGGCTGAGATCCAGAACGACATCGAAGGCGCCAAGGTGGAGCGCGTCGGCGAAGGCATCAAGATCACGTTCAAATCCGGACTTCTGTTCAACACAGGGGAAGCCACGCTTCAGGAACAGGCCAAGGCCGACCTGACGAGGCTTTCCGCCACGCTGAACAAGTACTCGGACACGGCCGTCCTGATCGAAGGGCACACGGACGACGTGGGAAGCGATGACTTCAACATGCAGCTGTCGCAGAAACGCGCCCAGGCCGTTGCCGCCCAGCTGAGCGCAAATCAGGTGGACCCGACCCGTCTCACGCTCATGGGCTACGGGGAATCCCAGCCGGTCGTGGCCAACGACACGCCCGAGGGCCGTCAGGCCAACCGCCGCGTCGAGATCGCCATCATGGCGAATGACAAGCTGAAGAAAGCGGCAGAGGCCCAGGCGAAGTGATTTCAGCCGTTCCGGCGGCCCCCCGCGGGGCCGCCGGGTAATTGCCCCAAACCGGATTCCGCCGGAGGGTCGGCGCACTTGAAGAAACGTTTTACCCACAAGGAGGAGGAGGCATGAACAAAAATCTCGTCAAGATCATCGGTCTGGTTCAGGGAGCGGCAGGGCTTCTCGGAACGGCTTCCGCCGGAGCGTCCAGCGCCATGCAGACGGCGCAGGGCGGAGACATCTTCAACCTGCTATCCGGCGCTGCGCTCGGGTTCCTCGGCTTGAAGGGCACGGCCAGCCAGCAGAAAGTCGGCCTGCCCGCGGTCAGCGGCCTCAACGGGCTCGTCGGCCTGCTCGGCCTTCTGGGCGCCAACAACCCGCTGTCGGCCCTGCAGATGAACAACGGAACCGGCGGAAGCCTGATCAACATCGCGATTTCCGCGATCGGCTTCATCGTCTCCTTCATGAAGAACAAATCAGCCAAATAAAAATAACCGCCGGCGTTTCTGCGGTTTTCCGGCGACAAGAAAGAGGCCCGGACCTTCGGCGTCCGGGCCTCTTCTTTTGTCCTTCCTCAACTCCCCGTTTCGCCGGGGATCAGTCAGCCCATGCCGAGAGCCGCCGGACCGTATCGACCACCTCGGGCGTCATCTCGCCCATGGGTTCAAGCGATCCGGGCTGTATTCCGAGCAGGAAAACATCCTTGCGGCGGGACGCGATCAGGCCCATGAGAAGGTCCATGGGGACCTGATGGGTGGACAGCGCGGGCTTGAAAAGTTCCTGCTCCCCGATGCCGAACAGTCGGAAACCTCCCGGCTTTCCGCCGAAATCCGCGGCGTCGACGAACAAAAAGGTTTCGGCCTCCGGGTCGGCCAGATGGTCCAACACGATGGTCTCCGCGGACATCTCCGTATCGAGAAAGGCCCGCCTTCCCGGGCGGGCCTTCCAGTATCTCACGATTTCGATTCCAGCGCCGTCGTCGGCCCGGTCCGGGTTCCCCAGTCCGATGACGACCGTGCGACCGGACCGGATCAGCGCCCGTACCCGTTTCTCAGTCTCAGGGGATGTCGGCTCAGACGCGCTCAATCCGGACCATGTGCGTCGAACAGCTGATGCAGGGGTCGTACGCCCGCGCGATGATTTCGCACTGCATGCGGATCTTCTGGTCATCCGCCTTCTGCTTCAGAAGCTCCTCAACCGCGATCCGCAGGTACTTGTCGATGTCCTCGAGGCTCTGGCCGGTCGGGATGATAAGGTTCGCCTCGGCCACCAGTCCGTCCTTGAGACGGTAATTGTGGTACAGGGTGCCGCGTGGCGCCTCCACCGCGCCCACGCCTTCCCCGTCCATCCGGGACGGCTTCACCAGGGCCGGGTCCTCATCGATCTCGAGGATGGCGTCGACCAGCACCGGGATGGTCTCCAGGCACCACACCAGTTCAATGGCCTGCGCCAGGTTGTTGAACACGGGGTTCTTCAGCCAGCGCTTGTTCCAGTACTTCTCATACAGCTTCAGGGACCGGCCCTTCAGCCTGTCCCCCAGGTTGTTGAGCCGGGCGATGGCGCCCACGGTGTAGGGCTTGCCCTGGTAGAGGCAGTGCTTGGCCGCGGAATGGGGCGAGAAGAGTTCGTTGGTCAGGCTGCGGTATTCCTCGACGGGGACCGTCTTGCCGTCCGAGATCCTGATCTGATCGCCCATCACCCCGAACTCGCCATCCCCGGGCTCACAGCACATGAACACTGTTTCCTTCTCGAAATACGAGGGGATGTCGATTCCGCCGACGAGCTGGACGCCGAGTTCCGCGAACTCAATCTGCTCCTGGGCCTCCTTCTTGAGCTCGAGCAGGGTCGTCCTGTCGAGGTAACGGCCGAACCCGCCGATGGTCGGATTTTCGCCGTGGATCATGCGGCCGCTGGTCAGGCGCATGATCTTGTTCCCGTACTTCTTCAGCGCCAGGGCCTTGAGCACCTCGTTGCCGTATTTTCCGGCCATGGCGATGGCCGAGGGGAACCCCAGAAAATCCGGCAGCGCCAGCACGAACACGTGCAGGGAATTGCTCTCGACGAATTCGCCCATGTGCATCAGGGTGCGCATCAGCTGGGCCTTGGGCGGCAGTTTCGTGATGCCGAGCGCCTTCTCGAGGCCGCGCAGGGCCGCGTACCGGTGCGAGAGCGTGCAGATCGCGCAGATCCGGCAGGCGATGGACACGTCCTCCTCCGGCGTCTTGCCGACGACCAGGGTTTCGACCAGCCGGGTGCCTTCCAGAACGTTGAAACTCACTTCCTTGATCTTGTCCCCGTCGATGCGGACGGTGATGCCGCCGTCGCCCTCCACCCGGGCCAGTGGTTCCACCAGGATTTCACGCATGGTCTAAGCTCCCAAGAGTTTTTTGACGGATTCGGGAATGCCCGCGCCCGCGTGCATGCCCATCCGGTTCTGGATGGCTTCAAGCGAATATCCCTTCTCCTTGAGGAGGGCGATGTGGGAATCGGCGTTCCCCTCCTTCACGGGACCCCAGCAGCCCAGGCAGGGCAGGTTGTGCGACGGGCAGACGGCCTGGCACCCGCCCGCCGTGACCGGCCCGACGCAGAAGATGCCCTTCAGCAGGAGGCACTCGTTTTCTTTCCAACGGCATTCCGCGCAGACGGGGTAATCGGGCATGGCCGGTGTCTGGCCGCGCAGCAGCTGGCCGAAAACGTAGAAGAACTGGTCCGCGTCGATGGGGCAGCCGGGCAGGCTGAAATCCACCTTGACCACCTCGCCCACCGGAAGCGAGGGCGTGGGCGTGCGGACGTCCAGCTTGTTGTTGCCGTACACCTTCTTGAACCGTTCCTCCCATGAGGGCTTCACGTGCATGCTCTGGATGCCGCCGTACACCGCGCACGAGCCGATGGCCACGAGCATCCTGGACCGCTCGCGGATATGCTTGACGTGCTCCGCCTGTTCGCGGTTGGCGATGGACCCCTCGATGAACGCGATGTCGAGCGCCGATTCGTCGTTGTCGCTCTTGGCGAGGGAGAACGATTTGATGTTCGCCGCGCCGAAAAAGTCGAGCAGTTTGTCCTCGCTGTGCACGATGACGAGCTGGTCGCCGTTGCAGCCGGTGAACCCGTAAAGGCCGATGTCCAGTTTCTTGCGTTCCAAGACCGTCTCTCCTGCGGTTAGATGAGACCCTTCATGTGGATCACGTCCCAGTACGAGAATGTGGGGCCCTCGAGGCAGGTGTAGATGTAGCCGCCGATGATGCAGTGGCCGCACTTGCCGATGCCGCACTTCATGCGGCGCTCGAGAGACATGAGAATCTGGTGCTTGGGGATGTTGAGCTTGAGCGCCTCCGCGACGATGAACTTGTACATGACCGGGGGGCCGACCACGACGAGGTTCGTTTCCTTCGGATCGAGCCCGGTGAGGTGCTTGAAGAGAACGGTCGGGAGGCCGACGTGCCCGGGCCACTTGCCCGTGTCGTCCTTGTCGACGGTCAGCAGGCACTGGATGTCATCGCGCTCCATGAGGCTCAGGAATTCCTTGCGGAACAGCATGTCGGCCGGGGTTCGCGCGCCGTAGATGAGCGCGAGGTGGGCGAACCGGTCCCGGTTGTCGAGCGCGTACTGCAGGAGGGACCGCAGGGGGATGGCGCCGAGGCCGCCCATCACGATGACGAGGTTCTTGCCCTCCATTTTCCCGATGGGAAATCCGGTCCCGTAGGGGCCGCGCACCCCGAGCACGCTGTTCTCCTTGAGCTTGAAGATCTCGTCCGTGATGCGGCCCACGCGGCGGATGCCGAATTCGATCAGTCCCGGCCGGGACGGGGTCGAGGAGATGGAGAACGGCGCCTCCCCCATTCCCGGGATGGACACCATCATGAACTGGCCGGGCGCGTACTGGAGGGACAGCGCCCGGTCCATGTCCACCGCCCGCACCTGAAAGAAGTGCACGTCGTCTGTGAGCGGGTACCGCCGGATGAGCCGGTACGGTTCGGGCAGGTAGGGGTTCTTAATTTCAACCGCCGCGCTCATGAGCGCACCTCCTCGCCTTGCAGTTTTTTGACCATGGTGAAGATGTCGATGTCCACCGGGCACGTGGCGATGCAGCGGCCGCATCCCGTGCAGGCCGGCTTTCCGAACTTGCCGACGAAGGACTGCAGTTTGTGGGTGAACCGGAGCTTCAGCCGCTCGGCCCGGGCCTCGCGGAAGTTGTGGCCGCCGGCGACCAGGGAATACTCGCGGAACATGCAGGAGTCCCACTGCCGCATCCGTTCGCCCGAGGGTTTGCCGAGATCGGTTTCGTCGTTGACGTTGTAGCAGGGGCACGTCGGGCAGACGATCGTGCAGGCGCCGCACGACAGGCACTTCTTCCCCTCCTGCTCCCAGACCGGGCTGTCGGCGCTCAGTTCCACGATGTCGGGCATGCCGGTCAGGTCGATCTGATGCTTGAACTGTTCGGACCGGTGCTTCTGGAACTGGATGTACTTCTTCAGGTCCTCGTGCCCCACGTTCGTGTCGATGAGCTTCGGGCATTCGCGCACCATGTCGTCCCCGAGGCTCGACCCCACCCAGACCAGGTAGAAATCGCCCAGGTCGCTGAGGAACAGGTCGAATCCCTCGGTGACCGTCTCGTTGTCCGTCGCGTTGCAGAAGCACTTGTCGTCCGGAATGCAGGAATGGCCGATGATGGCGGTGCGGTTCCGGCGCTCGTAATAGTAGGGGTCCTTGTACTCCTTGGCGAAAAACTCGTCCATGATGCACAGGGCCTTGATGTCGCAGGCGTGGAGCCCGAAAATCACGCGCTTCGGGATGGCGGACAGGGTGTCCCGGTAGCCGTTCACGTCATACCGGAACATGCTGAATTTCGGCGGAAACAGCAGTTTCTTGAAGGGCAGGGTCGTGCGCAGGGCCGTGAGGTCGATGTCCTTGATGTCCTCGATCGACTCCAGAACGTGCCGTCCGTTCCGCTTTACGGGTCCCCAGAGTTCCCCCCACCCGCCGACGCAGGTCAGAAAGCCCTTCAGGTGGCTCTTCTTCAGCTTGACCGCTCTCATCCCGTTCTCCAATCAATCGGGCTGTCAGACGCCCGTGTTTGTCCGTGCAATCCGCTCGATCCGCTTCCGTGGGCTTCTGACCGCACCAGCGGGTTCAAAATATATCCGGCCGCGCCGGCCCGGATCGACACCGGCGGCGTCTTTTATTTCCCCTTGATCTGTTTCGCCAGCGTGTTCACGAAATAGATGACGTTCTCCAGTTCATTCTGCAGGTTGACGTTGTTGACGACGACGCCCTCCTCCGCCCGCAGGACGATCGGCGCGAAATTGAGGATGCCCCGGATTCCGGCCGCGACCAGCGTGTCGCACACGGCCTGGGCCGCGGCGTCCGGAACGGCGATGATGCCGATGGTCACGCGCTGTTCCCGGATGAAATCCTGCATCTCATCGGCAGGCAGAACGGGCACTTTAAGCTTCCGGTTGATCTTCGCCGGGTCGAGATCGAAGCCCGCGACGATCCGGATGCCTTCATCCTCGAATCCCCGGTATTTGAGCAGGGCGGTGCCGATATTGCCGATGCCGACGACGATGACGGGCTGAACGCGGTCCTTGCCCAGAAGCGACTGGAGCTTCTCGATTAAGATGTCGGTCTGATAGCCGCCCTTCTTGTTGCCGGAGATGCCGAAAAGGGAGAAATCCTTCCGGACCTGGGCGGAGGTGGCGCCGACGGCTTCGGCCAGAGTGTCCGAAAACACCTTGACAAAGCCGAGTTCATGGAACCGGAGAAGAGCCGTCCGGTAACTGGACAGCCGCGCGACCACCTTCTTGTTTACCATAGTAATGAGAGACCGATCATGTCAGAATTCAAAAAATGTAAGGATTTCAGGAAATAAAGTCAAGGATTATTGTGATAAATTTCACTAAAAACCGGAATCCATCCCCCTTCCCGCCGGGTTGCCCCCAGCCCACGGCTTCAGTTTTGGGAACATCCATTGAAATCCTTTCGAGGACTTCCCGGCAAATCCCGGATGACACCGCCGGATCTCGAACATTGAAGCTCCCCGCGGCCCCGCTGCGCGGGATCAAGCGATTATATTTATGAATTATTGAAAACAAGCCGCGGGCCTTCAATAGTGTAAATAATCATATAACTTGGTCCGGCGAAGCCGGGGAATCTTCTATCTGTAGAGAAGAAATCATTTTTTTATTCGCTCGCTTACCCCGCCGCAAGCGGCGGGGAATGCGCTCGCTGACAGATTCAGATCAATCAAAACATTCAGTTACCATCCGAATCCGGGCAAAAAGAAAGCCCCCCGGTTTTCGCGCCGGAGGGCTTTTTTCAATCTCAAGAATGGCAGTTTACTTGGCGCCCAGAACGGCGTCCTTGCAGGCCTTGGCGACCTTGAATTTGCACACCGTCTTGGCCGCGATCTTGATGGTTTCGCCGGTCGCGGGGTTGCGGCCCATGCGGGCTTTGCGGTGCACTTTCACGAGTTTCCCGAGTCCGGGCATGATGAACTGGCCCTTTTTCTTGGCCTCCTTGCACGCGGTGTCGACGAGGAGATCCATGAACGCGACGACATCCTTCTTGGACATCCCGGTTTTCTCCGCCAGAACGGCGATGAGCTGGGACTTGGTCATGGGACTCGCTTTGTCTGCCATTTTCTTCTTCCTTCTCCTTGGGGTGAGTGTAAAAGATCCAGTGACTCCCGATTGCCTCTTGCTTCAATAAAATAGTGAAAAAATGCCCATAAATCAAGCAATGAATCTGTCAGCGAGCGAATTCCCCGGGGCTTGCCCTCAACCGGAAGGCTTTGATTCGATTGGTCCCACGAAGCCGGGCCCCGGGGGAAAGCGAGCGAATATAAAATGTCTCCTCTCTACAGATAGAAGATCCCCCGCAAAGCGGGGTCCTCATTAATCCAAGAATACAATTACTTGATCCTGCGCAGAGGACGGCGGGGATCTTCAATGAGGAGAGGCCTGTCAAAAGGCCCTGGAATGCCCGCGGGTCAGCGCCTGCCGCCTCTCGCGTAAAAATAGCAGAACGCGCACAAGGCCGTGAAACAGGCCAGGCTGATCCACTGACCCGGTCCGGACTGATAATAGGGAGCGAACGACGCGATGTCCCAAATCGTCCTGCCGCTTTCCGGAAGAATCTGCGCCGCGTAATCCGCTCCGATGGAGAGGAAGCGGACCGGTTTTCCGATCTCGTTCAGGTTCAGCACCGCGCCGACCACGCCCATCAGCGCGCCGCCCGCGATGAATCCCGAGGCGATAAGGATGCCCCTCTCTTTGGGCAATTGACGCTCTTCTTCCCCCTTCTTCGCCTTTGAACTTTGAACTTTAAACTTTGAACTTTTTATCACAGCCCACGACACCAGCCCCCCGACCAGCAGGGGCATGTTGATCTGAATGGGCAGGTACATGCCCAGCGCGAAGGCGAGCGGGGACACGCCGAGCATTTCGATCATCAGTGCGCACAGGGCGCCGAGACCGTAGAGGCCGTAGGGGATCTGCGACTCGACCATCAGGGACTGGATGATGGTCGCCATGAGATTGCCCTGCGGCGCGGATATCGCTGGATTCGGCACGCCGCCGTCGAGTATCCCCTTCCCCCCGACCGTGAAGCCGTACGCCTTCTGAATGAGCAGAAGGGCGAGGGACACGGACAGGGCCGAAACCACGACGCCGAGGAACTTCCATCTCTGCTGATTGCGCGGCGTGGCGCCGAGCCAGTACCCGATCTTGAGGTCCGTGATGAAACCGCCGGACATCGAAAGAGCCGTGCACACCACGCATCCCATCACCAGCACCACGGTCATGCCCACGGCGCCGGTGAGGCCGATCGACACCAGGGCCAGGGAGGACAGGATCAGCGTGATGAGCGTCATTCCGGACACGGGGTTCACGCCCACGATGGCCGTGGCGCGCACCGCCACGGGCGTGAAGAGAAAGGCGAGCACGGCCACGATTCCCAGCCCGATGGCCGCGACCTTCAGGACGAAGGCGGGCTCCCCCGCTCCGGACGCGAACAGGCCGAAAGCGCCGAACACCGCGGCCAGCGTGAGCAGGATGAACGCCAGGTTGTATTTCATCGAGATGTCCGTGTCCGTCCGGAGCGTCGATCTCGGAGCCGCGGCCGCGCCGCGGAAAATCTCGCGCACCCCGACGGAGAACGAGGACAGGATGATTTTCGCCATCTTGAGAATGCCCAGCACGCCGGCCATGGCGATGGCGCCGATGCCGATTTTCTGCGCGTAGGCCGAAAAAATCTGGCCGTCCGTCATCTGCCCGATCGGCATGGCCCCGGGAATGACGATGGACGGAAGGGCCTGGCCGAAATGCCAGATCAGGGGGACCAGAATAAGAAAGGAGAAAACGGACCCTGCGGCGATCACGGCCGAATAGCGCAGGCCGATGATGTATCCGAGCCCGAACAGCGCGGCCGTGCCGTCCAGCTTGAAAACCCACCTCGCCTTCTCGGACAGCGCGTGGCCGAACCTGCCGAGCAGAACATCCGTCCGCAGGGTCTTGGGCCAGGCCTGAAGCGCCTCCACGAGAAAGTCGTACACGCCGCCGATCGCCATGGACAGGGCGAGGATTTTCGCGGACTTGCCGCCCCGCTCGCCCGTGGCGAGAATCTCAGTGGTGGCCGTGGCTTCGGGGAACGGAAGCTTGCCATGTTCCTCCGCGACGAAATAGCGGCGGAGCGGGACGAGAAAGAGGATGCCGAGGAACCCGCCCAGGCAGGAGGCGATAAACGTGTGGAGCAGGTTCACCTCGAGTCCGAGTATGTACAGGGCCGGAAGGGTGAAGATGGCTCCGGCCACGACCAGGCCCGAGGCCGCGCCGATCGACTGGATGATGACGTTTTCTAGAATGGAGCTTTTCCTCGCATACAGACCGGCGAGACCCACGGCGAGAATGGCGATGGGGATGGCCGCCTCGAACACCTGGCCCGCAACGAGGCCGAGATAGCAGGCGGCGAAGGAAAACAGAACGGCCATCGCCACGCCGGTCAGGACGGACCGCCTCGTGACTTCCGGCAGCGTTTTCCCCGCGGGGATGAAGGGGATGTATTTCTCGCCCGGCTTCAGGGGCGTGTAGGCATTGGCCGGTATGCCTTTTGGATTCGAGGCGCCGGCCGGTTTCGCTGGGGCGGTTCTGGACGGTTTGCGGGTACGGACTGCCATTCGTCCTCCGTCTATTGGGTTCTTTTCGAAAAAGATACGGGAAAGGGGGGAGAAAGGCAAGGGGGAAAACGCCGGTCTGGCACAATTATAAACTGTGGAGTAGCCGCGGGCCTTCAACAAGTAAAAATATAATTGCTTGGTCCAGCTTCACTGGGCTTTAGCCCGCCCCTTGGGATACCAACCCGCGGGATGTCTCTGCGGACCATAGACCTGCAACCCACGCAGCCTGAAGGCTGCGGCTGCCCAAGCCGTTATGGATGTTGGTAGCCGCGGCCTTTAGGCCGCGTTTGGTTCGCTGACTGCATGATCGATTTTGTTCACGGCACTTTCGAAGCCGCCCCCAGCCTCGCGTTGTTGTACCACATGGTGTAATCGGACGTGGTCACCACGCCGTCCATGTTGATGTCGGTCGCACGATAACCGGACTCCCCCAGCCGGGCGGAATTGTACCAGGACGTGTAGTCCGTGGTCGTCACATTCTTGTCCTGATTGACGTCCCCGGCCCACATCCCCCACACTCCTGTCTCCAATTGCTTCGCCCCTCCGGTGCCGTAATACAATCCGATCCCGGACTTGAAATCGCACTCCGCGGCCGTCGCTGACTGAAGGGCCATGGCCGATGCGCTCATGACCGCGCCGTGGTTCCTGTGCCGGACTACCACATGATAGGCGTCTGAGGGCACGTTCAGCGTCACCGCCTCCGTTGTCCCGTCATCGGATACGATTGTCCCGTCTTTCCGGAGCAGGGCACTCCGGGAAACGACTGCCGGTCCCCCGGCTGTCTCCCTGAGCTGGACCAGCACCCAATCGGTCACAGTCGGCGGAAGATCCGTCACGACACGGGGATCCTCCGGGTAAGGCGACGTCAGGGGCAGCGTGGATCCATTCAGGGTCGCGGACATGTCGTCCGTCTCCGGTTGGTACGGCGCCTCCAGCCAAAGCCGGACGGCCACCCGGACCGGGCTTTCGGCCAGAGCGGCGATCTCATCCGGCGTCAGGGCCCGGTTGTACAGCCGGACCTCGTCGACGAGCCCGTCAAAAGCATTGCTTCCGGCTGTCGGCGGATTGGAGGCGATCCAGGCGGATACGGCCGGATTGACGCTCAACGAGCCGGTTTTTGAAACCGAACCAACCGGAACGCCGTCCTTGTACAGGGTCATCGTCGAGCCGTCGTACACCGCTGCCGCGTGCGTCCATGTCGCTGCGGCCAGGTCCCCGGAACCCGCGATCAGCGTGGACGTCGTCCCAGCCGTCTTGAGCCTGAACCGGAGCCGGATCTGTCCTCCGCTGGACGTGGTGCTCAGCATCCAGTAATGGTCCGATTCATTGATGCCTGTTGCTTTCGACACCAGGCGGCCGTCCTCGTTTGCGAAATCATCCGCCCGGAACCAGCAGGCGATGGTGAGACCGGTTCCCGAGATGTCCAGGCCGCCGAGATCGATGCGGTCGTCGATTCCGTCAAACGCGGCCGCGCCCTCGATATGTCCGCGTGACCAGGAACCGCCTGTCAGGACACCGTCGTGACCGTTGCCGGATCCGTCGTGAACCGCGGTTCCCGTTTTCTCGTCGAGGGCGTAGTATGCGACGAGTCCCTCACCGAGCTGAACAGCCGTGTACTGAAACGCCCGCTCAGTGCCATCGGCAATGGGATTGCCGCTTTCATCCTCGACACTGTTGACAGTCAGCGTATACGAAACGCCTGTCGAAAGCGTCCCGGTCTCGAGAGTGACCGTTCGGACGTCAGGCGAGAGAACAGCCGAGACGACCGCGACTGCGGGAGTGATTTCATAAAAACCGGCCGTTTCCGCTGTCGTCTCGTCAATGTCCTCATTGAATAGGATCCGGACGCGATTCGGATTACCGACGGCGGACACGGACACGATCACGGGCGGCGTGACGTCCGCTTCGATAACGAAATCGGCGGACGCGACGCCGCTCGGATTCAAACCGCTCTTATACGCCCGCGCCTTCACGGTCAGGCTCGAGGAGACGTCGAAAGCGCTGACGTACAGGCTGGATGCCTCATCCGGGTCGTTCCCGTCCAGGGTGTAATAAATGGACGCGCCGGACGTGGCTGTGGACAGGCTCACCGAAACCGTCCCGGGAAACGTTCCACCGGCAGGGCTGATCAAAGGCGTGGAGACGGTTTCCACGCCGGAATGAATGGCGTCGTTCCGCCATAGATGCAGGTCCGCGTAAACGTCCCACGCGATGCTGAGAATGTCCAGGTCCCCGTCTTTGTCCAAGTCCGTAGTCAGGGCGCCGAGATGGCTCTCCTTACCCGCATCCACGCCGTTCTCCGTGAAACCGCCTGTTCCGTCGTTCGTCCAGACGGACAGTTTCTTCGTTCCTCTGTGTTCGGCGAGCGCCACGTCCGTATCGCCGTCCCGGTCCATGTCCGCGGCGCTCATGGAATTGGTAGTGGCCTGGGACACGATCAGATGCCGCGTCCAGCCGCCGGACGCCGGGTCCGCGGGTTGTTCCCACCACCAGGTCTCAGCACCGCTGTCCAGCCCGTTCTCTTCAGTTCCCACGATGTCCGGTTTGCCGTCGCCGCTGAGGTCCACTGCCGCGAACCGGTCCGTCCAAACCGCCTCGGTCATGTCGCCGATGTGAAAAGCCGTCCAGCCGGCTGACCCGTCCCCGGGATTGCGGTACCACTCGACGCGCTTGGTATCGCCCGTTCCGCAGGCCAGGTCCAGGTCACCGTCTCCGTCGATGTCCGCGGCCCCGAAACCCTCGTCCGTCGGATTGGCGTTCACGTGAACGGACGGCCACGATCCGGAACCTGGGCTTGCCGGAATTCGGAAATAGTAAATGCCGTTTCCGCAGGTCACGACAATTTCCGGCATGCCGCCCGCCTCGACCTGAAGCAGGGCATGGCCCTGGGATCCGAGCGTGTGACTGGCCCGCGCGAGGGCGCCGATTTCACACACCACGGACCAGGATGCGCCGAGGCCGTCGTCTGCCTCGAGCCAGTAGAACCTCAACGCGTCGCCCGTGTCCTTTTGGCCGATGATGTCTCCATACGCGTCTCCGTCGACGTCCGCGAGCAGGACCGCGTCCACTGTTCCGGGAAGAGTGATCCGCGTCCAGGAACCGGTCATGTCCCCGCCCGGATTCCGGTAGAAATACGGCCCTGAGGCGATATCAAGATAATCATCCGCTGTCACATCCGCCGCGGAGAGGCCGAACGATCGCGCACTCCGGCTGTCGTCGAGTCGGATATACTGCCATTGATCGAGCGGCAGAACGGGATCCAGCTGGTTCTCGTAGAAATCAATGGGCGCGACATCGTAGCTCCGGCTGCCGATAATATCCAGGTCGCCATCCGACCCCATGTCCGCGATCTTGGCGATGTAGGTGGATTTGGAATCCACCGTATGCCGGGTCCACGATGCGGAGCCCCCTGTGTTTTCAAACAGGACCACCTCGTCCGTCGAGGCCTGGGGCATGGAGCCAGCCACCACGTCGACATCGCCGTCCCCGTCCACGTCGCCCGCCTGGAGCGTGTGGCAGTAGTCGACGGAACCGATGACATGCTCGGTCCACGGGCCGTTCAGCGGGTCCGCGGCGGAGTACCAGGAAACGGCATGACCCGCGGATTCGGAAGCGCTGAACATCGGATCGGTCCTGCCGTCTCCGTCCATATCCGCGGCCTGCACGCGGCAGTCCGTTCCCTGCGTATAGGACGCGATGGTCCGGGCCGTCCAGGCATCGGACCGGTTACGCGGGTTCTGGTACCACACGCCGTTGACAATGACATCCATGTCGCCGTCATCATCCAGGTCGCCGGTGCCCATGCCTTCCGAACCGGATATGGCCCAGGACTTCTGCGTCCAGTCGTCCGCGGAATTCTGAAAGAAAACAGCGATCTTTCCGGTGTGCCGGAGCACGATGTCCTGCTTCGCGTCTCCGTCGAAATCCGCGACAGACACATCCTTGATGTGGGTGTCGGAAGCGGACCAGACGACGTGACGGACGAATCCGTCAGTCTCCGGGTCCCCGCCGCCGGCCAGGGGATTCTCGAACCACCACAGGCTCTTGGGACCCGCGTTGTCGCTGTTGGGCACGATCACGTCCAGGTCGCCGTCTCCGTCCATGTCCGCGACCTGGCAGTCCGGCACGTAATCCAGTTCCGAAAAGGCGGTCGGGTGGATGTCGTATTTCTCCCAGGCCGGGTACTTGTACCAGGCCAATGCCCCTGGGCTGAATTCCCCCTCCGCGAGGATCACGTCCGGGTAGCCGTCCCCGTTGATGTCGCCCAATGCCTTGCCCTGGGCGCAGAGGTCGGCCACGGTCGTGCGAACGAACGTCAGGGAACCCTGACCGAACGCCGCCGGACTTTTACAGACCATGAGGAGAACGAGCATGCAAACCGGAAATTTCTTCATGGAATATTCCTTCCGGGCATTTCGATCGGCAATCCTATCGGACAAAGAAATATACCGATCCCCGTTGATTCATGCAACGGCAATCGGCCGAACTCCGGGAGCCGCCATCATCACGCATCGGGACAAAAAGAGCCTCCCGCCGGTTATCAAGAACCTGCGGGAGGTTTCTGCTGACTGGAGACCGACTGACTTGCGCGACATGAAGGTCGCGGCTGCCTTTTCCGCTTCAGGTTCCGGTAACCGCGGCCCCTCACTCAGCAATGCAATAGTGTGATCCCGCTTCGCGCGGCTTGAGGCCGCGCCTGATCCTGCGCCCCGGGGTCGGGAATCATCCCCGTCCCTGCTTCCTCCTGTACCCCCTCGCCAGCTCCATGAAAATCTCCAGGGCTGAATCCAGGTCGATGGGAACCCCGTCAAAGTAGAAAATCCGGACCGGAATGCCGCCGAAGTCGCGGCTGACATGCGGGTACACGGCTTCGGTGACAATGCCGTTCATGCAGGTGAACGGGCTGGCGTCGATCACGCCGTCGCATCCGGCTTTCTGAAAGGCAATGACCTTGCCGGTATTCAGGGTCATCTCGCCCATGGCCTTTTCGTGCGGCAGGTAGGGCCGGCTGTATTCAAGCAGTTTCTCGACGGGCTCCTCCTCCCTGCCGCGGAATATCCCGCGCAGCGGGGCGAGTATCCCTTCTTCGTCGTGTTTCTGCACCCAACGACGGATTTTCGCCGCGGCCATGCCTGGGCTGAACGACTGGCCGGCTTCCCTGAGCCGCCGCTCCCGCTCCGTGTTCGTGTACCAGACCCACTCGGACACGTCCGCGATCCACGCCTCTCCGCCCTGCGCCTCGATGCGCCGCACCAGGTGCTGGTTGCTCTCGCTGTTGAAACGGATGAAGATCTCGCCCACGATTCCGATGAGCGGCCGGGTTCCGCGCTGTTCTTTCAGCGCGATCCCCGCCATCCTGTCCCTCGTTTCCTCGAAAACGCCGGAGAGCAGGCGGAGCTGGCGGCCGAGCCGCAGGTCCGGGTTCTCCAGCACGGTGCACAGGGATTTCAACGCGTCTTCCGCGACGCGGTCCGTGGCTCCGGATTCAGCCTCGTAAGGCCGGTACATGTAGGTCATCTTCCGAAGCGCGTCCGAAGCCACGACCGCGCGCCAGGCCGTACGCTTGAAGCGCGTGACGTTTCCCGCGATGCCCTCGTACTGGTCCGTGGACGTCGGGGAGAAAACCAGGGCGTTCTCGTGCCCGAGTTCCTTCAGAATCTTCCGCATGAGATTGGCGTACTGCCCGAACCGGCAGGGACCGGCCGAAGTGGGCATGAAATAGGCCGCCTTGTCCCGGTCGAACCCGGGCTCGGACATGGCCTCGATAAAATCCGCCAGCGTGACCCTCTGGGGCAGGCACTCCTCGCCCGTGATGAAGCGGCCGGTCATGGCCATGCTTCTCTCGCCCGCGCGGGGAGGCACGACCGCGTCAATGCCGAAGGAACGGAGCGCGGCGGACAGCGCCTCCGCGCCGACCGTGCTCATGCGGGGCACGAGCATGCGGCGGCCCTGGAGGGGGTGGGAAGTTTTCGGTTTGGACTTCATGTGTTATTTAAGATTCCCGGTTCCAATTTCTCTGTTCAGTATTCACAATTAGTTGTATGCAATCATTTTCGGAGGCCCTTCGCGGGCAAAGCAGGCGAGCCAGTCTCAGGGCGACAACTCACTTTCCTCCCGTTCCGTTTTCGAGTCCATTCGCGTACATTTCCCGCCCCTCCTCCCTGGATCCCCGCTTCCGCGGGGATGACACGCCGTTGGAGGAATGCATTACCCTATTCATATTTTTTATCCGTGCAAATCCGTTTCATCCCCTCAATCCGTGTTCCATTTTTTTATAATAATCCCCGGCTCTCCAGAAACGCCTCCACCCGGGTCATGATGCCCGCATCGTTCGAGTGACTGTCGAACTGTAGGAACAGGAACGGCTTTCCGGCCGCCTCCTCGACGTAATGCCGTATGTATGAATCCGGCCCGCACTTGAAGTTCGACAGATAGATCAGGTGGCTGTTCGGAAGGTCCCGGCTCCAACGGGCGGCCTGCAGAATGCGGCGGCCGTAGTTCCAGAACATGTGATCGTGCACAGGCTTGATATCCACGCCATCCAACGGCAGAAAATCCATCGGAAGCACGTTCGCGCCGTACAGCTCCGCCAGCTTGACCGGCACGTTCAGGTTCATGCCGGGATCGTAGACATTGTAGGGCCTGCCGATCAGGATCACTGCGGGCGCTCCGCTCTCGCGGATGACCTTCAGGGAGAATTCGCCCTTCCGGCGCAGGAAATCCCTGAATTCCGCCTGCGCCGCGTACGCGGCGGCCACGGCCCCCTGGTTCTCGGCGCGGCTGACGCCCAGACCGGACACGGCGCTGAAGAGCCGCTCCTCGACCCCGGCCCGTCCTTCGCGGAAGGCCACTGTCGGGCAGAATATCCGGTCCCGGACCGGCTCCAGAACGGATACGTGTTTCGCGATCAGGGGGAAAGTCTGCACCCACGGGCAGAGAAAGGAAGCCACGCTTTCGAGCGGGTCCTCCTCGTTCACAACATGGGGAAAGAACAGGATGTCCGGATTTTCGGCCATGAGCCGGACGAAATGGCCGTGGGCCGCCTGCACCGGAAAGCACGGCTCATTGACGCACGCCTCCACGCCCGCGGCCGCGACATCCGGGTCCGTGTGGCCGGAGAACACGCATTCGAATCCGATGGATTCGAGATAGGTTTTCCAGAACGGCAGGCGGTCGTGGAAATGAAGGGCCATCGGGATGCCGGCCCGTCCCCGGACGGCCGGACCCGCGGCCGCGGGTTTCCGGAACGGCTCGAGTTGCCGGTCCCGGACGCGGATCAGGTTCGGCAGAACCGGCTTGCGTTCCGTCTTGGTCCTGCGGCGGTACTTCTCGGAGCACTTGTCGCCCCAGTACGATTTCTCGCCCGCGACCGTGAATTCCTCGACCGTGCAGTGGTTCGAGCAGGCCCTGCAGGTGAACTCGCGGAGACTGCGCGGGACGCGGTCCAGTTGCCAGCCGCGGAAAGCGGTGGGCTTTCCCCCGGACCTGGACGCGGCCGCGAGCAGGGCCGCGCCGATGGCGCCCAGTATGCCGTTGTGCGGCGGCACGACAATCTCCCGGTCCAGCACGGTCGCAAAAGCGGCCGCGACCGCGTCGTTGTACGCCGTGCCGCCCTGAAAGAAAACCGTCTCGCCGATCGGCCGCTTCTTGACGACCCGGTTGAGGTAGTTCTGCGCCACGGACAGGGCGAGACCCGCGATCAGGTCCTCCCGCGGCACGCCCTTCTGGAGATACGGGACGATTTCTTTCGCCATGAACACCGTGCACCGCTCTCCGATGCGCAGGGGATGCCGCGATGCCAGGGCCAGGGCCGCGAATTCGTCCTTGATTGCGACGCCGATCTGGCGGGCCTGTTCCTCCAGGAAGGAGCCGGTTCCAGCGGCGCAGGCCTCGTTGAGGCAGAAATCCGTGACCGTGCCGTCGCGGAGAGAGATGAACTTGGAGTCCTGGCCCCCGATTTCGAAAATGGTGTCGACCCTGCGGTCGAGCAGGGTCCGTCCGACATGAACCGCTCCCGTCTTGTGCGCCGTGATCTCATCCTTCACCGCGTCCGCGCCCGCCAGCAGGCCGATCAGATCCCTTCCGGATCCGGTGGTGCCGAGACCCAGCACCCGCACGCGGCCGCCGACAGCGGCTTCCATATCCGCCAGGCTCTCGGTCACCACCTCCACCGGCCGGCCGCGCGTCATGGTATAAATGCCGTGTATCAGCTCCCCGGATTCCGTGATCAACGCCAGATTGGTCGACACCGAGCCCACGTCAATGCCGAGATAGGCCGGCACGGTTCCGGAGTCCGGAAAGCGGAAGGGCTGGATTCGATCGCGAAGCAGGACGACTTTGTCCATGGAGAGGGGGGAGGTGGTGGGGTACGTCGGTTCCGGGTTCCGGGTTCCGGATTCCGGGTTGGATAAACGGGATTCCTGATTCCGAACACGGGAATTGAAACCCGTAATCGTCTTTTCCGAACTCGGAACTCGGAACCCGGAACGCGGAACACTCTCCAAGCGTCTTGCGATCTCGGCCGCCCCCACGGCCGCTGCCCACCGGCCGAGCGGCGGCACGATCCAGTTCCCGTCGCCCAGGCCCAGAAGAAGACGCAGGGCCTCGGCCACGCCGCCGTTTTCGGATACGCCGCCGATGAAGGCCACGGGCGGTTCCAGCGTCCGGCCCTTCACCAGGGTTCCCTTGAAATTCCGGGCCACCGCCTCGCACAGGCCCTTCAGGATTTCAGGCGGCAGGTACCCCCGCTGCTGGGCGTGTATCATGTCGCTCTTCGCGAACACCGAGCACCGGCCGGCCACGGCCGCCGACCGGCGGCCGGCCCGCACCAGGGCCGTGACGTCCTCCACGCGGATCTCGAGCCTTTCCACCTGCTGGTCGAAGAAGAGCCCCGTTCCGGCCGCGCATTCGCCGTTTGTCTCGTAATCCTCGATGCGCACGGACCCGTCCGCGTCCCGGACGGTGCGGATGATTTTGGCGCTCGCGCCTCCCATTTCGAGCACGGTCCGGACCTCCGGGTGAAGGAGGTTCATGCCCTCGGCCGCGGCCCGGAATTCGTTCACGGATAGCGCGCCGAGCGCGGCCGCGGCTTCCCGGCCGCCCGACCCGGTCAGACGCGCGCGGCCGGGGTCCAGTCCGCCCATCGCGGAACGGATGCCTTCGAGAAGGGCGGAGACCGTTCCGGGCGGGTCGCCTCCGTGCCTTTCCCACCGGGAGAGCACGATCGTCATTCCGCCGGGCCCGTGCGCGCCCTCCGGCGCGAAAAGACGCGGGCAGCCGTCTGTCAGGCGCCGGGCGGTTTCGGCGGAGGCCAGGGCGGCCAGCTTGACGCTGGCAGACCCGACATCCACTCCGATGAATGGAAAATCAGAATGCATGGGAACCCGGTCGACAATAAAAGAGGAAAGGACCCGCGGCGACGGAACCGGACAAAAGTGTCGGCCACGCCGTGCCCGAGCGCGGATGGAACAACGGCCGGCCGCTCACCGCTTCCCCCGGAACAGGGCCGGAATCAGGTACGCGGCGCCCAGCAGGAGGACGATGGCGGCCCCGCTCGGAATGTCCATGACCGCGCTCAAGGCCACGCCCGCGGACGCGAAAACGGCGCACACCGCCGCGGCCGCGATCATCATGCTCCAGAGGTGTTTCGTGAACCGTCCCGCCAGGGCCGCGGGCAGGGTTAGCAGGGCGATGACCAGAACCGTGCCCACCATGGGCAGGAGAAGCGCCACCGTGAGCGCCGTGAGCCCGAACAGGAGCATGGACAGGGCGGCCGTGTTCAGCCCCCGGATGCGCGCGAATTCCTCGTCGAAACACACGGCCAGAAGGGGCCGGTACAGGAGCAGGGCGACGGCCAGCAGAAGCGCGTCGAGCCCCGCGATCATCCAGAGGTCTTTCCGGGTCAGAAGCAGGATGTTGCCGAACAGGTAGCTCATGGGGTCGACGAATACGGGCGTGAGCGACAGGAACAGCACGCCCGCGGCCATGCCCACCGTCCACACCGATGCGATGACCGTGTCTTCCCGCTCCCCCCCGCGGCTGTGAACCGACCCGATCACGGCCGCGGAAACGAGTGCGGCCGCGAGCGCGCCCGCTCCGGGCGTGAATCCCGGCCATCCGGTATGGTGGCGGAGAAAAACCGCCAGCCCGATGCCGCCGAGCATGGAGTGGGAGATGGACCCCGCGATGGCGCCGATGCGCCGCGCCACGACAATGGGGCCGAGAATGCCGAAAGCCACGCTCGACAGAAGCCCCGCGGCCAGCGCGTACCGGAGAAAGGGGAATCCCGGATCCCGCAGCGTCTGCCAGAACTCAGCCATGTTTTCCCCCGCCCTGCCTTCCGATGACGCGGTCATGACTCACGCGGTTCAGGCTCTGGTGGTACAGTTCCTGGAGCACGCGGCCCGTCAGCCGCCGGGTCGGGTGCACGGCCACCGACCGGTTGACGCAGATGACCCGCTCCACGCCGGCCGGCACGACGCCCGTGTCGTGCGTCACTATGAGAATGGTCGGCTTCCGGCGGAGCCGGGTCAGCCGGTCGAACAGGGCCTCTTCCACGGCGGGGTCTACGTTCGCGGTCGGTTCGTCCAGCAGTAGAAGTTCGGGATCCCCGACCAGGGCCCTGGCGATGAGCACGCGCTGGCGCTGTCCGCCCGAGAGGACGGCGTAAAGCCTCTCGGCCTCGTCCCCGAGCCCCATCTCCTCGAGGGCCGAAAGCGCCTTCTCCCGGAAACGGCCTGAAGCGAAAGGCGAGAAGGACAGGCCGGTCAAAACCGCCTCCAGCGCAGTGATGGGAAACTGGGGATCGTAGAACTGATGCTGGGGCAGGTATCCGATGCGCCGGTTGGCGGCCGGGGGGGTCCGGCCCAGAACCGAAATCCGTCCGGAGCCGGGCTTGACCAGACCGAGAAGGAGCCGGAGCAAAGTGGTCTTGCCGCCTCCGTTCGGACCGATGACATACGTGAATTCCCCCCGCCCGACGGAAAACGAAACGTCGCTGAGGATGACGTTCCCGCCGAGCAGGCAGGTCACGTCCGTCAGACGGATCACATCCCTGGGGCTCATGGTCTCGCGCCCCCTGCCGCGTCCGCGTCGAGGAAGGACCGGGCCAGCAGGTCCGAAAAAACACGGATCGTCGCCAACGCGTCACGGCCCAGGGGATCCACGGCGGCGACGGTTCCGCCGATCGCTTTCGCCACGGCTTTCGCCCCGGACGGATCAAACTGCGGCTCCGTGAACACGATCGAGACGCGCTCCTTTCTCGCCTCGCGGACAATGGCCGCGAGGCCCCGGGCCGACGGGCTCTTCCCCTCCGATTCCACGGACATCTGCTTCAGACCGTAAGCCGATGCGAACCGGCCGAATGAGGGGTGCGCCGCGAGAAAGGACCGTCCCCGAAAGGGAGCGAGCGATTGTCCGATACCGCGGTCGAGAGAGTCGATCTCGGCAAGCAGGCGGTTCAGGCGTCCCTGGAAATAAGATTCGGACGCGGGATCCAGCGACTTTAACGCATTAAACAGATCGAGGCTGAGAATCCGGAGCAGGGGCGGCGAAAGCCAGACATGCGGATCCGTTTCCCCGTGGTCATGGTCCTGATCCCGGTGACGGGAAGACACGCCGTTATCCGGTTCCGGCGCCGGCCGCAGGCCCGCGCCGAGTCCGGCCACCACCGGGCCCGAAGACCGTCCCTTGAGATTCCGGGCCAGCCTTTCCTCAAAAGGGAATCCGCAGGAGAGAAACAGGTCGGACCGGCCGAGAGCCGCGGCCTGGCGCGGCCGGGGTTCGAACGTGTGCGGATTGTCGCCCGGCCTGAGCAAAGTCTCCGCTTGCACCCGATCCCCGCCGATCCGCTCCGCCAGACCGGCGATGGGCGGAATTCCGGAGAAAAGCCGCAACGGCCGTTCCGCGCCCTGCATGGGGAGCCACGCCGCCAGAAAGAGGAAGGCCGCGGCCCGGAAAAGGGTCCGCGTGAAATCAAACACGCGAGGCGGACCGGCAATCCTCTTCATTTCCGGCTCCCTTTCCCCTCCGGTTCTTTCTGTTTGTCCGGATGGAGAGCCGCGCCGAACTCACCTGAACAGACCAGATGCAGGGCGTGGCAGTCCGCGCATTCGGCCACATGGTGCTTTCGGCTGAAGGACCGCCAGTGCTCGAGCTGATCCGGGGAGAGAAGGCCCTGTCCCTTGCAGAGGGGGCAGATGTTCCCGGACGCGGACAGGATGGCGGAACGGATGAACTCGGACCGGTTCGGAACGCCTTTCATCGCATCGCGAAGAGCGGCATCCACCTTGAAAGTGATCACATCGCGTTTGGCCTTTTGTCCAGCCATCGGACACTCCCAATCTGCTCAGGAACGGATGGATTGCCGGATAAGGTAATACAATGTAATACGAAAATCAAGAAAAAACATCAAAACCTGTAATAATTTGTAACCCATCGATTTATCCTGTCATCATCGCCAAAAACAACAAAACTTTTTAACGGGTTTGGTGTTATATTCAATGTCCTTTGGATGAATCTGACAGCGAGCGCATTCCCCCGCTTCGCGGGGAGCTTCAATCGCATGATCATAAGCCATTGTCACTCACAAGGAGTTCATGTATGATCCGCCAATCTCGTAAAATGCTCATCCTGTTCTGTCTTTCACTGTTCGTGGTCGCCCGGGCTCAGAACGGACCTCCTGGCGGAAGACCGGGCGGAAGACCGGGCGGTGCGGAAATGCCTAAAGTCGCCATCACCGGGAAAGTGCTTGACGCGTCCACGGGAAAACCGCTCGAGTATGCCACCGTCGTGCTGTTCGCCAAAAGGGACGGCCGTCAGGTCACGGGCACCGTGACGGCGCCGGACGGATCGTTCGAACTCAAGGACCTTTTCCCGGGGCAGTTCCGCATGACGGTCAATTACATGGGATACAAACCCCAGGCGATCGAGGACGCCTCTCCCAGACGGGGAAGCGTCTCGCACGACGTCGGCGTCATCCGGCTCGAGCCCACGGTTCTTCCGGGACAGGGCGTGGACGTGCAGGCCGACCGCCCGGAATTCGAGTACAAGATCGACCGCCGCGTGATCAACGTGGGCCAGCAGCAGACAGCCCTCGCTGGAACGGCCGTGGACGTGCTCGAGAACGTGCCGTCGATCACCGTGGACGTGGACAACAACGTCCAGCTGAGGGGAAGCTCGAACTTCACCGTGCTCATCGACAACCGGCCCACGCCCCTCGACGCGAACACCGCGCTTCAGCAGACGCCGGCCAGCATCATCGAGCAGATCGAAATCATCACGAACCCGTCGGCCAAATACGATCCGGACGGCACGGCCGGCATCATCAACCTGAAGCTGAAGAAGGAGAAACAGGGCGGCGTGTCCGGAATCTTCAACGCCAACCTGGGGCTCAACGACATCGCGAACCGATCGGGGGGCGATCTGCTCCTGAGCCGCAGAGGGACAAAAACAAACGTGTACGTGGGTGTTGACCTCAACCAGCGTCGCATGCCCGGCACGTCCAGAATCCGGCAGAAGACGTTTATCGGAGACACGACCCTGTTCCGGAACTCCACCGGCGAGAACGACCGCGGCGGCAGTCATTTCGGCCTCAGGGCCGGCATGGACTTCTCGGCCACGGACCGGGACCTGCTGAACATCGGAATGCGCGTCGGCCGGCATTCCAACGAAGGCGATTCGGAAAACCGGTATGACGAGTGGAGCGAACCGGGCGGCGCTCATGAACTGTACCGGAGCCTGGACGAGAACTCGCACGGCGGCGAATTCTATTCGATCAATCTCGGTTACAAGCACGATTTCGTGAAAACCGGACATGAACTCCAGGCCGAGGTCATACTGGGCGGACACGACGGCGACGACGAGGACATCAACCGTCTTTTCGACACCGCCGGGGGCATCGCCGAAGCCCAGCGGGCGACTGAATCCGGTCCGTCGCAGGACCTTCGGGTGAAACTGGACTATACGCTGCCCCTCCGGACCGAAGAGAAGATACAGGCGGGGTTCCAGACCCGCGCCTCCTCGGGCGAGGAAAAGACCGAGCGTTTCATCTGGGACGCGGCATCCGATGCCTTTGTGTTCCAGCAGCCCTACAGCCACACGATTGACGCGACGCACACCATCCATTCGCTGTACTCCACGTATTCCAACGCCTACGGCAAGCTGGGCGTGCAGGCGGGCGTCCGTGGCGAATACACCGGCCGCAATATCAGGCTGGAGGACACCGGGGAAGACTTCACCATCGACCGCTGGGACGTTTTCCCGACGGCTCACTTCTCCTACACCTTCGCCCAGGGGCGGCAGGTGATGACGAGTTACACGCGGCGCGTCCAGCGTCCGCGCGACTGGGACCTCGAACCCTTCGAAACCTGGATGGACGCCTATAACATACGCAGGGGTAACCCGGACCTCGTGCCCGAGTTCATCGACTCCTACGAAGCGACCTTCCAGTCCACCGCCGGCCAGAGCCTGTTCTCAGTGGAGGCCTACTACCGGGTGACGCACAACAAGATCGAGCGCATCCAGTCCCTGTACGCGCCTCGCATCACCCTGCACACCATGGACAACGTGGGGCAGGATTATTCTCTGGGAAGCGAGATCATGCTGAACGTGAGCCCGCTCAAGCCGTGGAACGTCAACCTCATGGGCAGTCTGTACCAGTACCGGGTGGAAGGCGAACTCCTGGGCGAGTCGTTCTCGCAGGAGAGCTTCAACTGGAATGTCCGGCTCAACAACACGCTCCGGCTCACGTCATCGACCCGGCTTCAGACGAACCTGCGTTACAACAGCCCCTCGGTGTCGTCCCAGGGCACACGCAAGGGCAATTTCATGACGGACTTCAGCCTCCGGCAGGAGCTGCTGAGCAAATCGCTGTCCGCGACGCTTCAGATAAGGGATGTTTTCAAGACAGGCAATTTCGGGTTCACCACGGATGCGCCTGGTTTTACGACCACTTCCCGGATGTCGCGAGAGGCGCCTGTTTACATGCTCACCCTCACGTACAACATCAACAATTACAAGAGGGACTGGCAGCAGGAGAACGGGGAACGGAACGGAAACGGAGAGGGATCGGAGGCCGCGGACGAGGTGGGCGGCGGCTTCGAGCAGTAGAAACCCGGATCATCCGGTTTAGAAAAAAGCCTCCCGGAGACGGGAGGCTTTTTCATTTTTGATTGGCGATCGCGGATACGGAGTGTCCGGTTGTCTGTATCAGATCTCCGATTCTGCCGGTTGATTTGGATACGAATGGATCATCGCATGGTGAAATCCCGATTTTATCTGTCCTCTGTTGTATATTAACATCTTCCTGAGCGCGCGTTCGGCGCGCGAAGGATCTTCAAGCCGGTGAGACGGTCGACTCATGGTC
>JAUCQC010000175.1 GCA_030372965.1 bacterium
CGGCCTTGTCCGCGGGGGTATATGCCTTCGGCTACTGGCTCATTTTCCGTTTCATGCTGATGCTCGCGTTCCCCGGTGCGCTGGAGACGGCATGGAACCTGGAGGCTCTGTGGGACGTGCGGCTGGCCGGCGTGCCTGCGGAGGAGGTCCTGTGGGCCTTTGTGCTCGCCCTGTTCGTGGGTCCGATCGTAAGGGCGTGTTCCGAAAGCCCAAAAATGGAACACGGATGAGCACGGATCAAACGGATTCGAACGGATAAAGCAATAGGAATAGGGTCATTCGATGTTTTCCATTTCATAACATTCCGCGGAGAAGAGGCTCCGCCTCGCCCCCGCGAAAAAAACATGTCACGCAGAGAAGAAACTCCCGCGAGAGGATACTGCCGTTACCCTAATCAACGAATTACCATATCCCCAATTCTTAATCCGTTTGAATCCTTTTCAAATCCGTTCAATCCGTGTTCCGTTTTTTTCCACGCAGAACCCCCTGAACGGACACTCCGGACACGCTCCACGGTCCGGCGGATCGGGGCAGGCCTGAAGTTTCCCGGCCGTGCATAATGCGAAATCGTATTTCACCGGGTCCTCCGGATCGAATCCCCGCAACACCTCCGTGATCTCGATCGCCATCTTCCAGTCCGCAGCGGACCGGGCCGTGAGCCCCAGCCTCCTGCCGATGCGCGCCACGTGCGTGTCGAGCGGAATCACCAGCTTCGAGGCCGGAATGCCGGACCATATCCCGAAATCCAGGCCGTCTTTCCGCACCATCCACCGCAGGTACAGGTTCAGCCGCTTGCACGCGCTGCCGTCCGCCGGATCCGCGAGAAAATGACGCAGTCCGGAGCGAGGCCCCATGGCCTGCCGCAGGGATTTCGGAACCGGCCCCTCGACTCCGCCCGGGGCGCGATCCGAGCCGGACAGGCCCCGGACGAATGACGACAAGGCGGGCCCGATGTCCGCGTGATCCGGAGAATATCCCTTCGCGAAGAACCGTCCCAGGGTCCCGTGTTCCCGAACGGCATTCCCCAAACGAAGGGACAGCAGGTCCAGATCCGCCTCCCTGAAGAAACGGTAGACGAAGCCCCGGAACGCGCCGCCTTTCCGGACCGGGTCATAATTCCGGATGAAGCGGCCGGGCGACGGACTCATGCGCTCCAGCGCGTCCGAGGCCGCCTTGCGTATGAGATCCGCGCGTCCGAGCGCCAGGCCGCAGGCGAACATTCCCGCGATCTCGATGTCCAGGGGGTCTTCGTACCTGCGGACGATTTCAAGGGGGTCGAGTTTCAGATAGGACGCGTCCGTGGACAAGGCGAGCCTGTCGAGGAGTTCCTTCAGTCCGGCGGGCGGGGATGGGACACGATTCGTGTGTATGGGACGGAGGGACACGGAAGCTCTTCGTTGAAGGCAAGTGCCGGGCACCTTGCTGTCTCTTATACACATCTGACGCTGC
>JAUCQC010000176.1 GCA_030372965.1 bacterium
GATCTACACCGTTCGGAACTCGTCGGCAGCGTCAGATGTGTATAAGAGACAGAACCCGCCTTCACTTTCGGCCCGGGGCGGGGATGCCCCGGGCCATCAAAGGGTAAGGCATCGGATCTTCCCCGCAGGGCTTCCCTGGTTCTATATTCGGTCGTTTGGTCCCGCCTCCGAGGTTGTGGCGCGGAGGCGGGAACCTCCGGCCGGAGTAAAGCTGAGATCGCCACGGCCCGCGGTAGCGGGCCTCGAAATGACATAACGGTTCATCCGATGGCCGTTCTGCCAGCCCGCATGAAGGCTTCGATGTTCTGAACCGGAGTGCCGCGCGGAAGGTCGCACCCCGTGCTGAGCACGAAGTTCTCGTACGGAGCCATGGCCTCGAGAAGCTGTCGGACCTCCTTCTCGACCGCATCCGGATTGGATTTCAGAATGGTTTCGGTCGGGCTGATGTTGCCGACAAGACCCACTTTTCCCTTCACACGTTCCGCTACGGACGGCAGATCAACGCCCATCTCACGGGAATCGAGACTCAGCGCGTCCACGCCGGATTCGACCATTTTATCGATGAGGTGGTTGGAATTGCCGCAGATGTGGTACACGGTCGCGGCGTCCGAGAAGCGGCACCCGTCGCTGATGTGGCGCACGTACCTGGCCGAGAACTGCTCGAACTGATCCGGGCCCAGCATGACCGCGCTCGGCTCGAGTATGCAGATGATCTGGCTGCCTGCCGCGATGAGCTGTCTGGCGTATTCCTCGGCTTTTTCAGTGGTGAACCGGCAGAGGACATCCAGCTTGTCCGGCTCGTTCAGGGCCGCCATGGCCGCCTCTTCGGCCCCCATGAGCTGGCCTGCCATGGTATACGGCCCGGTCACGTAAGCGCCCCGGAGGACGTCGTCCGGGAATCCGATGCTCATCAGCTTCATGGTTTCAATGTAGCCGAGAAGCCGCACGTCGAAATTGATGTTCACGGATTTCTGCATGTTCAGTTCCGCGATCTCGAAATGATCCTTCAGAACCGTGGCCGAGTCGTGCTTCGGAAAAACCGTGGTCCGGCCCACGGCATTGGCTTCCACGGTCAGGTCCATCAGGGGGAAAATGATGTCCGGCCTGAACCTGGAATGCAGGGCCTTCAGGACCTCGAAATGCTTGCCGAAGTTCTGCTGGGCGATTTTGACCGAGGTTCCCACGAGCTTGAGGCCCGGCAGCCCGAGCAGGGGAGCGACCAGGCGCTGGTTTTTTTCGCGTGCGGCCTGAATGCGGCGATGGAGGGGTTTTTGGAACATTCTGCGACTCCACATATTTGGGCTCATTATCATTGCGACGCACCTGTCCGGTGCGTTGCGATGACCGGAAGTGAGAAGATAATGTCCAGCCGAGGGAAAAGCAAGAGAGGAATGAGAATGATCAGTCCGAAAGGGCTCCTACCCCTGCGGCGGCGGCGCGGAGGCGGGAGCCTTTTCACGGAGCAAAGCCGAGATTGCTTCGGCCAGCGGCGCCGGCCTCGCAATGACATGGAAAACCCTCCCGCGGGCTGGCAAAAGCCTACGGGAGGGTTTAAACTCCCCTTTGATCAGCGAAACCCCGGAGCCGATTTACGCAATAACAGATTTTGCCCGCTCTATTGCCGCTTCCGCCAGGTCCGTGCGCTCCGAACTGCACTGGGCCCAGTTCGGGGAGCCGCCGCCCTTGCCGTTCAGGACCCCGGCCGCGGCCTTCTGCAAATCCCTCATGTCCGTTTTCACGTCCGCGGACCGGCCGAAGAAGAGTGTGGCGCGGTCCCCGACGGCACCGAGAATCGCGACCATTCCGGGAGAGGAGACGATCTTACGGCCGAGGTTCTGCACTTCCTGAAAGTCCCTGTCCCTGAAGAGAGCCGAAACAAGCCTGCAGGAGCCGGCTTGCTTCGCGGACTCGACCATCCGTCCCGCTTCCGCTGTCAGGACCTCGTCGAGAAGAGCAATCATCCGTTTTTCAGCAACTTTCTTTTCATCCCGCCACTTCAGGATGATCGCCTCGATTTCTTTCTCGCCAGCCGTCAGAACGCGGGAAAGGGATTTGACCAGTCCTGATTTGGACTGATAATCCCTGAGAGCCCGAGAACCGCAGGCGAAATGCACGCGCGTGCCGGACTTGTACTTCTCCCAGTGCAGGATTTTAATCAGTCCGATTTCGCCTGTGGCACGCACATGCGTGCCGCAGCACAGGGACCAGTCATAGTCCGCGATCTCGATCAATCGGACGTCTCCTGACAGGTCCGGCTTCTTGCGAAGGGGGATGGAATCCAGATCCGCCGCGGAACGGATGGAAACGCGGAGCGGCCGGTTTTCGAATACGATCCGATTCGCCTCGTTTTCCACATCCGATGCCGCCTGTTCGGTCATTTCCCCGAGGGTCACGTCAATGGTGGATTCGTCCGAACCGAGGTGAAAGCTCACCGTGTCCGATTTCAGAACGCGGACGAATGCCTGGGACAGCAGGTGCTGACCCGAGTGCTGCTGCATGTGGTCGAATCGGCGCTCCCAGTCCAGAACCCCGCGAACCTTGTCTCCCGGCTTGAAGGAGGCGCCTTCGATGGAATGGACGATTCGGCCGTCCGATTCGGTCACAGACAGGACCGGAAGACCGTTCAGTGTGCCCTGGTCGCAGGGCTGGCCGCCGCCTTCAGGGTAAAAACAGGTTTGATCCAGCACAACGCCCTGACCTTGCGGCAGGGCGTTGATTTCGACGACAACCGCGTCGAATTCTTTCATGAAAGGATCGGATTCGTATCTTTGGATCGTGTCAGCGGACATGAGCCTCCAGGAATTTCACGGTTTCAGCGGGGGGCTTGAACCCGGTGAAACGGCCGAGTTCCTTTCCGTCGGCGGAGAGCGCGATGACCGTGGGCATGCCCACGATCCGGTATTTCTTCTGAAGGGCCTTCACCGCTTCGGTGTTCCGGGTCATGTCCAGCCGGAGCGGAACGTAGGATTTCAGGGCCGCGAGGACCGTTGCATCCGGCCAGGTTTTCTCGTCCAGCTCGTGACAGGCCGCGCACCAGTCCGCCGCGAAGTCCACGAGGATGGGCATGGACATGGCGGCCGAGACGGCGAATGCCGCGTCCTCGGAATCGAGCCATTCCGGGCCCCGCGACAGCGCGGTTGTCCGTCCGGAATCGGAAACCGCGACAGTCCGGCCGGCCCTTCCGGTCATCGCGGAATAGAGCACAATCGCGCCGGTCAGCACGAGCAGAACAGCGGCGGCCTTGAGGATTTTATTCCGCGGCGGATCCGATTTTTCCGTGGGCGTGAAAGCGCCGAGAAAAGTGCCGAGCACCACCAGATACACGGCCCAGAGGCAGGCGTACACGAAGGGGGAGAGTACGGGTTTGACGAAAAACACGGCCAGAGTGACGAGCAGGATGCCGAATCCCCTCTCGATCAGCTCCATCCAGAGTCCGGATTTAGGGAGCGCTTTCAGGGCGCCGGAGAAGGTTCCGATCAGGATGAAGAGCACGCCGAGGCCCCAGGCGAATGAGAAGAGCAGTCCGAATCCCATCAGCAGGGAGCCTTTTTTCGCGACCCAGGCCAGGATGACCACGAGCAGGGGGCTGATGCAGGGAGACACGATGAGGCCGGAGACGATGCCCGTGAGAAACGCGCCGAGGAACCCCCTTTTCTTTTTTCCTCGGAGTTTCGAGGCGACCGAGGGCGGCATCTGAATGGTGAACGCGCCCAGCATGGAAAGGCCCATGGCGAGAAAGAGCGCAGCGATGAAGATCGTCACCACGGGATGGTTCATGAAGGAACCGAAAAGGGATCCGGTTTTCGCCGCGATCATTCCCAGGGAAGCGAAAGTCAGGGATATGCCGAACACGTAGAACAGGGAGAGAATGAATCCGCTCCACCTGCGGCCGCCCGCGGCCTGCGCGCCGATGACGGCCATGGTGATCGGTATCATGGGATACACGCAGGGCGTGAAGGAGGTCAGGAGTCCGCCGAGGAACACGAGAAGAAGGGCGGTCCAGGATCCTTTTTCCAAAGCGTCAGCCACGCGTGCCGCGATGTCCTTTTTTTCGCTGTTTTGTCCCGCGGCCGCAATCTCTCCTGGTCCGGAAATCGTCAGCGTCGCCTCGGTCCGTATGTCCTCAGGGGGATAGCATACGCCATTGGTTTCCCCGCATTGCTGAATCGTCACCATGGCCGATATTATCCGCTCGCCCGGGGACGCGTCCGGAAGCACTTTCAGGGGGATTTCCACGCGGACGATTCCCTTGTACACCTTGCCGAACTTGTCCGGCACGCCTTCGGGATATTTCGGAGCGGAGAAAACGACGCCCGGAACGGAATCCGGCACCACGGAAAACAGGCCGTCTCCCGGGGCAGTGACGTGGTATCCCTCGGAGAGGGAGACCTCCACGATCGCCTTGCCGTTTCCGTCCGGGGGAATGGAGGACGGTTCAACGGTCATGCGGATGACGTAAGCGCCCTGGCTGAAAGCGGCGGCGGTCCAGAGCAGGGCCAGAAGGATCAATCGGGTGGGGCGGAAAGTCATGGGGGCCTCTTCAAGTGAATGGAGATTGCCACGCCCCGCACCGGACCCGGTCCGGCGCGGGGCTCGCAATGACATGCTTTTTAACCTTCTGATCGCGCCAGGGTTCTACCCAGGCGCGTAATATCGGGGCGGAGCCCCGATGGATGTATCGCCCCACGGCAGAGCCCTGGGGCGATCACCTTTTAACATAAGAGGGTTTCATTCATGAAAGGCTAAAGCCTAAAATCCTACTTTTAATACTCCGCCCCGAATGAGAAATAGTGAATGGGCGAACCGTACACGCTCGTGAAGTCCGTGGCCTTGGCGTAATCGTAGCGCAGGATGAAATACCCCAGGTTCATACGCACGCCGAAGCCGAGGCCTCCCTTCAGGTCGTTGAGCTTCGGCAGAGTGAAATCGCCGTCCGAGAAGGGTTTCCAGGCCCTGTCGTTGTCCCACGCGGAGCCCACGTCCATGAACAGGGCGCCGCGTATGTTCTGGAACCCGAAGGGGAGCGGCCATCCGAGAATGAGGTACTGGACGAGCGGAAAGCGGAATTCCAGGTTGGTCAGCATGAAACGCGTGCCGATCATGTCGTAATACAGGGTGCCCCGCAGGGGCGTTTCGAAGGAGGAGAAGTAGAAATTGTCCGTGTTCGAATCGCCCCAGGGGATGTCCTGATCCTCGCGGTAGTCGTAGTTGATCCAGTCGGACATGCCGCCGAGCAGGAATCGCTGGGGATTCGCGCCGCCGGACACGCCGCCCGCGAGCCGGAGCGCGAACGCGTAATTGCGGTTGATCATGAAATAGCGGCGTATGTCGGCCTTGGCCGTCCAGAAATCGAGACCCTGACGGTCGCTGACGGAGGGGCTGTACGAGATCGAATACCGGCTGCGGCCCTCGCTCATGGGGCCGGTGGACCCGTATATGGCCGTGTCCGTGGTGTAATCCGCGTTCAGCATGAGCAGGCGCTTGCGGGAGATCTGCCCCATTTCCTTCGGGGTGAAGGTGTAATAATAGAGATAGTAGTTTTCGTCGAGTCCCACCAGGTCGCGGCTGATCTCGAGCCCGGTGACGCCGAAATCCACCCTGCGGTACCGGTCGAAGGGACGCGACGTGAACAGGCTCATACCGTAATAACGGTCGCGCAGATAGCCGAAATAATAGTACCCCTGGTCCAGAAACCAGGTGTAGTACCTGTAGGAGAAGTGAAACACGGACATCCCCACGTCCATCCGCATGGGCAGATAGGAGTAGGCGAGCTGGAAATTGGAGTTCTTCAGGTTGTAGAAAAGGTCCGTGTACAGGTCAAACTGGTGGTTCCCGAGTATGTCGCTGAAACGGACGAAGGTTGAGCCCTGCAGGCCCCAGAACTGGCTGTAGCCCGCGCCCCCGGACACCACGTCGGGGCTGAAACGGATCTTGTACTTGTGGGTTTTGTATTCGCCCAGACTGTTCTTGTACTGGGTCGAATCGAGAAAGACGCTTTCCCGTTCGCGGCCCCGAGACGGACCTTTCCTTGGCCGGTCCGTGAACACGTAATTGCGGACATCGAGTCCGGGCGGCATGGCGTCCGCCGTGTCCGCGGACACCGCGGCCACGGCGGGCTCGCGGGGCTCGGACACGAAGAGCGTCTTTTTCGGCTCGACGGAGCCCCGGCCCGCGTCCATCGGATTGGTCATGAGGTAGATATCGTAACCGCCGTTGTCGAAGGCGGAGAAAGCCAGCCTGGAGCCCTCGCGCGACCAGGACAGGTGAATGACGCCCGAAACCAGATTGGTGAGCGCGTGAACCGTGTCCGCTTCCGTGTCGAGCAGGTAGATGTTGTTGATGCCGCTGCGGTCCGAGATGAAGGCGATGTTCCGGCCGTCCGGCGCCCAGGCCGGGCTTTTCTCGTCGGACGGGCCGGACGTGAGCCTGCGGACGGACCGGGACTCCCTGTCCAGCAGATACAGGTCCGTGCGTCTGTAGTCGAACCGCTGCATGGCGAAGGCGCCCCGCGGGGCGGCCAGGGAATCGCCGCGGTCCGACACGAAGGCGATGCGCCCGCCGTCCGGTGAATAGACGGGGTCCAGGTCGCTGAAGATGTCATCCGTGAGTTTTTCCACGCGGCCGTCCGCGATCGTCAGTTCGTACAGGTCGGAGCGGCCGTCGCGTATGCCCATGAACGCGATGCGTCCGCCGTCCGGGGACCAGTCGGGCGAGAAGACGCCGTCCAGGTCCAGCCGGAAGGAGGCGGCCACGGACTTCGACTTCACGTCGAACAGATACAACGCGTCCTTTCCGCTCGACTTCGCGGCGAACACGAGCTTTTCCCCGTCCGGGGACCATTTCATGCCGGGCCGCATCCAGTGCATCTGCTCGAACAGGTCGGACCGCTCGCCCTTCACGAGTTTGCCGAGGTCTTTGCCGTCGACCGTGTTCAGGACGTGGATGTCCGTGAACCCCGAACGGTCGGTGAGATAGGCGATCTTGTCGCCCTTCGGGGAAAGGGCCGGCGCGGAATTCATGAAGTGCCGGTTTTTCTCGTGGTCGGTCATGCGGCGGGCCACGTCCGCCGGTTCGTTCCGGCCCTGGATGTCCGGCCAGTAGCTCTGGTGCAGGTAACGGTGCCAGCGCTTGGACAGCTCTTCGGTGCTGAGCCCGATGGACTGCTTGAGGGCCTTGTCAAGGTCCTTGGTCATGCGCACCTTGTGCACGATCTCCCCGATCTTGGGGTCCCCGTATTTCAGCGCGATGTACCGGTAGAGCGATTGCCCGCCCTTGTAGACGATGTACCCGCCCGACATGGCCTCGATGGGCGGCGTGTAGTCGTACAGGGTGGCGTCGCGCATGTACATGTCGCTTTCCGTGTCCCATCCGAGGCTCTGGTATTCCGCGAGCCCCTCCATGAACCAGAGCGGCAGGTTCGAGGTCATCACGCCCGTGAGAATGGATCCCGACTGGCCTCCGTAAAACGTCTGGAACATCACCGCGTGCGTGAGCTCGTGGTGGATGACGTGCCGGAACTCCTCATAACTGCCCTGGAAGGGAATGACCACGCGGTCCTTGAACACCTCGGTGAACCCGCCGACGGACTCCTCGAGCAGTTCGTTGATGACGTTCGTCGACTGAAAATCGTTGTGGCTGTTGTACACCACGATGGGGATGCGGGCGCTCATGGAGAAGCGGATGGTGCTCTGGAGCTGGACATAGCTCGTCTCGGCCACGTCGGCCGTGAATTCCGCGAGCTGCCGGTTGTTCCGGTAATAGTAGACGTCGAAATGGCGGGATTGCAGGTATTCCCAGTCGTGTTTCTCGTACTGGACCTTGTTTTTCCCGAAACTCTGCCCGATGGCGTCGGCGCCGGGGAATGCCATTCCAGCGGCCAGGCAGGCGGCTAGACCGATCGTCAGGTTCCGTAACTTTTTCATGCCGTTATGCTCCATTCTTGAACCGCTTCGACCGCATCTGGAGGAAGTTCAGGGTCGTATCCAAAAAACAGGATCACCACGGAAGAACATGGAAAAACACGGATGGAGGTGAAACATTGGTTAGTCCCGCATCATTTAATGATCATCCGTGTTGTTCTTTTTTTCCACAGACGCATCCGTGCAAACGAAAATGAAACACGAAGTGCGGCTCCGCATCCGGAACCGGACCCGTTCAATTGTCCGTGTCGTCCGTCCACCGCAGGATGCGCCACTTTTCATCCCTGCATTTTCTGAACTCGAACCGGGCGCGTCCGGACAGCGTGACGTCGAAATCCTCGGCCACGAGCGTGAGGTCGAAACCCTTGCTGATGGAAGCGTCCGTCTCGCCCGATGTTTCGCTGAGCGTGCTTCTCCACACCAGGTCCGCGATCTGAACGTGGCGCAGCAGCCGGCCGGTCGCCCGCAGGTCGACGTCGCGGCCCCAGGACACGAACTGGCCCGAGGCGCCTTCGTTCGGATCGTAATAGACGAACTGAAAGGCCGTGTCGAGCAGGTCGCTGTACAGCAGGGAATCGCGGAAGGCATAGGCCACCTTGAAGTTCTGGAGAACGTCTTCCGGGGTTTTCTGCTCGGTCAGTATCAGGTCCGATCCTTCCAGGGAATCCGTCAGCCTCGGGGCGAAGGGGTTCCAGCAGGCCGATGCCCACAGGGCCGCGGCCGCAATCAGCAGCCGGGACGTCCGGAACAGTCGCCGCCCCTTCGCGATCATCGGGATTCAGCCTCCTTCACGTATCCCAATGTAACGACAGCCGGGCCTGTAAAGTTTCTCCGGCGGCCGCCCCCCTCGTCGGGACCGGAACCCGGACCCGGTGAGGCCGGGAAAGCGCTTCCTTTAACGGCAAAAGGCAGACGCGCGCATCTGCCTTTTGAACACCTCCCTGAAGCCTTTCCCTTTGTAAAATCACATGTTCCGTATGACGGCGTCCCCGAATTCGGAACAGCGGACCTCTTTGGCGCCGTCCATGAGACGCGCGAAATCGTAGGTTACGGTTCCGGAAGCGATGGCGCCGTCCATGCCCTTGAGCACCCGGTCGGCCGCCTCGGTCCACCCGAGGAAGCGGAGCATCATTTCTCCGGACAGGATGACGGATCCCGGATTGACCTTGTCCTGATCCGCGTATTTCGGGGCCGTGCCGTGCGTGGCCTCGAAGATGGCGTGGCCGGAGTCGTAGTTGATGTTGCCGCCCGGCGCGATGCCGATGCCGCCGACCTGCGCGGCCAGGGCGTCCGAGAGGTAATCGCCGTTCAGGTTCATGGTCGCGATGACGTCGAAATCCGAGGCGCGCGTGAGCGTCTGCTGAAAGCAGATGTCGGCGATCACGTCCTTGACGAGGAGCCGGCCGGACGCCAGGGACGCTTTCTGCGCTTCGTCCGCGGCTTTCTCGCCTTTTTCCTTCTTCACGGCCTCCCACTGCGACCAGGTCCAGACCCGGTCCCCGAATTCCCGCACCGCCAGCGCGTATCCCCAGTTCCGGAACGCACCTTCGGTGAATTTCATGATATTGCCCTTGTGCACCAGGGTGACGCTTTTCCGGCCGTTGGCCAGGGCGTACCGGATGGCGGCGCGAACCAGGCGCTCCGTGCCTTCCCGCGAAACGGGCTTGACGCTGAACCCGGCGGTGTCCGGGAAGCGGATTTTTTTATATTCGGACGGGAAATCGTTCTTCAGCACGGAAACGAAGCGGGCGCACGGCTCGGAGCCGCTTTCGAACTCGAGGCCCGTGTAAATGTCCTCGGTGTTTTCGCGGAAAATCACCATGTCGACGTCCTGCGGCTTTTTCACGGGCGAGGGGACGCCCTTGAACCAGCGCACGGGACGGAGACAGACGTAGAGGTCCAGGAGCTTGCGCAGGGCCACGTTCAGGCTCCGGATGCCGCCGCCCACCGGTGTGGTGAGGGGGCCCTTGATGCCCACGCGGTATTCCCGGAAAGCCTCGACGGTTTCGTCCGGGAGCCAGTTGCCGGTCTTTTTGAAGGCCTTTTCTCCGGCCAGGACCTCAAGCCATTCGATGCGTCGTTCCCCGTTGTATGCCTTTTCGACAGCCGCGTCCAGGACGCGGACGGAAGCCCGCCAGATGTCGGGCCCCGTGCCGTCTCCCTCGATGAAGGGGATCACGGGCCGTTCCGGCACGGTCAGGCGGCCGTTTTCGCATTGGATTCTGCTGCCGGCTGCGGCTTCGGTCTTGCTGGTCATGTTCCTCGTCTCCGGGCTAAATGAGGTCCGATCGGCTCAGGAGGACCGCTTGGCATAGGCCAGGGCCCCGCCCGCGCGGATGAGGGCGATGTCACGCTCCGAGAGCGAATGGGTCAGGCTGACATCGAAACCCCTGGTCCTGTTTTTCAGCGTCAGGGCCGTTCCCCCGGAGCCGGCCCCCGGGCCGGCCTTCAGGCCGGCCTTCAGGCCGGTCACGTCGATTTCGACTTCATCGCCCTGCTCGAAACGGTCATAATCCGCCTCGTTCACGAACGTGAGCGGCACGATTCCGAAATTGATGAGATTGGCCAGGTGGATGCGGGCGAACGATTTCGTGATCACCGCCTTCACCCCGAGGAACATGGGCGCGAGCGCCGCGTGCTCCCGGCTCGAACCCTGGCCGTAATTCACGCCGCCGATGATGAAACCGCCGCCCGCAGCCTTGGCCCGCTTGGCGAAAGTCGGGTCCACGGCCTCGAACACGAACTCGGCGAGCGCGGGGACGTTCGAGCGGAGCGGCAGGACCTTGGCGCCGGCCGGCATGATGTGGTCCGTGGTGACGTGGTCGCCGACCTTGAGCAGGATCTCGCCCGAGAGCCTGCCGGGCAGGGGCTCTTTCACGGGAAGCGGCTTGATGTTCGGGCCGCGCAGGACCTCGACTTTTCCGGGATCCGCAGAGGGCGGCAGGATCATCGCATCGTCCACAGGGAAGCGGTCCGGCAGGGCCGGGGGCGCCACGGAAGCGCCGAGGGTCCGGGGATCGGTGATCACGCCGGTGAGGCTCGCGGCAGCCGCGGTTTCCGGACTGCACAGGTAAACGCCCGCCGTTTTCGTGCCGCTCCGGCCCTCGAAATTCCGGTTGAACGTGCGGAGCGAGACCGCATTGGAGGATGGGGAGAATCCCATGCCGATGCAGGGGCCGCACACGTTCTCCAGGATGCGGATGCCGGAATCCACAATGGACCGCCATTCGCCCCGGTCCATCAGGGTCCGGACCACCTGCCGCGACCCAGGGGCCAGGGCGACGGACACGTCCGGGTGGACGCGTTTTCCCCTGAGCATCTGGCTGATCACGGAAAGGTCGCGGAAAGAGGAATTGGTGCAGCTTCCCATGGCCACCTGCTGGACTTTGGTGCCAGCGAGATCCGCGACCCGGACCACCTGGTCGGGCATGTGGGGCTTGGCGATCATGGGTTCCAGCGCAGACAGGTCGATTTCGAGGGTTTCATCGTACACGGCGTCCGGATCCGCGGCGAGCGGGATCCACGAGGATTCCCGGTCCTGGGCCCTGAGGAAGAGCCGGGTTTTCTCGTCGCTCGGGAATATGGAGGTGGTGGCGCCGAGTTCCGCGCCCATGTTGGCGATGGTGGCCCGTTCCGGCACGTCCAGAGAAGCCACGCCCGGTCCCGAGTATTCCATGATTTTACCCACGCCGCCCTTGACCGTGAGCCGCCTGAGTATTTCGAGGATCACGTCCTTGGCTGAAACGAAGGGCTTCAGGGACCCGGTCAGGCGGATCTGGACGACCTTGGGCATGGTCAGGTGGAAGGGCTGTCCGGCCATGGCCAGGGCCACGTCGAGACCGCCCGCGCCGATGGCCAGCATGCCGATGCCGCCGCCGGTCGGCGTGTGGCTGTCCGACCCCAGCAGGGTTTTGCCCGGGACGCCGAAGCGCTCCAGGTGCACCTGGTGGCATATGCCGTTGCCCGGCTTGGAGAAAAACAGGCCGTATTTCGACGCGAACGACTGGAGGAAGCGGTGGTCGTCGGCGTTTTCGAACCCGTTCTGCAGGGTGTTGTGGTCCACGTAGCTTACGGACAGTTCGGTCCGGATTCGGTCGATGCCCATGGCTTCGAACTGGAGATAGGCCATGGTTCCGGTCGCGTCCTGCGTCAGGGTCTGGTCGATCCCGACAGCAACAGGGGAACCGGCCATGGGTTCCCCTTCCTTCAGATGCTGCCCGATGATTTTCCGCGTGATGGATTGTCCCATGCGTCCTTCCGCTTATTCGGTGGATTCTTTCCGGGACAGGAGTTCCCGCTGTTTCCGGCTGCCCAGGTCCAGCCTGCGGAGCAGCTTCCAGGCGCCGATGAGTCCCAGCCGGACGAAACCGAAACGTTCGGTGTTCAATTCCTTGGCGATCTGGGAGGGACCCCACGAGGGGTGTTCTCGCACGATCTGGAGAACCTTGTCGTCAATGCCCTCGGGGATGGCTTCGGATTCCTGGGCCTTGCGGATCACGGAATCGGCGGTCTGAAGTGCCTGATCCGAAGCCTCCTGCTCCATGGCCAGATTAACTTCGCGGCCGCCGAGGTCGAAATCGCGTATGCCCTCCTCGACCGTGTCGTAGGCCTTGAGGATATAGTGAAACTCGAGAAGCTCGAAGACTTCGTAGACGTCGGGAATCATGCGGGCCAGCTTGAGATCGCCGCCCCTTTCCCGGATGCCCTTGATTTCGCTGATGAATATGCCCCAGCCCGCGCTGGAGATGTAGTCCACGTTGCCCAGATCGATGATGATGTGGACCACGCCCGTTTTCAGCAGGGAATCGAGGGCCCTTTCCAGTTCCGCGGAAGTGGTGGTGTCAATGTATCCGCCCACGCGGATGACCGACACTTCTCCGAGCGTCCCGACTTTCTCCACCGATACCTGTATGCCTTCCATCGGACTGCCCCCAAAAGAGATCGATAAATATATATAACATTTGAAATTTAATAGAAATCGGGGTCATTGTCAACCCTTTTTACCGGGGGCCCCGGCCCGCCGGAAAAGGGGGTTCGAAGCTCCGCGCCGCCCGTCCCGTTTCGTCCCGTCCTGTCCGGTCCCGTCCCGCTTCGCGGGACCAAGCAACAGATGCTTGCTATTGATGGCTTCGCGGGACCAAGCTACAGATGCTTGCTATTGAAGGCTTCGCGGGATCAATCAACAGACGCGGATGATTGAAGACTTCGCGGAGCCGGGGAATGCGCTCGCGGAAGTATTCAGACCGCCTGGCTGCGGATGAGTTTCTGCATGCGCTTGATCCGTTCCAGGATGTCCGACCGCTGGGGGTTCCGCTTCAGGATCTCCCCCCATTGCCACACGGCCCGCTTGTATTCCCCACGGTTGGCGAAAATGACGCCGAGGTTCTCCAGAACGTTCAGGTTCTCCGGATTGAGCAGGCGCACGCGCTCATAGGCTTCGGTCGCCTTCTCGAGCTGCCCGAGCCTGTACCAGGCGTCTCCGAGGCTCTGGTAGGCCTCCCAGGAATCCGGTTTTTCGTCCAGAATGCGCTTGAACTCTTCGATGGCCTTGGCGTACAGGCCCTGCTTGTAGAACCACTTGCCGGAATCCATGTGACGGCGGCTGTTCATTTCACGGAGCATGGACGCGATGCGGCTTTCGTCGCGCGAACTCCGGGCGTCCAGGGTCGTGTCGCTGTCGAAGGGCGAGGCGTCGATGCGTTCGAAGAGTCCGCCGTCAAAAGCCTCGGCCGGTTCCTCGCCGAATCCGGCGAATTCCGCGTCGAAGAGCTCACCGCTGACGGATTGGGCGATGTGGTCTTCTGCGTCCGCCGCGTCCCGCCCGGCCGGTTCCGCGGCAGGGACCCGGCCGGCGGCTTCAGGCGAATCACCGGCCGTGCCGGCGGCCGCCTCTGCGCCGGAAGACGGGGCAGGGCTCTCATCCAGCCAGTCGAACAGGCCTCCGAGCATGCCCTCTTCCGCTTCCGGAGAACCTGTCCCGGGTTCGGCCTGTCCCGCGGGCGCGCCGTCTGTGGCGCCCGGGGCCGGCTCCGGGGCCTGGCCGGATCCGGACTCCGCTCCGGGCCTGGAAAGCGCGGCCCCGGCGGCGTCGGTACCGGGCTGGATCAGGGTCTGCTCCGGGCCGGAAGCGGCCGCCTCGGGGGGCGTCGGAAGCGCGGTTTCCTCCGGCTCCGGCTTGATCTGCGAGGCGCGTATGCTGATCGTGGGGCTGTCGTCCGGCCGGCGCGGCCGGAGAAGCGGCGGCCGCTCGCGCCGTTTTCCGGTGTCGAGGATGATCTGTCCGTCCAGCGTGAGGAAGGGCGTTCCCGGCGGCTTGGTCCGCTTGCCCTTTCCGCCGCGCTCCGCGAACACCTGACGGCGCTCGCGCGTGTTGAGCCGGCTCTTCACCAGCTCGTCGTAGATCCTTTTCTCGTCGATCACGGTAAAGCCGTAGCTTTCCGTGTTCAGCTCCTCGGCGATGCGCTTGGGGCCGAAATCCGGGTGGTTCTTGATGATGTCGTGTATCTTGACCTTGTCCTCGATGGCGATGTGGTTTTCCTCGACGTCGGAGCGCGGCGTCTGCTCGCGCAGGCCGTCCTCGCCCATCTTGTCCCAACGCCGGCGGTACTTGTAATAGGTCGAGGTGGAGACGCCCATCTTGCGGCAGGCGTCCCGCGCGCTCATGCCCTCCTCCGTGACCAGCCGGATGAGTTTCGAGCGGAGGTTGAAGAGAACGTCCTCGGCCCGCATGTTCTCCTGGATGGCCACGAGCGTGATGTCGTCGCTCTGCGCCTCGCCGCCGGTGAATTGCTTGATCTCCTCCCGGATGCGGTCCACGAGCGGGTCGACCCGCAGCTGGCCGCTTTTCCGGATGACGGACAGGAAGCGCTCTTCGCCGAATTTCTCGCGCTGGGCGTTCATCGCCTCGGTCACCCCGTCGGTGTAGGCGATGAGCACGTCGCCCTCCCTCAGGTGAATGGTGTCCGATTCGATCGATTTGCGGAAGAGGGTCTTGTCCGGCAGGTTGAGCCCGATGGGGAAGCCGCGCGGGTTCAGATAGAAGCTCTTGTTGGTCTGGGAGCGGTACAGGATCATGGGGTTGTGTCCCGCGCTCGCGTAATTGATGGTGCGGTTGTGCGAGTCGAGGATCACGTAGAACACGGTCACGAACATGCCGCGCTTCATGTCGTTGATGACGAAATCGTTGACGCGGGCCAGCACGTCGGCGGCGTTCTTGTTGCCGCGGGCCTCGGTGCGAAGCGCCGTCCGGATCATGGTCATGATCAGGGAGCCGGGCACGCCCTTCCCCGAGACGTCCGCCACCACGATGCCGAGCGTGTCCTTGTCCACCTCGACGAAGTCGAAATAGTCCCCGCCCACCTCCCGCGCGGCCTCGTAGTACGAGGCGATCTCGTACCCCTCGATCTGCGGGAAGGAGGAGGGCAGCAGCGTGTGCTGGATTTCCTGGGCGACCTGCATCTCCTTCTGCAGGCGCTCCTGCTCCGCCAGGTTTTCCTGGGATTTCCGGAACTTCTCGGTGATTTCGTTGAAGGCGTGGGCGATCTCGCCGATCTCGTCCGACTGGTCGAATTCGACCTCGTCCTGTATCTCACCGTGGCCGGCGGCGCTGATCCACCGGGCCAGCCGGCGCAGGGGATTCGTGATGAGAAAGACCAGCGCGAAGATGCCGACGGCGCCGACCAGCCAGATGATGAACAGCATCCGGAGCCCGTCCAGCAGTGCGGTGCGGATCTTGCGGTCGGTGACCGCCTTGTCGAACTGGAGCCGGACGCTCCCGACCGGTTTTTGCGTCAGCGGCGGGACGACGGCCTCCTCGATCTCGTAGGCGGTCCGGCCGCCGTCTGTCCGCGTGCGCGTGACGGTCGGCGAGAGCCTCGCCTCGACCGGCCCGGGCCGGTGCGGCTCGAGGATGCGCTCGGGCGTCACCGATCCCTGGACGACGCCGGCGGAATCGATGATGAGCGCCTCGAGCAGCCAGGGCGCGTTGACCCTCTGGAATTCGGCCGCGATCCGGGCGGTCTCGATGGTCTCGTCCCGGACCAGCGGCTCCGCGCACTGGTGGGCCAGGGTGCGGGCCAGGGTGCCGCCGAGGGCCAGGTCGGACCGCAGGATGCGGGAGCGCTGGTTGACGTTCGACACGAACCACACGGCCACCGCCAGCAGGGTCCACAGGATGCCGGCGTAGACGCCGTACTGCAGTTTCATCGGAAGGCCCATGCCCGGAAGCCGGAGCTGGCGCCTCGGAAAGTGCGGGAGGTTCTTGACGAGCTTGAGCTCGTTGCCCTCCACGGTCTTTCGGTAGTCCACGCCGTCGACCACGCGCCGGATGATGAAAATGCCGAGCCCGCCCTTTTTGCCGATGTCCACGTACCGCTGGAGATCCGGGTCCCGGACCTGCCGGAGGTCGAAGGTGTGCCCCTGGTCGATCAGGGAGACGGTGACGTCCCGGTTCCGGATGACCATGCGGAGCGTGACAAATCCGTCCCAGTCCCGGTAGGCGTGCCGGATGATGTTCGTGCCGCCCTCGTCGATCGCCAGCTTGAAGGAGTTGAGAATCCGCTCCGGAACGCCGTACTTGCGGCCGACATGGGTGACGAAATTGCGCATCTCCCCGAGGTACTTGACGTCCGCGGGGACCTTGCATTCTTCCTTGATGACTTTTCGGAACATGGATGAGCCGCCCGGCCGTTACTTGTTCTTCTGGAAGGTCTCGAGGCGGGCGCGCGCGCCCTGAATGGCCTCGATGATTTTGACGTTGTTGGGCTCGATGACCAGAGCCTCTTCCCAGATCCGCAGGGCGCCCGCGTAATCCCCGTCCTGGTAGGCGCGCAGGCCCTGGGCGTACCGGTCCTTGGCGTCGCGCCGCATCTCCCGGGGCGCGCCCTGGGACCGGGCGAGCGCGTTCCGGTACAGCTCGCGGGCCTTCTGGTTCGCGGGCTCGAGCTCCGTCGCGCGTCTGAGGAAATCCGCGGCGCCGGCGTAATCCTGCTTCTCGAAACGCTCGACGCCGGCCTGATACGCGTTGAGGAAGCCGAATTTTTCGTCGAGATTCTTCATCTCCTCCGACACCAGGGCGTTCAGCCGCGGGGAATCGCCGGCCGTCTCCCGGGCCTGGTTCAGCACCTGGTAGGCTTCGGCGGATTTTTCCTCCCGAACCAGCTGGCGGGCGCGGCCGATGCGGCGCTGCACCTCGCTCTCCTGGACGGCGGCCGCGCGGCTGACATAGCTCCGGATCTGCTCGTTCTCCGGATCGCGCTCGAGCGCCTGGTTCCAGCGGCCGATGGCCTTCGAGTAGGCGCCCTTGTCGAGGAACGCCAGCCCTTCCTGGAAGCACTGGCTGACGAAGGCGAGGTCCTTCTGGCGGGCCTCGTTCTCGCGCGTTTCCTGCAGCAGCTGGTCCTCTCGCGCCAGCTGGGAGGCGGTTTCGAGCCGGTTGGTCTCCTCGAGCAGGCGTTTGGCCTCGGCGTGGCCGGGGTCGTCCCTCAGGACGGATCCGAATTCGAGCCGCGCGTTGAGGTAATCGGCGGACGCGAGGTGGCTCTTGCCCGCGGACAGCGCGTCCGCGACGCGCTTGCGGAGCGCCTCCTGCATCTCCTGTTCGACCCGGCGCCGCGTCTCCGCCTGGCGGCGGACCTCGATGAGCCGCCGCTGTTCCGGAATGGATTTGCCGAGAAACAGGATGAGCGAGAAACGGTGGCTGCGCGGAAAGAAGGCCGGATCGCCGATGCGGCCGGTGGCGTAGTCGATCTGGAAGAACCTTAGCGACAGGCCGGCGCCGAACGTCGGCTCGCCGTCGTCGACTCCCGCGCGCAGGAACAGGGCGTTCGCGACCGCGTACTCGATTCCGGCGTGGATGCGGGTGTCGCGGTTCCGGCTCTGCTCGGCGTCCGCCAGAACGAGAAGGCGGTCCATGCCGCCGCGCCAGAACAGCGTTTTCGCGATTCCCGCGCGCAGCGTCGAGGGCAGTGTTTCGTATTCGCCCCCCAGCCGGAGCCGGGCGGGCAGCGCGTTGGTCATCGCGGCGCCGAGATAGACATTGTGGAGGGGCGAGCCCTCCCACCGGATGCGGGTGTGGACACCGGCGTCCATCCCGAACCCGGTCGCGGACACGTTCCCCATGACCTGCCGGTGGGTCACGAAATTGGTGCCGACGGAAATGCCGCGGAAGAGCGTCAGGCCGTACCCGAGCGTGAGTTTTCCCTGCCAGTAGCCGAACTCCCCCATGTCAACGGGAACCGTGCCCGTCGCGCCGCCGGCCTCCACGACCCGCCGGATCCCCCCGACGCCGATGCGGGACACGCCGAGCCCGAAGGTGCCGGCGGAGAGCGTCGGATGGATGTAGTGCACGGCCTGAACCTGGACGTCCTCGAACAGTTCGGTGTGCGACAGAAGCAGGCCGCGCTGCTGCACGACGACCATGCCCGCCGGGTTCCAGAGCGGGGCGGACGGATCCTGCGGGAACGCGACGGCCGCGTTTCCCAGGCCCAGGGCCCGGGCGTCCGCGCCGATGCGGAACGGATCCTCGGTGCCGGCCCCGCCGTCACCCGCGTACAGGCTCCCGGCGCAGGCCGCGAAGCAGAGCATCCGGCGGATTCCGAGCCGGGTGCGGCGGCCGGCCCCCGCGGCCGCGGCGGCGATTCCCCTGTGGCGATTCGGTTTTCTCATTTATTTCATGACCGCGATTTTGGTTTTCCGGATCGGCCCGTCGGCCGGTTTCATGAACAGGAAGTACACGCCGTTCAGGACGGTCCGCGACCCGTCGTTCCGGCCGTCCCACAGCAGGGTGTGCAGTCCGGCCGAGGCGCGGTTGTCCGAGGCGTCGAAGGAAACGGACCAGACCGGTTCGCCGGTGAGCGTGAACAGGCGGAACGATACGGCCGAGCTTTTTTCCAGATAGTAGTGGATGGTCGTGGGACCGTCCGTCGGGCTGAACGGATTCGGGCTGTTCCACAGCGCCGGTTCCGTCAGCGGCTCAAATATCTTCTTCGGGTCCGATCGCAGGGAGGTCCAGTCCTCGCCGGCGGGGGTCTTGACCGCGACGCTGTTTCCGGAGTTGGGTTCCCGGGCGTCCACGAAATCCCCGCTCGGGATGTTGAGCTGGAAGTATCCGGTTTCAGGCGCGTCGGAAATGCGGCCGAGCACGGCGATGGAGACGCTTTCGCCCACGGAAACGCTCGGGCGCTTGCTCAGGGACAGAAGCACCGGATTCTCTCCGATCACCGACGTGGCACCGAAAATCTCCGTGCTGTCCTCGGCGGAAACCGCGGTCAGCCTGGAGACCACCGAAGCCGGAAGAATCGGATCGCCGAACCGGTCCTCGAACTGGAATCTCATGCCTTCGATCGCGATGCGTCCGCTGCCCTCCATGCCGCGGTTGGTCGCGGTGACCACCAGCAGCCTGACCCCGTCCTGGCCCGGCATGATGGTGCTGAGGCTCCAGGCGGGAAGCGGGTTCGCTTCGAGCGCGAGCCAGGCGCCGGCCATGCTCACGGCCACGGCGTCATTGGGGCGGCTCACGTAGGCCAGGCGGCCCGTGTTTTCGTCCGCCGGAACGGCGGACAGCCGCAGGCGGATGGTCACCGCCTCGACCGACTGGCGCGGCGGCGCCTTGACGGTCCACGAGGCCGTTCCCCCCGACACTTCACGCGTGAGCGGGTCGGCCGTCGTGTATCCCTCGGGCAGGGTCTCGAGCGTCACGGCCGCGAAGCCGGTGGTGTCGGCCTCGCCCGTGTTTTCGAGCCGGGCGGTGACCGTGAATTCCTGGCCGACCGCGACGGTCCCGGTCTGAGCGACATCGGCCGGCGCGGTGATGGCGGCTGTCATGAACAGTTCGGCGCGGCGCACCGTGGTGATGGAGAAGGCGGCCCACCAATCGGGGACGGGCACGTCCTGCTGAAGCGAATCCATGCCCTGCACCCGGACGCGTATGTCCGCTTTCGGCGACGCGGCCTGAGGCGCCTCGATCCGCCAGGACAGGAAATCGGACGTGAGGTTCTTCACGACCGCGTCCGAGGTGGTGTACCCGGCCGGAAGCTGGAGGGTCGCGGTGATGTCCCGCGTGTTGGAATGACGTATCTGCGTGGTCACGACGAAGGACTGGCCCGTCGACACGATTCCGTCCCTGGCCCCGGCCGGCTCCGTTGCCGCGAGAACGGCGGAGAGGTTGCTGGGAACGGTGATCACGCGGATGCGCGCCTGGCTCTGCTCGACAATCGCGGTCGCGCCCGTGTTGAAGTCGTCCGGGATACGGAACAGTTCGGCGGCCACCCATTCGGTGTCCGGCGCCGAGGCCGGGGACCGGACGCTCCATTCCGCCGGGACCCCGGGCGCGATGGCGGCCGTGTCGCTTTCGGTGATCCTTTCGAAGGTGTCCGCCAGCACCAGGCGTACGCCCGCGAGGCCGTCGGTCCGGCCGGAGCCGAAATTCGCGAGATCGGCCCGCACGGTGAAAATCTGGCCCGCGGACACCCGGCTGTCCGGCGCGCTCAGGCTGAGCGTGAGCGAGAGCCGGGCCGGCGTCTGCACCGCGACCTGGGCCGTGGAGTCCAGTGCCGCTCCCACGGGCACGGCCTGCCGGGGCGACCCGATGAAGGCCTGAAGAATGCCGGCGCGGAACGTTTCGGCCGCGTTTTCCGCGTCCGGCGCCCTGACCGCGAAAACGGCCGTGTCCCACTGGGCGGGCGTCAGCCGGCTGATGGAAACCTGGGAGGCCGCGATCGCGGAAGCGCCGTCCGTCGTCAGGCCGACGCGGATGTCCTCGACATTCAGGCCGAGCCCGTTCTCCAGGATCACCAGCACCTCGAAATCCTGACCCGTGTTGACCGTCGCGTTGCCCGCGTCGTCCGCGGCCGCGGAACGGATTCGGGTGGAGATGATCCGGAAGGACTGGTTCGACCGGACGTAAACCGATGTTTCCTCCCCGGCGGTCAGGACCGCGCGCGAGTTCCGGTCCCGGCCGGTCACCGACGCCTCCACGACGGCGATGCCGCCGAGGCTTCCGGTCGAGGTGACGGTATAGACCAGGACGTCGGTTTTTCCGCCGGCCAGGATCAGGCCGCCCTGCGAGAGCGCGGCCGGCGGCGTGACGCTGTAGTCCGACTGTTTCAGGCCGTTGATGCGGAACGTCAGGTCCGAGGCCTTGGGCGGGTCGAATTGAATCGGCGCCTGCCCCTGGTTCCGCACCGTCACCTCGACCTTCCAGGGCTCCTTCTGACCGCCGATGAGCTGGTCCGAAGAGGCGGCGACTTTGGAGATGCGAAGGGCGGCCGGGTTCTGGATGACCACGACGGATGTGGCCGTGACCTCGGGCACCAGATCCCGGGTGTTGTCCCTGAAACCGTCCGCGTAGACGGTGAAGGTCTCACCCGCGCTCGGCGCCGCAGCGGCCTGGAAGCTGAAATCCACCCAGACCAGACCGCCGCCGGGCAGCCAATCCACGCTCTGCGCGGACGCGGACGTGAACATTGAGAGGCCGTCGGTGTTCATGATGAGCTGGAGGTTGCGGAGGCCGTCCCCGCCGGTGTTCTGCAGGTACACCCGGAGCGTGTCCTCGGTGTAGACGTTGACGTAGGGACGGTTCGGGGCCAGGTTGTCGATGCGGAGAATGCTCAGGCTGGCCGGCGTTTCCAGGAGGATGGAGGCCTTGACGCCGTAGGTCGTGTCGGTCTTGCACGTCCGGCCGGTGTTGATTTCCCTTCCGGTCACCAGGGACGTGATCTGACAGAGTCCCGTGTGGTTCGACGCGGTGCGTTCGACGATGTAGCGGAGGCTGTCGGACGCGCCGCCCGGCAGGATCCATCCGCCCCGGCCGAGCTCCTGGGGGCTCGAAAGATCCCATCCGGATCCAGCGGAAAACAGCAGAAAGGTGACCGCGCGGCTCGTGTCGATGCGGACGGCGCTGCCGCCGGCGTTGGTCAGCCGGACCGAAACGGTCCAGGCGATGTCCTGATCCAGCGTGACCTCGGGCTGCGAGACGCGGATCGCGTCGATGCGCAGGCGGGCGGAATCCTGGACCGCGATGCCGGTGAAACCCTGGTCGCTGACCACCCCGCCGGTGCCGCCGTCGGTGAAGAACGCGACCGCCTCGACCGTGACGTCGCCCGGGGAACGGCCGGTGCGGTCCACCCGGACGGTGAGCGTGTCCTCGCCGTTTCCGGCCAGAACCGCCGTGCCGCCGCGGCTGAGGACCGCCGGAAGCACGAGCGCATAGTCATTCTGGCGGATGCCCGCGATCCGGAACCGCACCCAGAGGCTGTCGAACCGGGCGGTGCTGCTGGCCAGGTTGCGCACGGCCACGTTGAGGGTCCAGTCCTGCGTCTGCCCCGCGGTCACTTCGGCGCGGGAGGCGGAGCAGGCGGTGATGCGGATGCCCGGGGGCGCGTTGACGTCGAAAACGTTGGACGAACCGGTTTCCGAACCGCCCGTCCGGACCACGCTGATGCGGTCGCCGGCACGCGGCACGCCGACGGTGACGCCGCCGGACCACTGGCCCGCGATGAAGGAGCCGCTGCGGCCCGGGCTGATGGCGCCGCTCAGATCGGAGATGTCCACGGTTCCATTGAAAGAGGTGGCCTGGCTGCCGAAACGGTCCACGGCGGTGACGATGACGGTGAAGGGCACCTTGGCGACCTGGCTGCCGACCGCGGCGATGGTGAAATGATCGACGGGCCCCGGAAGCACGTTGAAGAAATTGGAGACGCCCGAATGCCCGGCCCCGTCCGAAGCCGTGACAGTGACGTCCTGGCCCGCGCGCAGGATCATGACGGATTCGGTGCGGACGCCCGCGACGAAGGCGGCCGTGACAGCCGGCGACACCGTGCCCGCGCCGTCCGAGAGCGACGCGGTTCCCGTGAAGCCCGTGGCCGTGTTGCCGTACGCGTCGAGCGCGGTGATCGTGACGGGAAAGGCGATGCCCGCGGCCTTGGGGCTTCCGATCAGCCCGATCGCGAAAGAGGCCACGCCCGCGGGCCTGACCGAAAACTCGTTGGAGGTGCCGCTCTTGCCGCCGCCGGTCACGGTCAGCGTGTTGCCCGTGTAGCTGCGGGTGATCGTCACGCTGCCGTTCCAGAGGCCCGACGCGAACGTGATGGACGCGGGCGACCCGGTTCCGGTCTCGTCGGCCAGGGCCGCCGTTCCGGCGTACGAGGTGACGGGGTTCCCGTTCGAGTCGACCGCGCGGATGACCACGGCGAACGCGACGCCCGCGGTGCGGTTGTCCGGCACCGCGTCGATGACGAAGTGATCCACGGCGCTCGCGATCACGGCGAACGTGTTGGAGAGGCCGGTCTGGACCCCGCCGGTCCGCGTGACGGTCAGCCGGTCCGACGCCTGGGTCTGAGCGATGGTAAGGTTTCCGGTCCACACGCCGTTGGTGAACAGGCCGCTGACCGCGGGCGAAACGGTTCCGGCGCCGGAATGGGCCACGGAGACCGTGTTTCCCGACCCGCTGAAGGAGGTGACCGTGTTGTTGTTCGCGTCCTGTGCGGTCACCGTGACGCTGAACGGCATGCCGGCCGCCGGGTCGGCGATCGTTCCCACCGCGAAGTGGTCCAACGCGCCGTGGGTCACGTTGAAATAATTGGAAACGCCCGTGTGCGAGCCGGCGCTGTCTCTTATACACATCTCCGAGCC
>JAUCQC010000177.1 GCA_030372965.1 bacterium
ATCCAACTGTTTTTTTAGCCGCGATTTCCCCCTGAAGCGTCAAGGTCTTTCAGTGACTTTGTTGAAGCTCCCGGCGGAAAGCCGCGGGGAATGCGCTCGCTGTCAGATTCAATATTCCGGATCCAAACAAATACCTGTTATTTCGCGGCCGGCTTATCCTTCACGCACGTGACGGTCTCTCCGGATTTCTGAAACTCCCTCCCGCAATTGCCGCACACGGATTTCTTGGCCTTGTCGAATTCTATCTTGTGTCCGCACTTGCACACCCACGACAGGAACCTCGCGGGATTGCCCACGACCAGCGCGAAATCCGGAACGTCCTTGGTGACCACGGCGCCCGCGCCGACGAACGCGTACTGGCCCACCGTGGAGCCGCACACAATGGTGCTGTTCGCGCCAAGGGACGCGCTCTTTTTCACGAGTGTTTTATAGTAGAACTCGGTGCCCCGCTGGGGAAACTCGCTCCTGGGCTGTTTGACGTTCGTGAACACCATTGAGGGACCGCAGAACACGAAGTCCTCGAGCTCCACGCCCTCGTACACGGACACGTTGTTCTGTATCTTCACGCTGTTCCCGATGCGGACATTGTTGCCCACATTGACGTTCTGTCCGATGCTCACGTTTTTACCGATGCGCGAACCGCTCTGGATGTGCGAAAAATGCCACACCTTGGTGCCCGCGCCCAGTTCCACGTCGGCATCCACGACAGCGGTGGGATGGACGAAATAATCCGTTTTCGCGGCCGCCGGCTCCTTTTTCGCGGGCAGGACTTCCTTCCCGGAGATCAGGCTTTCGGACGCCTGTTCGAGAATGTCGAGCACTTCCTCCGCGTTCCTTCCGTCCGCCGCTTCCACGGGCCGGCCTTCCAGGGCCGCGATGAACGCCTTCAACTCCTCCGCCAGAGGCGCGGCCTGGCCGTAGGCGATTTTCTCGGTCGGACCGTCGCGCTTGATGGGTTCGCCCTTGACCCAGTCGATTCCCTTCTCGTAGAAGAGGATCTCGCGCGAATCGGACGAGTCCTCGTACGAGACCATGCCCTTGGACCCGATCACGACGAGCCGGTGCTCCTTGAAGGGATGCAGCCAGCTCACGAATATGTGGCCCACGATGTTGCCCGGATACCGCAGAACGGTCAGGGTGGAATCATGTATGGCCGGCTGGACGAACGCCCCGCCCCTCGAGACCACTTCCACCGGCCTGTCGCCGATGAGGAACTGGAATATGGAAATGTCGTGCGGCGCGAAGCTCCAGAGGATGTTCTCCTCCTTGCGCACGGTGCCCAGGTTCAGCCGGTTGCTGTACAGGTACTCGATTTTCCCCAGCTTGCCGCCCGCGATCAGCTCCTTGATTTTCCGGATGGCCGGATGGAAGAGCAGAACGTGGCCGACCATGAGGGGCACGCGTTCCTTTTCGGACAGGGCCCGGAGCCGGCGCGCCTCGGACGAGGCCAGCGTGATGGGCTTCTCGACCAGCACCGGCTTTCTCAGCGACAGGAGGTGCTCGGCGATCTGAAAATGGGTCTCGGCCGGCGTGGCCACGACGAATCCGTCGTATCCCGCTTCAGCGGCTTCGCGGAAGTCGGCGTGCGTGACGGCGGATGGGTACAGCTTGGCCAATTCGGTTCGCACCGCCTCGCGGGTGTCGACGATTCCGGCAAGACTGCCCAGTTCGTTGAGGGTCTTGATGTGGTTCTTTCCCCACCGCCCGGCCCCGATGACGCAAACGCGTTTCGACATGAGTCACTCCTCAGGAGAAAAAGGACCGGATCGCGGCGACCACTTCGTCCTGCTGTTCGGCCGTGAGCTCCGGATAGATGGGAAGGGCGATGGTGTTTTTGGAAGCCCGTTCGCTGACCGGGAAATCGCCGCTCTTGTAACCGAGATACTTGAAGCATTCCTGCTCGTGGAAGGGGACGGGATAGTACACCTCGTGGCCGATGCCCTTCTCCTGAAGGCTCTTGCGCAGTTCCTCCCGCTTTTCCGGAAGCAGGATGACGTACTGGTTGTAGATGTGGTGCTCGGGCCCGTACACCGCGGCCGGCTTGACGATGCCCCTGACGTCGAGCGTCTTGTTGTACCGCTCCGCGTTGGCCCGCCGTTTCGCGTGCCACGATTCGAGATGCGGGAGCTTGACCAGGAGCACGGCCGCCTGAACGGTGTCGAGCCTGAAATTGCCGCCGATCATGGAGTGATAGTACTTGGGATGCGCGCCGTGGTTTCTCAGTTTCGCCAGCTTGTCCGCGAGCGCCGCGTCTTTGGCGACCACCATGCCTCCGTCTCCCATGGCGCCGAGATTCTTGCTCGGAAAGAAGGAGAAACAGCCCATGTCGCCCATGGAACCGGCCTTCTTCACGCCGGTTTTGGAGGGGTACGTCGCGCCGATCGCCTGGGCCGCGTCCTCGATCACCGGAATGCCGCGCTCGGCCGTCACGTCGAGAATCGCGTCCATGTCCGCGCACTGGCCGTACAGGTGCACGGGAATGACGGCCTTGACTTTGGCCGCCTTGTCCGGATTCTTTTTGAACCATTCCCGGATGCCGGCCGGATCGATGTTGTAGGTTTTGGGGTCGATGTCCACGAACACCGGAGTGGCGCCCAGGCGGGCCACGACTCCGGCCGTGGCGAAAAAGGAATAGGGGGTCGTGAGCACGAGATCGCCGGGACCGATGTCCAGGGCCATCAGGGCCACAAGGAGCGCGTCCGTTCCCGAGGAGACGCCGATGCCGTGTCCGACGCCCGTGTACGCGGCCACCTGGGCCTCCAGCTCCTTCACCTGCGGCCCCATGATGAAGGCCGTCGCGTCCATCACCTTGTCCAGAGCGGCGGAAATCTCGGCCCGCAGGGTTTTCTGCTGGGCTTTCAGATCGAGCAGAGGCACAGGCATCGCTTGTTCCCTTCAGGATTGTGGTTGAGTGTCATACGCTGATTTTCCGGACGTTCCACCGGTCCACGTTGAAACGTATCCCCTGGCTGATGGACGGAATCGACACCAGAAAGCGCTTCGCCGCCTGCACCTCGACGATGCGGCCGCGAAGACCGGCCAGGGGCCCGGACTCGATTTCCACCGTGTCCCCCGGACCCGCCTCCACGGGCGCGGATTCCGGGTCCGAAGCCTCGGCCAGAATGCGGCGGATCATCTCGATCTCCTCGTCCCGCACCACGGCCAATTGGCCCTGGAACGTGACCAGGCGCACGACGCCGACGCATTGCACCGCGCGGTACCGCTCCTGTTTTCCGCCCTGGACGAAGATGTAGCTCTTGAAAAGCGGCTCTTCCACCCACTTCTTCCGATCGCTCCACTTTTTCAGCGACCGCTTCATGGGCAGATAGACGGGAATGCCCTTCTCGTTCAGCTGAAGCTCCACCTTTTTCTCGTGGCGGGACTTCGTGTACAGGGCGTACCAGCGGGAGCCGTCGTCCGCGCCGCCCGTGGACCCCGAGCCGATCACGGACCCGGTCATCAGCCGCCTTTCCCGAGCCCGAGGTATTCCCTGCGGTCCTTCACCACGTCGGCCACAATGGCCTCGAGCGGAATCCGCGGCTTCCACCCGGTCAGTTCGGCGATGCGCTTCAGGGATGGGACTCGTCTCTGCATGTCCTCGAATCCGCCCCCGGGGAACGCCTGGTCGTACGGCACCTTCTGGACTTCGGAGCGGCCGCCCGCGGCCTTGATCACGAGCCGGGCCAGGGCCTCGATGGTCACCTCTTCGTCGTTTCCGACATTGATGACCTTGCCGACGCACGCTTCCTTCTGCGCCACCAGCATGAGGGCGCGCACCACGTCTCCGATGTGGCAGAAGCACCGGCTCTGGGTCCCGTCCCCGTACACCAGCAGGGGCCGGCCGAGCAGGGCGGCCTCGACGAAACGCGGAATCACCATGCCGTATTGGGACGACTGGCGGGGGCCGACGGTGTTGAAAAGACGGACCACCACCACGGGCAGTCCGCTCTTCTTGTGGTGGGCCAGCACGAGAAACTCGTCCAGCGCCTTGGCGCAGGCATAGGCCCAGCGGTGAAGCGTCGTGGGGCCTTCCAGCCTGTCCCCGTCCTCGCAGAACGGGACGTCCTCGCTCTTGCCGTACACTTCGCTCGTGCTGGTAAAAACCACCTTTTTCCTGTACCGGGAGGCGAATTTCATCACCGCGTCCGTGCCGTGGAACGTCGTCTCGATGGTTTCAACCGGCCTTTCCATCACGAGCTGGACGCCCACCGCGGACGCGAGGTGAAAAACCATGTCCGCGTCGCGGACCAGCGGCTCCAGCAGGTCGGGCTCGGTCACGGAGCCGAAAATCATGCGGAGTTCGGGGTGCGCGGAGACGGCCGCCAGGTTGGCGAAGGATCCCGTTGAGAGATTGTCGATCACCGTGACGCGGTGTCCGCCGGCCAGAAGGGTTTCGGCCAGGTGCGATCCGACGAAACCGGCGCCGCCGGTGATGAGAGCGTGCATGAATGAATCCCTTTCGAAAAAGCGCTCAGAAACGGTCCCCGCAAGCGCGAACATTACCGGGTTCGGTATGTCAGATCAACACAATTGTGTTGAGAACGCCCGGCCCGGAGGTGGCCGGCGGGCCGGTCCGGTGTTCCGCCGGGCCCGCGGTGTTCTTCAATGCTTCTTTTGCTTGCCGTCCGACGAGTAGTAATAGTAGTAATAGGACCCCATCATGCGGTCCAGGTTCATTCCGTTGATGAGAATGCCGAGCATGTTGGCCTTGACATTGTCGAGCAGGGCCTTGCTGTGCAAGAGCGCGTCGCGGTTGGTGACGCCCGACCGGATGACGAGAATGGCGCCGTCGAGCTGGGACGCCAGCACCGCGGCGTCGGTCACGGCGATGATGGGCGGCGTGTCGAACAGGACGATGTCATACTGCGACGTGGCCCGTTGGATGAACTGGTGCATCATCTTCGAGGCCAGCAGCTCCGAGGGGTTGGGCGGCAGGGTGCCGGAGGTGACCAGTGAGAGGTGGTCGATTTTCGTGGGCTTGACCGCCTCTTCCATGGAAAGCCGGCCCACCAGCACGTTGGTCAGGCCCTCGTTCCGCGACTGCTCGAATATGCCGTGCAGAACGGGCCTCCGGAGATCCGTGTCCACGAGCAGGGTCTTGGACCCCATCTGGGCGAAGGTGATGGCCAGATTGGCCACGGACGTGGACTTGCCCTCGCCCATGCCGGAGCTCGTGACCATGGCGGTTTTCAGGGTTTTGTCGGCCCTGGAATACTGGATGTTGGTCCGTATCGTCCGGTAAGCCTCGGAAATGGGGGACTTTGGCGCGAAATGGGTGATCAGTCGCGATTCGATGCGCATGATCTCCCCGTTCCCGTCCCGCCGCCGCCCGATTTTCTGCGTGGAGATAAAGGGGATGGATCCGAGAACCGGCAATCCCAGACGCTCCACCTCCTCCGAGGACTTGAGGGAGTTGTCCAGATACTCCTTGAGCAGGGTGACGCCCACGCCCAGGCCGAGCCCCATGAGAAAACCGAGCACCAGGTTGGTCCGTTTCTTCGGCTTGATGGGATGTTTCGGGGGCCTGGCCTGGTCCACGATGCGCACGGACCCGATCTGGCTGGCCTCGGCGATGCGGTTTTCCTCGTACTTCTCGCGGAGCATGATGAAGATCTTGGAGTTGACCTCGGCCTCGCGGGTCAGGCGCGCCAGCTTCAGGCTCTTGTCCGGCAGGTTGCTCAGGTCGCGGTTGTACCGGTCCACGATCTTGGACAGCTCGTCGATTCTCGCCCGGAGCGACTTGTTCTCGGTGCGGATCTGCAGGATGTTGTTGAACAGGGTTTCGGACAGGTTCAGGGTGTTGAAGGTGGCCGTTCCGCTGGCGACCATCTTCCTTTTTTCCGCGGTGATGCTCTCCTGCAGGCCCTGGATCCGCTGGTCCATGTTGTTCATTTTCACGTCGTCCGTGACCGAATAGCCGCGGCTCCGCAGCTGCTGTTCGTAGGCCGACTTCTCCGTGATCAGCCGAGCCATCTCGGCTTCCAGCGCGGCGATCACCGAGCTGGAGGTGCTGGCGGCCTCGTCCACGATGGCCTTCTGGTTTTCGTCGAGCTGCGACTCCAGGTAATTCAGCCGTTTCTCGTTGGCCTCGTAGTCGGTCTTGGCCGCCATGTACTGGGCCTCGAACTCCGCGACCTGCTTGATCATCTGCTCGGTCTCAGCCGGGAGCTCCGCGACCTTGTTCACTTCCTTGTAGTTCTTGAGCGCGTCTTCGGCGTTGGCCAGCGTGTCCTGGACGTCCTTGACCTTGGTCTCCAGAAATTCCCGGACCTTGGTGGCCTCTCCCTGGCTCTCCTCGAGATCCCTCTTCTGGTAGACCTTCATCCAGGTGTTCGCGATGAAGGCCGCTTCGTCGGGCGTGGCCGCCTGCACCTTGAGCTCGATCATGTCCGTGTTGCGCTTGGGCACAACCGAGATCATCCCCTTTCGGAAATCCTCGGCCAGGTCCGTGGTGGAAACGGAGTCCGAGGCCGCGGAATCCGGGCCGAATGACCGCATCTTTTCGAACAGCGCCTTCAAGGCTCCGGGCAGAATCCGGTCCAGCGTGAACTTGGCTTCCAGCTTCCGCTTGCCCAGGACATACAGCGAATCCGCGACCGGAGACTGCTGCAGCGACTGGATGACGCTCTCCGCCAGGCTGAGGCTCTTCAGGATCTCCACCTGGTTGTTGATCCGGCTCTCCTGCTGCATGATGTTGGTCACCTGAAACAGCTGGCGCCGGATGCCCGCGTCGTCCTTGATCATGACCATGGCCGACGCTTCGTACACCGGGTGGGCCGTGTAGGTGTAGTACACCGTGCCCGTGAACACCGTCAGGAAACAGATCAGGATGATCCATTTCCCCCGGATGATCATCCGCAGGTATTCCTTCAGGGAAAGTTGCTGTTCCTCGGGTTCTTCCACTGGTCAGGTCCCCCTAAAATCTCACGAATACGTGTAATACTTGTAATACGACCCGTACCGGTGATGGATGTCCAGGCTGTTGATCATGACGCCGAGCACGTTCGCGTTGACGTTCTTCAGAAGCGTCATGGAGCGGAGCAGGCCGTCCCGGTCCGTTTTCTCGGACCGGAGCACCAGGAGGACGCCGTCGAGCTGGGAGGCGAGCACCGCGGAATCGGTCACCGCGATCACCGGCGGGCTGTCCATCAGCACCATGTCGAACTTGGCGGAAACCTTCTGGATCAGCTGTTTCATGATCCTGGACGAGAGAAACTCGGAGGGATTCTTCGGCAACGTGCCGGACGTCAGCAGGTACAGGTTCTTCACCCGGGTCGGCCGGATGACCTGGCCCAGGGAGGCGCGGCCGGCCAGCACGTTCGTCAGGCCGACGTTGCGGCTGACTCCGAACAGCTTGTGCAGAACCGGCCGCCGGAGATCCGTGTCGATGATCAGGGTTTTCGCGTCCATCTGCGCGAAGGTGATGGCCAGGTTCGCCACCGAAGTGGATTTGCCGTCGCCTGGTCCCGGACTGGTGACCAGAAGCGTCTTGATCGGCTTGTCCACGTGCGAGTACTGGATGTTTGTCCGCAGGGTCCGGTACGACTCGGATACGGGAGAATTCGGCTGAAAATTCGTGATCTGTCTCTTATACACATCTGACGCTGCCGACGAGTTCCGAA
>JAUCQC010000178.1 GCA_030372965.1 bacterium
GCAGCGTCAGATGTGTATAAGAGACAGGTCCTGGACGGTATCGCGCCGAAAAAAGCCGCGCCGGCGCGGACGGAATCCGAATCCTCCTTCGGCCGCAGAAACAGGCCGAAACGGTAGAACCGGCATGACCGGCACGGCCTGAACGCCGGGACCGGACACCGCGATGCCGCGACCACGAAACAAACCGTCACGCAAGACCCCGGAGTCCCTGGGACCCCGGGGTCTTTGTCGCTGAAACAGGACGACGATGAACGGCACGGCCCGCGTTCTCCTCATCCACCCCCCGGTGTGCAAGCCCGGAGAGCCTCCCGCCGGCATCGCCAGGCTGGCGGCCGCGCTCCGGTCGAACGGCGTGTCGTGCCTGGCCGTCGACGCCAATCTCGAAGCGATGCGTTTCGTCATGGAGGGACCGGCCGAAGCCGCGGACGGCAGGACGCGGACCGCGGTCCGGAACCGCGAACGGAACCTGTCCGAGCTCCGGAGCGGCTCCGCGTTCCGGTCCATCGGCCATTACAACCGCATCGTGAACGACCTGAACCGCCTGGTCGAAATCTCGGGAAACGGGACGGGTTTCACTCCGGGGCTTTCGGACAGCGGCCACAGGAGCCTCTCCGCGGCCCGGAGCGCTGACCTGATCCGGTGCTCGGAGAATCCGGAGGACGATCCGTTTCACGGATACTACCGGGGCCGCCTGCTTCCCCTCGTTGAACGCGCGTCCCCGGAACTCATCGGCCTGTCCGTGAATTTTCTCAGCCAGGCCTTTCACGCCTTCAGCCTGGCCGGACTGCTCCGCCGAGCGTTCCCCCGCCTGAGAATCGCACTGGGAGGCGGGCTGATCACGTCGTGGATGCGGAGCCCGGGATGGAAAGATCCTTTCCGGGGCCTCGCGGACGACTGCGTGGAGGGGCCCGGCGAACCGTTCCTGCTGTCGCGTCTGGCCGCCGGGTCCGGCGGGCCCGGACGGCCGGTGCCGGATTTCGACGGGCTGACCGGCCCCGGCTATCTTTCCCCCGGTTTCATTCTGCCCTATGACGCCTCGACCGGCTGCTGGTGGCGCAATTGCCGGTTCTGTCCGGAGCGTGCCGAGGCCAATCCCCACTCTGCCGTTCCGCCGGACCGGGTCCTCTCGGACCTGAAACTTCTGAAGGAGAAGACGAGGCCGGTCCTCATCCACTTCCTGGACAACGCGCTCTCGCCGTCGATCCTCGACCGTCTCGCCGCGGACCCTCCCGGCGTGCCCTGGTACGGCTACGCCCGACTGTCCGGCCGGTGGACGGACCCCGGTTTCTGCGCGGCCATGAAGGCCTCGGGCTGCGTGATGCTGAAAATCGGCCTGGAGTCCGGGGACCCGGAGGTGCTGGAGCGAATGGGGAAAGGGATACAAATCGGGGACGCGTCCGTCATCCTGAACAACCTGCGGAAAGCCGGAATCGCGTCGTATGTCTACCTGCTGTTCGGCACGCCGTGGGAGTCCGAATCCGCAGCGGCGCGGACCCTGGATTTCACGGCGCGCCATCACGAATCAATCGGATACATCAATGCCGCGGTCTTCAATCTGCCCGCGTTCTGCGAGGACGCGGCCTCGCTCGGCACTCGGCCCTTCTCCGAGGGCGATCTGTCGCTGTACGCGGATTTCGAGCATCCGCTCGGGTGGGACCGCGTCCGCGTGCGCGGCTTTCTGGACCGGGTGTTCCGGCGCCATCCCGCGGTCGCCCCGATCCTGGGCCGCACCCCGAAGCGGTTCACCTCGAACCACGCGCCGTTTTTTCACATGGGGGGTCTGGGGTTGAAAAACACCGGCAATGGAATGAAAGGCTGAAGCCTGAACTCCAATTTGGAATTAAGGCTTCAGCCTTTGATCCTGTGGAATTCTGAAAAGCGGGCGCCTTCGAGGCTGTCTCTTATACACATCTCCGAGCCCACGAGA
>JAUCQC010000179.1 GCA_030372965.1 bacterium
CTCGGAGATGTGTATAAGAGACAGCGGTGGGTTCCGCTCCGGCGGTTCCGATCGAAGCGTGCAGGAATCTGGCCGGCCGTCTGACCGGACCCTGTCCGGTCTCGGCCGGCATTCTCCAATCCGTCGCGGACCGGTGGTTCTCGGAATTCGGCGGCCAGGACGGGGACCGGCTGTGGCTCCTGTTCGCGCAGAAGGCCGATGCGAGCGGGCCGGCGTATGAGGATCCGGACTGCGGTTTTCTCATCGCGGCCGGACTCCGAACGCGGGTCCGGCTGCACCCCGACGCGGCCGACGACACGATGCGGCTGAACAACGACTGGGTGTCCCGGTCGGAGCCTTTCCATCGGCTCATCCGGGACGCTCTGACCGCCATGCGGCCGATCCTGGCGAGAACCGGGTATGCGGCGCCTTCGGACCGGCACGGTCACTTTCTGTTCACCCTGTCCGAGAAGGAGGCGGCGTTCTACGGCCGGTCCCTCGAGGCGCCCCTGGCCCTTCTGGCCGCGGGCGGGCTGGTGAACGGCTATTACGGACGGCCGCTGGTCCTGTTTCCGAACGACACCGCGGTGACGGGAGGGGTGGACCCGCAAGGCCGCATCCTGCCCGTGGACCCGGACGGGCTGAAGGCCAAACTTCGCGCGGCATTTTTCTCCCCCCTCAGGCGCGTGGTGGTGCCGTGGCCGAACCTGCAGGAAGCCGTTTCGGTCATCGAGAAGCTCCGGATCTCCCATCCGAACCGCAGACTCGAATTGCAGAGCGCGGACACGGTCGAGGCGCTCTGGAACAACCGCAACGTCGCGGCGCGCAGGCCGGTCACGCCGGCGGTCCGGCTGATCGCGGGCCTGAAGCGGAACCGGAGCCGGATCGCCTGGTCCGCGGCCGCGGCCGGCATCCTTCTCGGCATCGGCCTTCTGCTGGCGCCCATGCTGTTCCGCGACCGGAATCCCGCCTCCATCGACGTGTCCGGATCGGTGCTCGTGGCGAGGAGCGCGGGAGGCCGGGAATTGTGGAAACACGATTTCGGGGTTCCGCTGACGCGGGCGCGCTACGCGGATCCATCCAGCCGTGTCCGGATTCTCGACGCGGACGGGGACGGCCGGTCCGAGGTGCTGTTCGGCGTATACGAATCGGAGGACCCGGCCGGATTGAGCGGATCGCTCTTCCTGTTCGGTCCGGACGGCAGGGTCCGCCTGCGCCTCAAGACCGGCCGGGCCATGACGTTCGGGGCAGAGTCCTATGAGGATCATTACCGCGTGGCGTTCGCGGACGCGGTCGACCTGGACGCGGACGGAACGAAGGAAATCGTGTCTATCGCCTTCCATTTTCCGGATTTTCCCTGTTGCGTGAACCTCTGGAGCCTGTCCGGGGAGAAGCTGGGCGAGTACTGGCATTCCGGCCAGATTGAAAAGGCGGAGTACATTGACACGGACGGGGACGGAGTTCTGGAACTGTTTCTGACCGGCCAGAACAACGAGTACCGCTGCGCCGTGCTGACCGTGCTCAAGCCGGCTCGAATGAACGGGGCCTCGCCCCAGACCCCGGCCGGCCATTACCGGGCGGAAGGGCTCGAAACAGGCGGGGAGTCGGCGTATATCCGTTTTCCGAAGAGCGTTCTCAGCGACCTGGCGCATAACCGGGACTCCGCTGTGCACGCGGAGGATCACGAAGGCCGCATCCGCGTGGGTCTGGCCAATGCGGCCGCGTCGACGAATGGACTGCAGTCCCATTTCATCTATTACATCTTCGACCATCGGCTCCGTCTGCTCGATGTGGATGCCGGAGACTGCTATGCCAGGCGGGTGTTCGAACTCAGGGGACGGCCCCTGACCGATGCCGAGCTGTCCAGACCTGTCCTGCGTTTTGACGGGAAAGGATGGTCGGAAATCGAACGGATCAGGACCGGCTCGGAATAGCGGGTTCCCGTTCGGATCTTGGCGCGGACCGGGGCCCTTCGGGGCCTTTTTTGTCTGGATTTTCTGCGGCAGGCCTGGATGTTACTATGTAAAGGTATCGGCGGGAGCAATCAGTCTGTCAACCGGATTGACGAAGCCGAATGTCCATTCACCGGAATTTGAATTTTCAGCCCCCCGGGCCCCCTCCCTTGCACAAGGGAGGGGGTGGGCCGGGGGACGCGCAATCGAACCCCGGATCCGGCCATCCGCGCGGAAAAAGGGAAGGGGATCAGGCCGGGCTTGCCCGGTGCGGCACCGGGTCCCGGATGATGCATTTCGAGATGGAGCTGCCCGGCGTGCTCAACTGGAAATTCAGCACGCTCGACGAGGCGGTGAGCCGCACCCTCAGGCTGATGATCCGGTCCGTGCCGGTCGCGAGGATATACAACCTGAATGAGGACGGCGAAAGGGAGGGGATTTCCCTGTGGATGGAAAAATGCGGAGTCGCTTGCCCGTCCTGCCTGGAGGATGAATCGGTGGTCCTGATGTCCGGCATACCCGAGCAGTACGATGAACTGGCCGTGTGCCGGAAATGCCAGTGCAGTTTCAGACTGTAGATTGATTTTTTCCTGCCCTGCCTCCTTGTTCTCTGTTCCGGGCGGGTTCCCTCGGGGACCCGCCTTTTTTATGGCGTGCCGGGAAAGGAATATGAAAAAACCTCAGGCGGGTTGTGATAAACCCGCTGGAGGTTTCCGCAATGACGCCGATAGGGGAAAATCTCCCTCGGGTTTGTCAAACCCGAGGGAGGTTTTTACCGTCACATGAAAATGCGTTCACCCCTTGACGCTTCCCAGCGTCAGCCCCGAGATCAGCCAGCGGCTGAGAAAGAGAAAGAGCAGAACCACGGGTATGGACACCACGACCGCGCCGGCCGAGTACAGGCCCCAGGCCACCTCCATGTTCGACTGGAACATTTTCAGCCCCAGGGGCAAAGTGAACAGCTTCTGGTCCTGAATGATGACCGCGGCCACGAGGTATTCCGACCAGGCCGCCATGAAGGAGAACAGGGCGTTGATGACCAAAGCGGGCGCGGCCAGGGGCAGGACGATTCTCCAGAACACCGCGGGCCGGGAGCACCCGTCGATGATCGCGGCCTCCTCCAGGCTGACGGGGATGGTGTCGTAGAAGCCCTTCATCTGCCAGATGGTGAACGGCAGGGCGGTGGCGGAATACGCGATGATCAGGCCCAGGTAATTGTCGTACGCGCGGATCTTGATCAGAAGGATGAACAGGGGGAGGAGGAGCATGGTCGCCGGGAACATCTGCGTGGTGAGAATGGCGATCATGGATCCGTTGCGGCCCCTGAACCGGAAACGGGAGAACGCGTACCCCGCGGTGGCGGCCAGACCCGCGCCGATCACGGTGACCGCGGCCGAGACCTGAACGCTGTTCCACAGCCAGCGCAGGAAGGGCTCGCGCGTGAACAGCCGGACGTAAGTGTCGAGCGTCGCTCCGTCCGGGATGATGGCGAGCGACTTGGACAGCAGGCGGTCGCCGGGCCGCAGGGACACGGAGATCACCTGGAGCACGGGCCATACCGCGAACGCTGTGACGAGCAGCAGGTAGAAGTGGCTGAAAATCTGGCCGGTCCTTGACAGGTCGCGCGGTTTTTTCATTTCGGGGTTCCGATTCAATATCAGGTCTTAGGCCGAAGCATGGAATTTACCCTTCAGGGTTTTATGATGAAAGGCTGAAGCCTTCATTCCATTGTAAGTCCTAATGCTCAGTACACCGACTCCGCCGCTTTTGTCCGCGTTCGCGAGGCACCGCTTCGCGGCGCCCGCGACGTCGGAATCTCGTCGTCGTCCACACGTCAGGCGAGATTATTAATAAACGGATTCTGTCGCTCTTGTCCTCCGAATAAATTTCCAGCTGAACGCCAGCAGAATGACGAAAATCACCATGGAGAACGCGGCCGCGTACCCGATGCGGAAATACGTGAACGCGCTCTTGTACACCCACGACACCAGGATGTGCGTCTTGTCCGACGGCTCGCCGCCGTTCGACACGAGCCACACCACGTTGAAGTTGTTGAAGGTCCAGATGACGCCCAGCGTGATCGCCGGGACCATGACGGGCTTGAGCAGGGGGATGGTGATGTGGCGCAGGCGGCTCCACCACGAGGCGCCGTCCATGTCGGCCGCCTCGTAGAGCTCGTCGGGAATGCTCTGCAGGGCGCCGAGCGCGACGATCATCATGAACGGAAACCCGAGCCAGATATTGGTGACCAGGCACGCGGCGAACGCGCCCCATTCGGACGTCAGCCACGGCACCGAGATCCCGAACAGCCGCGTCAGCGCCAGGTTCACGGCGCCGTACTCGGCGTTGAACATGCCCCGCCAGGTCAGGGCCGTGATGTACTGGGGCACGGCCCAGGGCAGGATGAGGAGGGTGCGGTACACGGACTTGCCCTTGATGTTCTTGTTCAGCACCAGGGCCAGGGACACGCCGATCAGCACGTGAAAGAAGACGTTGATCGCGGTCCACAGCACGTTCTTGAAAAGAATGTATCCGAATGTCCGGTCCGTCAACACCTGCAGGTAGTTCTGGGCGCCGATGAGGCGCCAGTCCCTGAAGTGCGTGAGACTCATGTTGGAGAAGGAGACGATGACATTGAAGACGAACGGGTACGCGACCATCAGGGACATGACGAAGAACGACGGCAGAATGAAGGCCGCGGCGAGGCCGTTCGACTGCCCGGGCGCGTTGCGGTTCATGCGTCACTCCCTGTTTTCACGGATGAGCTTTTCGGCCAGGGCCTGCATGTCGGCCGCGGCCCGCTCCGGGGTGAGGGCGCCTCGGAAGATGGCCTGGTAGCCCGGCCGCATCGCGTCCCAGATCCACCGCATCTCCGTGACGGGCGGCATCAGCCGGCCGACCCGCATCTGGTCCAGGGACGCCGAGGCCAGGGGGTCGCCGCGGACGGCGGGGCTGTCGAAGCCGTCCCTGCGCGACGGCAGGGAGACGGAGAGCCGGGTGAAGTCGAGCTGAACGGCCATGGACGTGAGGTACCGCATCAGCTCCAGCGCGATTTCGCGCTTCTCGCCCTTCGCGTTGACGTTCAGCGAATACCCGAGGGGCGAGACCATGGGCGCGGGCCACAGGCCGGTCTCGTCTATTTTCGGGATCCGGGCGATGCCGATGTCGATGCCGTTCTCGATGTAGGTGCCCCACGACCAGGACCCGTTGATGATCATGGCCGCCAGGCCGTCCTTGAACAGCGCGTTGGCGATCTCGTAGTCGCATTCCGCCGGGATGATCCTGTGCGTGTGGCCGAGCTCCCAGATGAACCGGCAGGCCCTGACCATGGCGGGAGTGTTCAGCGTGGGCCGGTTTTCCCCGTCGATGATCCACCCGCCGAACCCGCCGATGAACGGGATCGCGAAGAACGGCTCGGTGTAGTTCCAGACCAGGGCGTACCGGTCGGGCCGGCCGTCCCCGTCGAGATCCCGTGTCAGTTTTTTGCCGACGCGGATGAGCTCCGACATGGTCTCGGGCGGTTTGGAGATGATTTTTTTGTTGTACACCAGACAGAGGTGGTTGCCGACACGGTCCGCGATCTGATAAAGGTGCCCGTCCATCCGGGTGTTGGCGGCGAAAGGCTCGGTCAGAAAGCTGTCCAGGAAGGCGGGCGTGAAAAAGGGCTCGAGCGGCTGGATGACCCGCATTTCATTGAAGGGGCCGATGTTGTCGCTGGCGCCCCAGAACAGCTCCGGTCCGGAGCCGCCCAGGGCCGAGATGATGAAGTTCGTGCGCGCGGTCTCGTTCTGGTAGTACAGCTCCCCGAATTCCCAGCCGGGGTGTTGTTTGCCGAATTCGGCCAGGTGCTTCCGGAGCAGGTCCGCCTCGACCGGCCGCATGGAGTGCCAGACGAGGATGCGGTGCGGATTCCGGCCCGCGCAGGCGGCGATCAGAAGCATCGCCGCCGCGAGGATCGGGCGGAAAGCGGTTCCGGCCGAGGGAGGGAGCCGCCGGAGGATGGAAGGAAGGGGTGTCCGCATCACAGCGCCGTCAGATGTTCTTGCCCGTGGAGGTCATCACCAGCTTGCCGTGCTTGACGCCCCGGGCGGCCAGCAGGGTGTCCGCGATTTTCTTCAGCGTCGACGCCCGGCCGCGCACGGCCAGAACCTCCAGACAGTGGTGCTCGTCGAGGTGGATGTGCATGGCCGACAGGATCTGGCCGTGCCACCGGTGCTGGAGGCCGGTCAGCTTCTCCGTGAGTTCCCGCTGATGGTGGTCGTACACCAGCGTGACGGTGCCCACGGTTTCCTCGCGCTCGTCCTTCCATTCCTCCTGGACGAGGCGGTCGCGCACCAGGTCGCGGATGCCCTCCGAGCGGTTGCCGTATCCGTGTTCGGCCAGGAAAGCGTCGAAGCGCTCCAGCAGTTTCGCGTCCATCGAGATGCCGAACCGGATGAGGTCCGCCATTTCCGTTTCTCCGCAGAAAGGTGGGGGGTCGGTGCCTGTCATCAATATAGTAGAAAAAGGAACAAAATCAAGATTTCCGGTTTTTTAGCTTGACTTCACGGCGGCTCCGGCGTATATTGCGTGTAGCACGAAATTCAAAATAATCACACAAATAATGACAAAAAATACAACTCGTGACATTTTCCTGCCGGGAGACGCCGTGCGCAAGACCCTTCTTTTCCTGTCCGTGCTGACCCAGGGGCTGATCCCCGGCCCCATTCCCGCCTCCGAAAATCCGGCCGATTCCTCGTCCATCCGCTACCGGATGAACCCCATCGTGGTCACGGCCACGAAGATGCCGGTGGTTCCGCAGAACCTCGCCTCCAGCGTGAGCGTGGTCTCTTCCGCGGACCTGGAAATGCTGCCGACTTCGGCGGTTTTCGACGCGGTGCAGACCCGGGTTCCAGGGTTGTACACGACGGAGTGGGGGGTGATGGGTTTCGGCGCCGCAGGGAGCGCGGCCGGCAAGATTTCCATGCGGGGCGCCGGCGGCGGCGCCAATTCCTGCGTGCTCGTCCTGCGCGACGGCAGGCCCGATTTCATGGGCCTGATGGGATGCACCATCGCGGACGAATTTTCCACGGACGGCGTCGAGCGGCTCGAGGTGATCCGGGGACCCGGGTCCTTCCTGTACGGCACCAACGCGATCGGCGGCGTGATCAACATCATACCCTGGCGGATGAAAACGGCGGGATTCGACGGCCGATTGACAATCGGCGCCGGTTCGTTCGATTCCAGAACCGCGTCCCTCCGTCACGGCGGAAAAATCGGCGCCTTCGATTACGCGGTGACCGCGGCCAACCGGGCAACCGCCGGGCACCGGAAAGATGCCGACTCGGATTACCGAGCCGGCCACTACACGGTCCATCTGGGATGGCAGGCCGGTCCGGACACGGAACTGGAGTTCAACGCCAACCTGGCGGACATCCGGGTTCTGGACCCGGGCACGGTCTCGTCCCCGGTTCGCGACCACCGGTACGACATGCTCCGGAGCGGCGGAAACGTGAATGTGGTCCACCGTGGCCGGTTCGGCGAGACGAACGTCAAGGTCCACGCCAATTTCGGAAAACACGATTTTTACGACGGATGGAAATCGGATGACCGGACCGCAGGGGTCATGATGTATCAGAACATCGCGCCCTGGAAGGGAAACACGACCACGTTCGGTTTCGACTGGAAGGAATACGGCGGCGACGCCGAGGACGCCGCCACCGATTACCGCGAGATATTCATCACCGAGTACGCGCCGTACGCGCACATCCAGCAGATCCTGCTGTCGCGCTTCATCGTATCCGGCGGCCTGCGGGTGGAAAATCACGAATTGTACGGATCCGAAATCCTGCCCAAGGCCGGTCTGGTTTTTCATCCCTTCGACCGCACAGCCCTGCGCCTGTCCGTGTCCAAGGGATTCCGCAGTCCGTCCATACGCGAGCTGTATTTCTGGATGCCGGCCAACGCGGGGCTGACCCCGGACCGGCTCTGGAACACCGAGGCCGGCCTCTCGCAAAAGATCGGCCCGTCCATGACCCTGGACGCGACCGTCTACCGGGCGGAGGGTTCCAACCTCATCCAGCAGCAGTCCCCGCCGCCGAAGTGGGTGAACACGGGCGCGTACACGCACCGGGGCGTCGAGCTGGCGTGGAACTGGACGCCGTCCCCGGCCCTGGAAACCGGGGCCACGTGGTCCGAGAACGACCTGAGCGAAAAAGCCTTCAATTCCCCGGGCCGGAAAATCACCGCGTTCGTGAACGTGAACGCGGGCGCCGTTGTTTTCTCGGCGGATCTGCTGTCCGTGGCGGACTGGAAGGGTCTGACCACGGTGAACCGGAAGGACGTGTATCCGGACATGAGGGACTACACGGTCCTGAACCTGAGCGCCGGCACGGCGGCATGGCGGGGAATCGCGGTGAAACTGCGGGTCCGGAACGCGCTGGACGAATCCTATGAGGCGATGTTCGGGTATCCCATGCCCGGCCGGAATTGGGTGGCGGAAGCGGAATATTCCCTGTGATGGCAGCCGGATCATGAATCCCCGCACGCAGAAAATCACGCTCAGCGCCATGTTCGTCGCGCTGGGGGTTCTGTTTCCGCTCCTGTTTCACGTGACCGGGCTGGGCGCCGTGTTCCTGCCCATGTTCTGGCCCGTGGCCGCGGCCGGTTTTTTTCTGCCGCCGCTGTCCTGTGTCCTGGTGGGTGTCGCCACGCCGGGGTTGTCCTTTCTGTTGACCGGCATGCCCCCGCCGCCCGTTCTGCAGGTCATGGCGGTCGAACTCGCGGTGCTTGCCGTGACGGTCAGCCTGGCGCACTCCAGGACCGGAATGCCGGTGTTCGGCGTTCTTCTGCTGGGTCTCGTGACCTCGCGCATCGTCCTGTTCGCGGCCGCGGGATCGCTGGGGTCCTTTCTCGGCATACCCCCGAGGTTCGCTTCGTTCGCCTATGTCGCCAAGGGCCTGCCGGGGGTGCTCGTCATGCTCGCGATCGCGCCCCTACTGGTCGGCCGGCTGAAGCGCGAGCCTGTCTTCATGCGGAGAAAGAAACATGCCTGAAACCAAGCGTGACTATTTCAACCGCATCGCCCCGCGATGGGACGGCATGGCGCCGATAGAGCCCCGGCTGAAGGAGTACCTGCTCCGGTTCGGAATCGCCGAGGGGGACCGGGTCCTGGATGCAGGCGCCGGAACGGGCATCAGCTCCGCGCTGATCCGGGAGTGCGCGGGCGCGTCCGGTTTTGTCGTGGCCCAGGATGTGGCCGAGGCCATGCTTCACGGCGCGAAAAAAAGGCTGGCAGGGGAAGGGGCCGCGTGCGTCGGCTCGGACGCGCAGGATCTCCCTTTCCGGGACGGGGCCTTCGATAAGGTTCTGTGCTTCTCCGCTTTTCCGCATTTTCCGGATCCGCGGAAGGCGCTGGCGGAGATGCGGCGCGTCCTGAAAGCCGGGGGCAAGGCGCTCGTCCTGCACGCGTCCTCGCACCGGGAGCTGAACCGTTTTCACGCGGCGCTGGACGCGCCGGTGCGGCACGACGTGCTTCCGTCTCCGGACGCATTGACGGGACTGTTCGAAGCCGAGGGCTTCCGTGTGCTCCGCGCCGAGGAGTCGGAGAAGCTGTACTGGGTGGAGGGGGAAAAACGCGGATCTCAGATTGAGGACCGGAGGCGTTTGACCGGAGGTCCGTGACCGCGGATTGACGATCAACGATCCCAGATTCAAATGACAGCCGCATCCTGAAATCCGCAATTCTTGATACCCGATACAAGATCCAACTTTTCATTCACTCCTCCCGAATGCCGAATACGGGCATATTGAGCGCGGAAAAGATCCGATGCGGCATAATCCATTGTAATATTTAGATATACTTCATTCGCCGGATATTCCCCCCTTTTTCCTTGATTTTCAATGGTTTTAATGTTATCATACAGACTGACAAATGGATGATTTTTCCCTATTTGGAGGCTTTGGAATGTCCCAGGCCAAATCGTCCAAGAGCCGGGGATTCGATCTGCTCGGCCCCATCGAGGAGGAGCTGGATTTTTTCTTTTCGCGGTTTTTCGGCTCTCCGTATCCCACCATCTACCGCAAGGAGCTTTCCTGGCGGCCGCTCACCGATTTCTACGAGACGGATCTGGAATACGTGCTCCTGATGGAACTGGCCCAGGTCAAGCCGGAGGACGTCTCCATCCAGCTTCAGGATGGGATTCTGGCCGTGCGCGGCATGCGCAAGGCGTCGCCCCCGGCCGAGAGAAGACGCTACCACAAGATGGAAATCAATTACGGCCCCTTCGAGCAGAAAGTGGCGGTGCCCGAGCCGGTCGACATGGACAAACTGTCCGCCTCATACCACGACGGATTTCTCGAAATCCGCATCCCCAAAAAACGGCCGGACTTCGGTCCGCGCATCGAAATACAGGTGGAATAGAGAACCGATGAACGATCCGAATCCCGGCATTCCCCATCATCCGGGCGAGTTCGGGGAAATGCCCGACATTCCGCAGGAACTCCCCATCCTCCCGATGACCAACGTCCTCGTTTTTCCCTACGTGGTGGCGCCGCTCGTGATCTCCGACGAGCGCCGCATCGCCGTGGTCAACGAGGCCCTGTCCGACCGCAAGATGGTCGGCCTGTTCGCCGTCCGGTCGAAGACGGAAGGGGACGCCGAGCCCGACAGCCTGAAACTGTACGATGTGGGCACCGCGGTGTTCATCCTCAAGATGTTCCGGTACCCGGACGGCACCGTGGGGCTCATGGTGCAGGGCCTCTCGCGCATCCGGCTGGAGCGCATCACCAGGGCGGAGCCTTTTCTCAAGGGCCGGATCCGTCCCATCCCCGAGGCCGCGACGGACACGGTCAAGGTCAAGGCCCTGATGCGCGAGGTCACCGAGATTTTCCAGCAGATCGTCTCTCTGTCCGCCTTTCTGCCCGACGAACTCGGCCAGGCGATCACCGCCGTGGACAATCCCGGCCGCCTGGCGGACCTGGTCGTCTCGAACCTCAAGCTGGACATCGCGGAACGCCAGGCCATACTCGAAACCCTGCCCGTGGAAAACCGCCTGATCCGCCTGCTGACCCTGCTCAACCGCGAGCTGGAGCTCCTGAAGCTCGGGAACAAGATCCAGTCCGAGGTCAAGAACAAGATCGAGGACAGCCAGAAGGAATACTACCTCCGCGAGCAGATGAAGGCGATCCAGAAGGAGCTCGGGGACAAGGACGAGCGGGCCGCCGAGATCGAGGAGCTGAAGGGCCGCATCGAGAAGGCCGCGATGCCCGATGAGGCGCGCGAGGCCGCGGAGAAGGAGCTGGACCGGCTCTCCAAGATGCCGCCCCAGGCCGCCGAGTACACCGTGTCGCGCACCTATCTCGACTGGCTGGTCACCCTGCCCTGGAGCGCCGGCACCGAGGACAACATCGACATCGTCAAGGCCAAGGCCATCCTGGACGACGACCACTACGACCTGACGGACGTGAAGGACCGGATCCTCGAATACCTGTCCGTCCGGAAGCTCAGGAGCGCGTCCAAGGGACCCATCCTCTGCTTCGTCGGCCCGCCGGGCGTGGGCAAGACGTCCCTGGGCCGTTCCATCGCCGCGGCCATGGGGCGCAAATTCGTCCGCTACTCCCTCGGCGGCATGCGCGACGAGGCCGAGATCCGCGGCCACCGCAGAACCTACATCGGCTCCCTGCCCGGCCGGATCGTGCAGGGCATCCGCAAGGCGGGCGCGAACAACCCCGTGTTCATGCTCGACGAGATCGACAAGGTGGGAACGGATTTCAGGGGCGATCCCGCCTCGGCCCTGCTCGAGGTGCTCGACCCGGAGCAGAACAACGCGTTTTCCGACCATTATCTCGAGGTGCCCTACGACCTGTCGAAGGTGATGTTCATCACCACGGCGAACGTGCTCGACACCATTCCGCGGCCCCTGCTGGACCGCATGGAGGTGCTGCGCCTGCCGGGTTACATTCTCGACGAAAAGATACAGATCGCGAAGAAATACCTCATTCCCCGGCAGATCGAGGAGAACGGGCTGAAGCGGGGCCAGATCCGGTTCGACGACGCGGCCGTGCGGCGCATCATCGAGCAGTACACGCGCGAGGCCGGCCTGCGCAACCTCGAGCGCGAGATCGGCGCCTGCTGCCGCAAGGTGGCCCGGCTCGTCGCGGAGGGGAAGGAGAAGCGCGTCCGGATCACGCCCGAGAAGGCGGCCGCGTTCCTGGGCCCGCGCAAGTTCTTCTCCGAGGCCGCGCAGCGCAGGGACGAGGTCGGCGTCGCCACGGGCCTGGCCTGGACCGCGGTCGGCGGCGAGATCCTCTTCGTCGAGGCAACGGCCATGACCGGCGGCAAGGGCCTGGTGCTCACCGGCCAGCTCGGCGACGTGATGAAGGAGTCCGCCCAGGCCGCGCTTTCCTACATCCGGTCGCACGCCGCCCGGTACGGCATTCCGGACGATTTTTTCGCGGCGAAGGACATTCACATCCACATCCCCGAAGGCGCCACGCCGAAGGACGGGCCGTCCGCGGGCGTCACGCTGGCCACCGCCCTGGTGTCCCTGCTGGTGAACCGGCCGGTGAAGCACGACGTCGCCATGACGGGGGAGATCACGCTCCGCGGAAAGGTGCTGGCCGTGGGCGGCATCAAGGAGAAGGTGCTCGCGGCCCAGCGGTCCGGCATCAGCCGGGTGATCCTGCCCAAACTCAACGAAAAGGACCTGGCGGAGATTCCGGAGCACATCCGCAGGCGGATGACGTTCCATTTCGCGGAGTGGCTGGACGACGTGCTCGCGCTGACCCTCGTGGATAAAAAGAGGAAAAAGCGGAACACGGATAAGCGCGGATAAAAGGGAAATGGAACACGGATTGAGCGGATTCGGCGGATGGGCACGGATCAATATTTATGAATAGGGTAATGCATTCATTGTAAATAATGTCATCCCCGCATTTTTTTAGCGGGGGTCCAGGAGTGGAGTGGTGAAGGCGACAACCGCCGGAATTCGGCGGACCGCAGGCGGATCCCTGAAAACGGACGACCCCATGAAAGACATCCTTCAAGCCCTCGGCATCGCGCCCGTGAACAGCGGGGGGTACGACGGGGAGTGGATGAAGGACCCGGGCGGTCCCGGCCTCGAATCCTCGTCCCCGGTCGACGGGAATGCCATCGCGGCGGTGACCACCGTGTCCGGAGAGCGCTGTGACGCGCTCATCGGCCAATCCCGCGACGCCTTCCTGAAGTGGCGCGACTGGCCGGCCCCGAAGCGGGGAGAGGTCGTCCGGCAGATCGGGAACGCGTTCCGTCAGCATAAAAGGGAACTGGGCGCACTCGTCTCGTGGGAGATGGGCAAGATACGGCCCGAGGGCGAGGGCGAGATACAGGAAGTCATCGACATCGCCGATTTCGCGGTCGGACTCTCCCGGCAGTTCCACGGCCGCGTGATGCCCAGCGAACGGCCGGACCACAGGATGACCGAATCGTGGCACCCGCTCGGCCCGGTCGGGGTGATCACCGCCTTCAACTTCCCGGCCGCGGTGTGGGGGTGGAACGCCATGATCGCGCTGGTCTGCGGCGACACGGTGGTCTGGAAGCCTTCCAGCCAGACGCCGCTGACGGCGATCGCCTGCACGCGAATCGCGGACCGGGTGCTCCGGGAGAACGGATGCCCGGCCGGCGTGCTGTGCCTCGCGGTCGGCGGGGGCGAGGCCGTCGGGAGCCGCATCGCGTGCGATTCCCGGATTCCGCTCGTCAGCTTCACCGGCAGCACGGCCCAGGGCCGCCGTGTTTCTGAAACGGTCGCGAAACGGCTCGGCCGGACCCTCCTCGAGCTCGGCGGCAACAACGCCGTGATCGTGTCGGAGCGCGCGGACCTGGAGATGGCCGTGCGGACGGTCCTCTTCGGAGCGGTCGGCACGGCCGGACAGCGGTGCACCACCACGCGGCGGCTGATCGTCCACAAGTCCGTATACGATGAAACGGTCCGGCGTGTCGTCCGGGCGTACGGAAAGATCCGGATCGGCAACCCGCTCGAAGCGGGCGTGCTCATGGGCCCGCTGGTCAACCGCGGCGCGGTGGAGGAGATGATGGCCGCGCTGGAGCAGGTCCGGACGGCCGGCGGACGCGTTCTCTGCGGCGGAGAGAGGCTCCGGGACATGCCTTCGGACCTCTACGTTTCGCCGGCCGTGGTCGAGGCCAGTAACGAATGGCCGATCGTGCAGGCCGAGACATTCGCGCCGATCCTCTACGTCCTGAAGGCCGGGAGCATCGAGGAGGCGATCGCGATCCAGAACGCCGTGTCCCAGGGGTTGTCCTCTTCGCTCTTCACCCTGGACCTGCGGGAGGCGGAACTGTTCCTCTCCGGCCGGGGGAGCGACTGCGGCATCGCGAACGTGAACGCGGGAACGTCGGGCGCGGAGATCGGCGGCGCGTTCGGCGGGGAGAAGGAGACCGGCGGCGGACGCGAATCCGGGTCCGACGCGTGGAAGCAGTACATGCGGCGCCAGACCTCGGTGGTCAACTGGTCGAAGGACCTGCCCCTTGCGCAGGGGATCCGGTTCGGGGATTGAGTGAGAATCACAAGCGTCCAGTTCAATGAAACGAATATTTGTGCCCACCATCAAAGAGAGTGCATTGTCATTGCGAGGCCCGTCCCGCGGCTTGCCCCGGACTTGATCAGGGGACGGGCCGAAGTAATCTCCGGTGGAGCGGCTGAGTCTCAGATTGCCGCGCCCGTCCCGGCTCCGCCGGTCCGGGCTCGCAATGACTAGTGTCTTGATGCTAATAAGCCTGTTGCCGTTGTAAGGAGTCTTTCGTTGCGCTTCATTTCCATGAGATTCGTCCGACGCCTCCTGTTCACCCGCTGGGTCCGCGGGTTCAAGTGATCGCCGTCCTCCGTTCCGCCCGCCGGTCCGGGATCGTCCCGGCCGGCACCCGTTTCCGCACCTGAATCCGGAGGACGTCATGGCCAAGAAACGCATTCTCATACTGGGCGCCGCGGGGAGGGATTTCCACAATTTCAACGTCGTCTTCCGCGGCGACGCGTCCGTCGAAGTCGTCGCCTTCACCGCGACCCAGATCCCCCGCATCGACGGCCGGATGTACCCGCCCGAACTCGCGGGTCCTCTTTATCCGAAAGGCATTCCCATCCGGTCGGAGAACGACCTGGTGACGCTGATCCGCGAACTCGCCGTGGACGAGGCGGTTTTCGCGTACAGCGACGTGTCGCATGAAACCGTCATGCACAAGGCGAGCGCCGTGGTGGGCGCCGGTGCGGCCTTCACCCTGCTCGGCGGCAACCGCACCATGCTCCGCTCGAAGAAGCCGGTGGTCGCTGTGTGCGCGGTGCGCACGGGCTCCGGCAAGAGCCAGACCACACGCCGGGTGAGCGAAATTCTCAAGGCCAAGGGCCGGCGCGTCGTGGTCGTCCGGCACCCCATGCCGTACGGCGACCTCGTGAAACAGCGCGTCCAGCGCTTCGCCGCCTACGCCGACCTGGACCGTCACGAATGCACCATTGAGGAACGGGAGGAGTACGAGCCGCACATCGACATGGGCAACGTGGTGTACGCGGGCGTCGATTACGGGGACATCCTGGCCGAAGCCGAGAAGGAGGCCGACGTCATTCTCTGGGACGGCGGCAACAACGACACGTCGTTCTACAAACCGGATCTTCTCATTACGGTCGTTGATCCGCACCGGGCCGGACACGAGGTCGCCTACCATCCGGGCGAGATCAACCTGCGCACCGCGGACGTGGTCGTCATCAACAAGATGGACACGGCTCCGGCCGAGGGGATCGGGACGGTGCGACGGAACATCCAATCCGCCAATCCGGGCGCGACGGTCATCGAGGCCGCCTCGCCGCTCACCGTGGAGCGGCCCGAGGCCATCAAGGGAAAACGCGTGCTCGTGATCGAGGACGGCCCCACGCTCACGCACGGCGAGATGCCGTACGGGGCGGGCGTGATCGCGGCGAAGAAGTTCGGAGCCGCCGAAATCGTCGATCCCCGGCCCTGGGCCGCGGGCCTCATCCGCGAGGTGTACGAGAAGTACCCCAAAATCGGGACGCTGCTCCCGGCCATGGGATACGGCGAGGAGCAGGTCCGGGACCTGGAGGCCACGGTGGCGGCCGCGGACTGCGATTCCGTGGTGATCGGCACGCCGATCGACCTCTCGCGAGTCATGCGCATCGACAAGCCGTCGGCCCGCGTCCGCTACCGGCTGCAGGAAATCGGGACGCCGACGCTCGATCAGGTTCTGGGAAAATTCTGATCCGGGACGGCGGGGACCGGCCCGATGACAGCGTTTTTTGGGGGGATCGTCAACGAAATCCTCAGCCGGGGATCCCGGGGGTGATGAGGCCCTCCTGAACCGCTATGTGACGTTGCTGATTTCCGGGATTCCCGCCTGAAGAACGCGGGAATGACAGAACCTCGTTTTTCCAATGGCCCAGGTAAAATAGCAGATGACCGAACGGACGCTCGTGAACATCAAGCCGGACGCGGTCGGCAGACGACTGACCGGCGAGATCATCCGCCGCATCGAGGCCGCGGGGTACCGGATCACCGCGATGCGGATGCTCCGTCTGTCCGCCGAACGCGCCGGCGCGTTCTACGAAGAGCACCGCGGCCGGCCGTATTTCGAGCGTCTGATCGGACTCATGACGTCCGGCGACTGCGTTCCGATGGTTGTTGAGGGCGAGGGCGTCATCCGCGGCGTACGCGACCTCATCGGAGACACGGACCCCGCGAAGGCGAAGGCGGGGACGATCCGCCGGGATTTCGGAACCACGGTGACCGTGAACTGCGTGCACGCCTCGGACGGGCCGGAATCGGCGTCGCGAGAGATCGCGTTCTTCTTCAATCATGAGAATGAGGCATCCGGGACCGATTGAGAACACGCCCGGAAACGAGACGGACCGCGTCCGCATCCTTCTGAACAGCCAACCGGAGAAACCCAGTCATGTCCCTTGAAACGGACGCCCTGAAATACCACGCCGAGCCGAAGCCCGGCAAGCTCGAAGTCGTGCCGACCAAGCCCTGCGAGACCCAGGCCGACCTGTCGCTCGCGTACACGCCGGGCGTGGCCGTCCCCTGCCTGGAAATCGAGAAGAACCCGGCCGACGCGTTCCGGTACACCAACCGGGGCAATCTCGTGGCCGTGATCTCCAACGGCACGGCCGTGCTCGGACTCGGCGCCATCGGCGCGCTCGCGGGAAAGCCGGTCATGGAAGGAAAGGCCGTCCTGTTCAAGCGGTTCGCGGGCATCGACGTCTTCGACCTGGAGATCGACACGCGCGACCCGGAACTGGTCATCCAGACCGTGAAACTGCTCGAACCGACCTTCGGCGGCGTCAATCTCGAGGACATCAAGGCCCCGGAATGCTTCGTCATCGAGGAGCGGCTCAAGGCCGAGATGAAAATTCCGGTCTTCCACGACGACCAGCACGGCACCGCGATCATCGCGGGCGCGGCGCTGATGAACGCGCTGGAAATCGCCGGCAAGACCCCGGCGGAAGCGGCCGTGACGTTCAGCGGGTCCGGCGCGTCCGGCATCGCGGTGGCGAACATGTTCATCCGGCTGGGCGTGAAGCGCGAGCACATTCTGTTCACGGACAGCAAGGGCGTGGTGTTCAAGGGCCGCGCCGAGGGCATGAACGAATACAAGGCCGCGTTCAGCCGGGACACGGACAAGCGCACGCTCGCGGAGGCCATGGAGGGCGCGGACGTGTTCGTGGGCGTGTCCGCGGCGGGTCTGGTGACGCCGGACATGATCCGCTCCATGAACCGCAATCCCGTGGTCTTCGCCCTGGCCAACCCGGATCCCGAAATCCGGTATCAGGACGCCAAATCGGCGAGGACCGACGCGCTCGTGGCCACCGGACGGTCCGACACGCCCAACCAGGTGAACAACGTGCTCGGGTTCCCGTTCATCTTCAGGGGCGCGCTGGACGTGAGGGCCACGGCCATCAACGAGGAGATGAAGGTGGCGGCGGTGAAAGCGCTCGCGTCCCTGGCGCGGGAGCCCGTGCCGGACTCGGTCTCCAAAGCCTACGGGGGAGCCCGGTTCTCCTTCGGCCCGGATTATCTCATCCCCAAACCGTTCGATCCGCGCGTGCTGGTCTGGGAGGCGTCCGCGGTCGCTGAGGCCGCGATGAAGTCCGGCGTGGCGCAGGCGCCGGTGGACATGGCCGGGTACAGGAAACGGCTGGAGAGGATGATCGGAGAGTGAGGGCGGAGCGCATGGCGCACAGGGCACAGCGTTAAGCGCACAGCGTATTTAGGAATTAACCCTTCAGGGTTTCATCAGGAAAGAATGAAAGGCAAGGATGAAAGGCTGAAGCCTTAATTCCTCCCGTTTAAAAGAAGTCCAATGATCTTTGAATATCCATACGACAACCGGACGCTTTCGGTCGAAGTCGACGACCGCCGCGTGGCGGGCGTGCTGTCTCCGGCCCGGGCGCCGGCGGTGGATGTCAGGCGCGTCCTCCAAAACGCGCTGAGGGAGCCGGCGGGCGCCCCGGCCCTGGCCGATTTCCTGTCCGGCGCGCGGCATCCGCTGTGCGTCGTCAATGACGCGTCCAGGCCATCGCCCGTCCCGGCCGTGCTCGACGCGGCCCCGGAAATCGCCGCACATTCCGGCATGCGGTTTCTGGTCGCGACCGGCACGCATCCGGCGCCGGGCGAGGCCGGGCTGGCCGCGATTTTCGGCCCCCGTCTGGCGGAGATCCGCGGCCGCGTCCTCATTCACGACTGCCGTAAGGACGGGGAACTGGTTTTCATCGGCCGGACGCCTGCAGGCACGGAGGTCCGGATCAACCGCGCGGTCGTTGAAGCGGACCGCCTGGTCGTGATCGGCGCGGTGGAGCCGCATTATTTCGCGGGTTTCACGGGCGGCCGCAAGTCCTTCCTCCCGGGGTGCGCGGCCTATTCCACGGTCGAGCGGAACCACAGGCTCGCCCTGGAACCGGGTTCGGCCGTGCTGGCGCTGAAAAGCAATCCGGTGCACGAGGACATGGAAGCCGCGGCCGCGCTGATTCCCGAAGGGCGCGTCTTCTCCATACAGGCCGTTTTCGACGGGGAGGACCGGATCTGCGCGGCCGAAGCCGGCGGCCTGGGCGAGTCCTTCCGGCGCGCCGTCCGGACCGCCGAAGCCCTGTACGGCGTGGCGGCCGGGGGCGCGGCGGCCGCGGGCCTCGAGGTCGCCGTCCTTT
>JAUCQC010000180.1 GCA_030372965.1 bacterium
CGCTGTCTCGTGGGCTCGGAGATGTGTATAAGAGACAGCGTGCGTCCCGGAGGGCGGCGGACGCGTCCCGGCCCGCGGGCGCGGTCACGGATTCCAGCAGGGGCTTCAGCTCGCGCATGACCGCTTCCTGCACGGAATCGTTCATGCGCGTCGCCGAAAGCAGTCTGGCCTCGGTGTTCTCGAGCCTTCGGAGGAGCCGGCGCTCGCGTGAGCGGCCGACCAGGAGAACGGCGATTCCGGCGCACGCGAACAGAAACGCCGTGACCCCGGCGATCAGGAAGCGGATGAAATCGGGGCGCATCCGGACGCTGTTTTCCGCGGCCGTCAGCCTGGACTGGAGCGAGTCGCGTTCGGCCAGGGCTCGCGCCTGCACCTGCGAAAGGCGGGCCCTTTCCGTCTGGGTGCGGACACTGTCCCGCAGGGCTTCGTATCGGAGCTGATACCCGAACGCGGAGCGGAAATCGGAACGGGCGGCCGCGATCGAGGCCGCGGACTTCAGGGTTTCGGCGAGGAGCGCCCGGTCCCCGGACGATTCGGCTTCGGACAGGGCCTGTCGCATGAAATCGGAGGCGCGCTCCGATTCTTTGCGCATCATGTGGCTGGAAGCCAGATGCGTCAGGATGGATATCCTGACGGCGTGGCCCGCGCGCCTTCCGGCCAGGGCCAGCGCCCGGCGGTCGTACGCCACGGCCGAATCGGCTTCGCGGAGCCGCAGAAACGCGGCCGATATCGCGTCACAGGCCGCGGCGGACCGGACCGAATCGGACGCGGCGAGGGAGAGGGCCAGCGCCTCGCGGCCCGCGGCCAGGCTTCTGGAGGGAGACGACTCCAGACTGCGGAACGCCGTTTCCATCAGACGGTCGGCCGCGGCCGCCGTGGAATCGGGAGCGGCCGGCGATTGCGCGATAAGCGGACATGCGAGGATCAGGAGAGCGAAAGCGGTTTTTATGTGATTTCTCATGGGTCGGTTTCCGTGTTCCGACCGGTCAATTCAACAAGAGCATTTTTTTGGAGAAGGAGGAGGTCCGGCCCGCGGCGGCCGCCTGTATCCGGTAGGCATAGACGCCTGAGGGAAGCGCTTCCCCAGCGTCGTTCCTGCCGTCCCAGGCGATTTGATGCGTACCGGCCGTCCGGGAGCCGCCGGCCAGAGACCGAACACGGCGGCCGTTCATGTCCACGATTTCGACGCGCACTTCGGACGGGAAGGCGATCGAGTACTCGATGACGGTGCCCGCGTTGAACGGATTGGGAAAGTTCCGGCCGAGGATGAAGGCGGCCGGCCGGCCGCCGCGATCCGGACTTTTGACGGAGGTGACGGTCGGATCGATGAGCTCCACCTGGTCGAGGACGAACGTCCCGGCCTGCGCCCCGACGTTGAATCGAAGAAAAGCCGCGGGGTCGTTGATTTCGCAGACGAACTCGAAGGGGCCGAAGAAATTGTCCTGGTCCACGGGAACATTCTGCTGAAAATACACGGTATAGGGTTCCTTGTTCTCCTGCAGGGTCACTTCGATGGTCCTGGCCGGCGTGGCCCGGGCCATGAATCCCAGTTCATAGGTGCGGCCGCTCTGCAGTGCCACCGGATTCTGGAGCTGTATCTGCCAGTTGGCCGTGCCCGGCACGGTCACGTCGATGACGGCCGCTGAGCCGGCCGCGAGTCCCGTGGTGGTGTCCAGCTTGAACGTGGCGCGCGCGCTGGCTTCCCAGATGTTGAACGTCCACGGCCAGAGGCTGCAGCTGAACTCTCCGTTGGCCAGAATGTTGCCGTCCGGCCCATCGCCCACGGATATCACCACGGGCCCGGCCGACGCGGTTCCTCCCTGCTTGCCGTTCACCACCGCGGTCAGGCCGTACACGCCGGGCGGAACGTCCTTCCAGTTGAATTCATACGGAGCCTTCGTGTCCGTGTTCATCAGAAGGCCGTTGCGGAAGAACTGGACGTTCTGAACCTCCCCGCCGGTCACCTGAACGTCGGCTTGCACCGGTATGTCGGAGCATTCCGTGAAATGCTGGCCATGCAACGGGGTGGTGAAGGAAACCGACAGGGTCTGGGCTCCGAGACCGGCTTGAACCAGGAAGAGGCCGGTCAGAAGCGTCATCCGAACGGATTGCTGTCTCATGGGGGTGCCTCCGATGCTTGTTCTTTATGAATTTAATAAAGAGAGCGGAGTAATGAAAACGTTTTTTTGCCTGTGGAGCATAAAAAAATCCGACCATAGAGCCGAAGGTCGTGCGACCTGCGGCCCCGGGGGCGGATGATATTTTTACCGGACCGGTTAGAAATCGAACCGGGCGGCTTCCTTTTCGTCAATAAAAACCCTGATGATATAAAACTTTTCAGTGGAGGATACCGTGGTTCCCACCCTGAAAGAGATGTCTTTCTCATACCCGCTCATCTTGACCGCATGGCCGCAGTATTTCCCGTCCACTTCAAAGGAATCGCTCCCGGATGAAAATGTCCCCTCCGCGACAGCCGAATCATTGATGGTACAGAAAAATCCGGTATGCCCCAACCAGACACCTTTTCTTTCAACGAGAATTCTCAATCGGCTTTCGTTGCCGGCAGGCTCGTAATAGGTGAACTGGTTGACGACCGAAGAACACGCCAGCATCAGAGTCAAAATTGGAACCGTGTATTTCATGATACGTTCCTTCCTTGGTCCGGATGCAGGGAGAAAGCCCGGTTTTGATAGGACCCTCGGCTTGCGGGAAGTTACGATTGCCGGAGGATCGGATTCTCCAGCCCTGTCAAGATCGGCGGCTTTTTATAAAGACCGTGTACCGTCCGGTATTCCCATTCAAAAATGATCCGTCTTCGTGATCCGGCCTGTAGGATCAGCGCCGGGGGCTCCGGCCTTCAGATCGTTCGACTTGGGATTCGCCGTAAGGGTTTTTCTCTTCATGCGTCGCTCTTGATTCGGTTCTGGGGCTGTTGACCTCACCTTTTGCGTCGCCGGGATCGTGACGGTCGAACGGCCGCTTCGGTTCAGGCGGCGGCGGATCCTGCGCAGGAATCGGCGGATAATAATGATTCTCGATGATGATAACGGGCGGCGGCTGAACCGGAGGAGGATCGTCCTCCGGTTCAGCCGTTCTTCGGGAAGGGAAGAAATATACGTGAAGCATCCGTTGCAGAGAAAAGCGATCGGGACCATGATCGCGATCATCTTCCAGTATTCCGGTTTCAGCATGACAGGCCCTCCTCCCCGAATTCGAGTTTTTCGCCCCGGTTTTCCGTCGGATCGGCTGTGTCGCCCGATCATGTCCCGTTTCCTTCAGGACCGGACCGCCGCCTCAGCGGATGAAGGAGGCGGCGATCCGGTTGGAGGCGTCCCGGTTGAGCTGCCTTTATCGTCTGCTGTGCCGGGACGCGGGTTTTCCGCTGTCACGGCTGTTCGTTTTGACCCCGCGATCGGCCTGCCCCCCGGTATTCCGCGTCCGGATTTCCGTCTGGATCCGCGGCGATTCCACGTTTCCGGACGAGCCGGTTTTCAGGCGGGGCTTTGACGGTTCGGCAGACGGGGCCGGACGTTCGGACTGTCTCCCGACCCGGCCGGACCGGTTCCGGGTATCCGGAAACGCGGGCATCCGGAACGAGGATTTTTTGTCATCCCAGGTCATGGGTTTCCTGGAATCGGTCCTGTTCGCGGCTGGTTCCCTGTTTTCCGCCGGACGGATCACCCGTCTTGCCTGCGATTCCGTATTCCCATATCCGGTTCCGTTTCCACGGCCGTTCGTGTTCCGGGTCGTCCTTTCACGGTCCGTTTCAGCCGGGCCGATCACGATCCTGTGAACCGCATCCTGGAGGGTGCCGGTGCTCGCAGGCGGCGGTGTTCTGCGGACGGTTCCGGCCGTTTCCCTGTCGCGGGCAGGATCCTGCCTGTCGAAGGAACGGTTCCGGTTTTTCGGAGGCTGTTCCTTCTGCCGGCTATTTCCCTGGCCGGGGTCCTGATCCGGATGATGATTGTCGTCACGACCCGAGAATCCGCCGTCTCCGTCCCAATGGTCGTCCCGAGGGTCATCCCGCCATCGGTCGTTCTGCTGTCTCGGCGGTGTATAACGGGAGCCGTGCGTACGGCCGCCCCGGTCATGACCCGATTCCCAATCCGCATAATGACGGGGTCCCCGGTAATGGGGATGATCCATGTGCCATCTCGAAACCCGAAACCAGTGCCGGTTCCGTATCCCGAAACGCCAGTCCATGCCCCACTGGAAGGCGATGGTCATGTCCGGGCCCTGGAGCCAAAGGCCGAATTCCGATTCCGGAATCCAGCACCGGTGATACCAGTCGTAGACCGGGTAAACGACAGGGGGCGCGCAAGGCGTGAACATGAACGGATTGAGGAATACGGCGACAGGCGGCACTTCCACCACGTCGCCATCGTATTCGTCCACCCAGGCGTCCCGGGCCGTCCAATCCTGCGCCTGGAGATTCGCGTAATACGTGTAGCATCCGGCGAACAGAAAAACAACCGGCAGAAGGGGCAGAAGCCGGAGCCACGATTTAATTGTTTTCATGACACGCCTCCTCTCGGAAAGACAGGCAATAGTCATTCAAAGGATGTGCCATGGGCGTGTTTTCAATCCAAAATATTGAAAATATGTGTTTTGGGTTGACAGTGAGAGTTGCGTATAACGGTTAGAATGGTATATTTTGTTATCGGTCTTGTAAATCAAATTAACAAGAGACGGTCCCGGGGTCAAGGCCATGATTCCGGACAATCGTGTTCGACCGGACCATTCGACAGCCCGGCAGCATATTTCGCTTGATTTCCATTTCGCGTTCAAATACCTTTCCACCGGCGCAATGTCTCCTCTGAATTGCCGTGCCCGGGACAACCGACCGACTGTGCCGCTCCTTGGGTCGCCTGACCGGGAGCGGCATACCGGACAGCATACCGGGGTACTCTCCCGCGCCCGCAGTTCGGGCAACGGCGCCAAACCCTCCATGACCCGATTCGGAGTGATCCAATGGCACTTGACATCAACCGGGTTGTCGTGACCGGGATGGGATCCGTCACCCCCGTCGGCATCGGCCTCGAACCCTTCTGGAACGGGCTCATCGCGGGCAAAAACGGCGTGTCCCGGGTCACCCGTTTTGACCCGACCGGATTCCGGTCGCAGGTGGCCGCGGAAGTGAAGGATTTCGTCCCTGATGACTGGATCGAGAAGAAATCGGTGGATCGGATGGACCGTTTCACCCAGTTCGCCATCGCGGCATCGGCCCAGGCGATGAGCGACGCGGGCCTGGACGCGTTTCGTTTCGACCCGGCCCGGGCCGGAATCATCGTCGGTTCCGGCATCGGGGGCATCGCCACCATGGAGGAAAGCCACAGGAAACTGCTGGAGAAGGGGCCCAGAAGCGTCAATCCCTTCCTGGTATCGAGGTTTCTGATCAACATGGCGGCCTGCAACGTGTCCATCCAGTACGGCCTGAAAGGCCCCCTTTCGGCCCCGTCGGTCGCGTGTTCCACAGGCGCGAACGCGATCGGCGACGCGTTCCGGATCATTCAGCGGGGGGACGCGGACATCATGGTGGCCGGAAGTTCCGAGGCCGCCGTGAGCCCCCTGGCCTACGGCGGTTTCTGCGCGACACGGTCCATGTCCGTGAATTGCGATCCGGAGAAGGCGAGCAGGCCCTTTGACCTGAACCGGGACGGGTTTGTGATGGGCGAAGGCGCGGGGATCGTGGTGCTTGAGAGCCTGGCGCACGCCGTCCGGCGGGGCGCGAAGATATACGCGGAACTGGCCGGTTACGGCAATACGGCGGACGCCTTTCACGTCACCGCGCCCGAGCCCGGCGGAGACGGGATGACGAGGGTGATGGCCGCGGCGCTCCGGGACGCGTCCGTGGATCCGGAAGAGGTGCAGGTCGTCAACGCCCACGGCACGTCGACGGACATGAATGACAAAATCGAAAGCGCGGCCATCCTGAAGGTTTTCGGCGGCCACTCCGAAGCGCTGAAAGTCAGCTCCAACAAATCGATGATCGGACACCTGCTGTCCGCGGCCGGGGCCGTGGAATTCATCGCCACGGTGATGACCGTCCGTTCGGGCGTTGTGCCTCCGACCATCCATTACGAGACTCCCGACCCTGAGTGTCCGCTGGATTACGTCACACGGGGCGCCGAATCCATGGACGTTCACGTCGCGATCAGCAATTCCTTCGGTTTCGGGGGTGGCAACGCCTGCCTGGTGGTGAGGAAATACAAGGAGTGAGGAGGGGAGGCGGTGAAATTTTCTGTAATGAATGACTGAAGTCTAAATTCCGTGGAATTTACAAATCCGTAAGACAGGAATTAACCCTTCAGGGTTTCATTCTTTTAATCAGATAAATCGGAAAGATTGACTTTCCGAAAGGCCCTTTTCCCCACACCCCTGGATTCCCGATTGAAGAACTCGGGAATGACATTGTTTATTAGACGATGAATCCTGAACGATCAACTATGAACCCGTCTTTATTCCATACCTCTCGATCTTCTTGTAAAGCCCCAGCCTGCTGAGCCCGAGCTCGGCCGCGGCCCGTGTCACGTTGTTCCCGCATCGGGCGAGACTCGCCGCGATCATCTTTTTCTCCAACGCTTCCACGGATCGCTTCAGCGAACCCGTTTCCCCGGATTCAACGCCGGCCGCCTGAAACCGGGGCGAGAGATGCCGCGGTTCGATGGCTTTTTCGTCCCCGGCCATGGTGACGGCCCGTTCCATCTCATTCTCGAGCTCGCGGACGTTTCCAGGCCAGTCCGCGGCGCGGACCAGGCGGAGCGCCTCCGCGGACACGGGTTTCACGGGCCGGCCGAGTTTTTCCGAGCATTTCCGCACGAAATGGGCGATGAGATCGGGCAGGTCCTCGGGCCGCTCGCGGAGCGGGGGCAGGCGGACCGGGAAAACGTTGAGGCGGTAGAAGAGGTCCTCGCGGAACCGGCCGGCTTTCCGTTCGGCGTCCAGATCCCTGTTTGTCGCGGCGATGACCCGGCAATCGGTGCGGACGGTCCTGGTTCCTCCCAGGGGCCGAACCTCGCCGTCCTGGAGCACGCGCAGCAGCCGGGTCTGGAGCGCGGGCGAAGTCTCCGCGATTTCGTCGAGAAACACCGTGCCCCCGTCGGCCATTTCAAAGAGGCCCTTCTTGTCCCGGATTGCGCCCGTGAACGCGCCCCGCGCGTGGCCGAACAGCTCGCTCTCCAGGAGCGTGTCCGGCAGGGCCCCGCAGTTCTGGGCGACGAAGGGTTTGTCCTTCCTCGGGCCGTTGTAATGGATGGCCCGGGCGAGAAGTTCCTTGCCGGTGCCCGTTTCCCCGAGCAGGAGCACGGTGGTCGGGCTGTCCAGCACCTTGGACACGAGCTTGAAGACTTCGAGCATGCGCGGGCCGCGGCCGACGAGGCTGTCGAATCGGGCGGTTTCCGCAACGGTCCGGCGGAGATGCAGGTTTTCCTCGCGGAGCCTTTCGTTCGCCTCGGCCAGTTCCGCGGCCAGCCTGCGGTTCTCGGCCGCGAGGCGGTAACGGTCCGCCGCGCGCCGCACCAGCAGGGCCAGATCGTCCGGCTCCCAGGGTTTCGCGACATAGGCATAGATTTTTCCGTGGTTCACGGCGTCGACCGTGGCCTCGAGGTCCGCGTAGGCGGTGATCAGGATGCGCACCGCGTCCGGTCTTGCCTCCAGGGAGCGCTCCAGAAATTCAACGCCGGTCATGGCGGGCATGCGCTGGTCGCACAGAATCACGGCCGGGTCTCCCGTCTTCAGCCACTCCAGCGCCTCTGCGCCGCCGGCCGCGGTCCGCACGTTCCACTCGGGCTTCAGCAGGCGTTCGATGGAACGGAGCACCTCGGGCTGATCGTCGACCACGAGAATCGTTTCCTTCCGCATTCCGATCCCTTCAAAAGAGGCCGCTTACCGGCCGCCGCGGCCGGTCCGGGCGGCCCTGCGCACGGGCAGGGTCACGATGAACCGGCTGCCCCTGCCCGGGCCTTCGCTTTCGGCCCGGATGCTTCCCCCGTGCGAGCGGACGATGGCGTACGAGATGCTGAGCCCGAGCCCCGTCCCTTTGCCGATTTCGCGGGTGGTGAAGAACGGGTCGAAGATCCGGCCCAGCGCGTCCGCGGGGATGCCTTTGCCGTCGTCCCGGACCTCGATTTCCAGCCGGCTTTTCAGGCGCTTCGTGGCGATCCAGATATTGCCGGCGGGGGAGACGGCCTGCACGGCATTGGAGATCAGGTTCAGAAACACCTGGTTCAGGCTGCCGGGCTGGCATTCGATCCGGCCGTCCGGCCCGTACAGGCGGTGCACGGCCACGCGTTCCCCGATCTGGTGCCTGAGGATGAGCAGCGCGCCGTCGAGCCCCTCATGCGCGTCCGCGACCGACCAGACCGCCCGGTCCACGTGCGAAAAGCGCCTGAGCTGGTCCACGAGGTCCCGGACCATGCGGCTGCCGGATTCGGTGTCCGCGATCAGGCTTTCAATCTCCGGGAGCAGGCCGCGGATTCGGCCCGCGTTCCGGCGCGGATCCGCGAGCAGGCGGCTGAGCCCGTCGGAAAGAGCCCTGAGCTGCCGCACGTTCGCGTAGATGAATCCCACGGGATTGTTCAACTCATGGGAAATCCCGGCCACCAGTTTTCCAAGAGACGCCATCTTTTCAGACTGGATGAGCCGGTCCTGCGCTTCGCGGACCTCGGCGACCCTGTCTCTTATACACATCTCCGAGCCCACGAGACAGCGC
>JAUCQC010000181.1 GCA_030372965.1 bacterium
TTCGGAACTCGTCGGCAGCGTCAGATGTGTATAAGAGACAGATATTTATCATGTGCTCAATCCGCCAACCTCAGGGCGGAACCGTGGAGGTGTCGGATATTGTTTTGGCAGGCTTTGAAGCCTGCCGGTTATTACGCCCCGGACTGGGAAGTCCGGGGCGATCGAGCGGTCGAACATGCCCGGCACATAAAAAAAACGCTCCGGGAGGTCGAAAACCTCCCGGAGCGTTTTGCGTTCGGATCGACGCTTCACGTCCCTGGGACGTCACTGCGCCGGTTGGATCTCCATCCAGTCGAAATCCGCGGGCGCTGAGGCGCGGCGGCCGTTGCCCGTGGCGTAGAGCCCGAAATACGCGCCCGTGAAGCACATGCCGTCCTTGAACCCGATGCGCTCGACGGACAGGTCGCGGGTCAGGGCCTCCCCCAGGCGGACCGGAGAGCCGGACGCGGGCGTCACGGAGAACCGGTAGGAAAGTGGAGTCGCCTCCACGGTCAGGGTGACCGGTCCTTCCGGTATCTCTTCGGTGACGACCGGACCGGAGACGCCGCCGTCTATCACGCGGCGCAGAAAAGCGGTCCTCTTCCCTTTTTTCAGGACAAGCCCAGTTTCGAAATGATACTTGTCCGTCTGACGGACAACCAGGCCGGCCTCATCGCCCTCGCGTTCCGGATTGAAATCCAGCAGGGTTGAAACCCGGCAGTTGAAATCCGTCTGACGCCGGCCGACGAAGGTCGGCGAATCCCGGTCCGTGAGTTTCACCCCGGATCCCCACAGGCGAAGGAAACCGGGACGCTCGGTCAGGGAGTAATCGGCCTCCGCGGGATTCCGGAGATAATTCCATTCCAGGGCCAGTCCATCACCGATGAAGTCGTCCCTGACCTCCGGTTTCGGCCAGACGTGTTCAGGCAGTTCGGGAGCGGGCATCACCGTCCGCAGCCTGCCGTTGCCGTTCACCACGGGCCATCCGTTATCGTCGAAGCGGAACGGCGCGAGAAACGTCTCGCGGCCCATGTGGTGGAAACGGCCTCCCTGCGGCCGGATTCCGAGACACACCAGCCACCACCCGTCCGGAGTCTCGACCCAGTCCGCGTGCCCCAGCGCCTGAAGGGAATCGTCCGGCAGGTCGCGGTGCGTGAGAATGGGATTGGACGGATCGGACGTGAAGGGGCCCCACGGGGAATCCGCGGACGCGACCGTGAGACAGTGGTCATAGCTCGTGCCGCCCTCGGAAATCAGCAGGTAGTACCGGCCATTGACCTTGTAGAGATGCGGCCCCTCCGCCCACTGGCCGCCCGTGCCGGCCCAGACGTTCTTCAGCTCCCCTTTCAGTTTTCCGGAAGCGAGGTCGAGCGTCGTCTGTCCGATGTATCCGTCCCCACCGCCAACGTGCCGCGTGTAATAAACCGTGCCGTCGTCGTCGAAGAGCAGGGAGGGATCCATGCCCTCCTTGTCGAGCCACACAGGCTCGGACCAGGGGCCCGCGGGATCCTTCGCCGTGACGTAAAAATTGCCGCCTGCGCTCACATTGGTCGTGACCATGTAGAAGAGGCCTTCGTGGTAACGGATCGTGGGCGCGTAGATGCCCCCCGAGGCCGGGACTTTGGCGAGCGGCAGTTGACTCGGACGCGTGAGACAGTATCCAACCAGCCGCCAGTTCACCAGATCGCGGCTGTGCGAAACCGGAACGCCCGGAAAGTATTCGAACGAGCTGTTGACCATGTAATAGTCGTCGCCCACCCTGCATATGCTGGGGTCCGGATAAAAACCCGGAAGCACCGGGTTGACGAAAGTCCTCTTTCCGGAGCCGCCGCAGGACAGGGTTCCGATCAGCAGGAGCGCGGCCAGAATCCCGTCCGCCGCTGTTTTTTTCCTCAGGAATGATTGTCTCATCATTTACGCTCCTCTCTGTTGTTGGCCGCGGGATGGGGAAGGATCAGCGGACCAGCAGCATTTTACTGGTGCGGCGGACGCCTTCCGCCTCCAGCACCGCCACGTACAGGCCGCTGGCCAGTCCTTCGGGCCGCCACGTCACTTCATGCCGGCCCGCGTCCGCCGGGCCGTCCGCCAGGTTCGCGGCCTCGCGGCCCCTCGAATCGAATATCTTCAGGGAAATCCGCTGACGGACCGGCAGGCTGAAGGAAATGACCGTTTCCGGATTGAACGGATTCGGATGGTTGGGGTTCAGGGTGATCGTCGAGGGAATCGTGGCGTGTTCCATATCCTCCACTGCCGCGGGTGTATTCCCGCTTCCCTTCGTGGGTTTATTGAAGAAAATCCAGGACGGTGTTCCGTCCGGATAACGGCCCGCGCTGTGATCCGCGGTCTGGGGCCCGAAATCGTAGAAATCCAGCCCGGTGGCGCTGTCCGGAGCCGTGAGCTGGATCACGTCCGTCCCTTCGGACGCGAACCCGAAACCCAGCACGTCTTCATATACCACGAGGTACTGTCCTGGCTCCAGCACCGCGCCCTGCGGAAAGGTCCATTTGGTGTTCTCTCCGCGTTCGTCGGACAGGAAGCACCCGGATAGATCATACGCCGCTGCGCCTCGATTGTACAGTTCCACCCAGTCGTCCGGGCCGCCGAAATCGCTGGTGCACTGGAACTCATTGATGCATACCGGGGAATAATACGAGGCTGAGGCATTGTCCGCGCCCGGCGTGGGCGGAGACAGGTACTCCGGAACCGCGGCTTCGGGGTTCCGGAATCCCATGGCTTGATCCGGGCCCAGACGGCCGTATTTCCACCCGTGGATCAGGCCGTTGCCGTGGTCCACGGTTTCGAACAGACCGATTTCCTCGCCCTGGGCGGACAGCTTGAAATTCGCGTGAAGCGTGCCCTGGTCCGCCTCATCATCCGCCCAGATCAGAAGGGTCGCCCCGGCCGCCAGCGTCCTGGCGGGCAGGCGGAATTTACGGGACGATCCGAGGTCCGCTGAAACGAACATGCCGCCGATTTCCACGGGAACGGAACCCTCGTTCTTGATCTCGAACCAGTCGTCCGAATCCCCGAACGGATCGCGGACGACCCCCCGGTTAGCAGCCATCAGCTCCGTGATTCTCAGGGCCGGCGGATTGTATCCCACGGTGTAGGCGTGGTAATCGACGGGCGCCGCGCCCGGCCATAGGTTGGACTGGCCGGCCTGATCGGTCGCGATCGCGTAATAGCGGACGAGCGTTCCCGCCGGATGAACCGGAATGACAGCGGTGAAAACCGAATCCCCCGCGGCCCTGTCCCCGGCCGTGCCGTTGTCATTCATCGAAAGCGCCGAAAATCCGGCGCCCGCATCGACCATCAGCTGAACCGTCACGGGCCCTTCCGCGTCGAACGCGAATACTTCGACCGTGACCGGGCCGGACGCGTCAGGCCACTCGGTCAGGCGCCGGCCGTCGCGGCAGATGGGTGACGCGTCCAGCGTGTGCACGCTGTTGATCCGTCCGGGCGTTCCGCCGGCGGACAGGCTGGGATCCCAGCTCGAGGCCAGCGCGTTGTCGAGCCCGGGGTTCAACAGTTCCAGTGAGGGGCCGTCCCCGTCCGGGGACCCGGGCCATTCGCCTCCGTCCGAATACGCGACCCGATCACGCAGAATGCCGGAAGCGTCAAACAGGCGCACCGCGTCATTCGCGTTTCCGAGCGACCACGCGCCCGCGCCGGTGTTGAATCCGTTCACGCTGACCGGTGAAACGCCCGGATAGGCCAGGGTGAACAGGGCCGTGCTGCTGGCCACCACCAGGTAGCCGCCGGGCTGGATGACGCCGGTCAGGCGGCAGGGCGTGTGGCTGTCGTTGTCGTCCAGCAGGGTCCAGTCCTGAACATTCACGGCCGAACCGGTCGCATTGTACAGTTCCACGAATTCCAGGTCGGAATTCTTCGCGTGGTACATGATCTCATTGATGACGATGCCGTTCGCGGCGGCTTCCCCCGCGGCGAATGCCAGCGCCAGAAGCAGGATCTTTTTCATGCCGAACCTTTCTCTATGTGAACAGGATGCGATGCGATTTCCTAGGCCCGATCGGACCATAATGTAACACGCTTCTTGAATAAAATACCTGCCGCTCCATAACCGGCTACCGGATCAGAAGGCATTTTTTCGCCTCGGCGCGCGTACCGGCCTTCAGCCGGATCAGGACCGGTCCCGAAGGAAGGCCCGAAGCGTCCCAATCCGTCACGTTCTCGCCCGCGGCCCGCTCTCCGTCGATCAGGACGGCGATTTGTCCGCCGCGGACGTCGAACGCTTTCAGCGTGACCTTCCCTCGTTGCGGAAGATGAAATCGGATCCGCACGGACGCGTTGAACGGATTCGGATTCAATGACAGGGACAGACCGCTTCCCGCAACCTTTTCCGCGGACACGCCGGACCCAGGATCGCAGAGCGCGTCGAGTATGGCCTGATACTTGGGCGCGGTGTCGCGGTAGGGAGCGCTCTGGCCGAACTGTCTCTCGAGCACGCCCCAGCTTCCGTACTTCCCGTCCCTCTCCCCGATGAAGGAAAAATTCATCAGAAGACCGGTACGGCCGTCCGAAACGAGGCCGCGAAGCGTGTCGAACCACTGGGTGTACAGGTCGTACATCTCCGGATGGACCTGGGCGTCCATCAGCGCCTGGTTGTACGGCTGATCTGAACCGAACGGATCGGGCGTAAGATGCTGGCCGCCCTCGTAATAGATCATCGGCAGGCCGGCCGGTACGGAAATCGTTTCGTACTGGGACCGGAGCCAGGCCGCGGACTGGCCTTCCACGGACCGCCGCGCCCAGTGGAGGACGTCCTCTGCCGTGGCCGAGGCCCCCAGGGCCGAGAGCGCGGCATAGGCCGAGTCGGAAAATCCGAAGTAGGCGGCCGGCGCAAACGCGTCGAAACTGCCGGGCCGCATGTTGAATACCACGCGGTTACTCACGTCCTGCCAGGCCCCCTGCACGCCGACAGTGCGGACCAGGCGCTCCGTCTGCCCGCTGAAGACATCGGTCCAGATGTCCAGGCTGTTCTGGATGAAGGGAACGATGCGCTCCGGCCATTCGACTCCCGGATCTCCGTTCTCGAAAAGCCAGTGCGTCTGGTCGAACATCCAGTTCCAGATTTCATTCGAGTATTCGACGTGAATTTTCAGCGACGGATCCAGCCCGTCGCGGAACAGTTCGGCCATGTTCCGGATGAAGCCGTCGTCCGCCTGGTGCGGGACGCACACCCAGCAGTCGGCCTTTTTCCGGTTGCAGATGTCGATCATCCACTCGTAGGGCACGCCCCTCAGGGTGTAGGTGTAGTCATCGATGCGCGGCCGGTCCTCCCACTGCTTCAGCGTGGAATTGTTGGTCAGACCCCAGTCCATGAAGCGCAAGGCGCGGAAAGGCTCCAGCTTTTCCAGCCATTCCGCGCACCAGGGATTCTCCAGGTAGGTGTTCTCCGTCCCCGGCATCAGCACCCGTATGTTCCGGACGTGGTTTCCCTTCCGGGATTCGAGCAGGTTCAGGGACAGGATCCGGTCCCGGCGCGTCAGCTGGAACTGAAGACGTCCCGGTTCGCGGCTGATGACCGAACCGTCGAATTCCACATCGAGCGTCCCTTCCCCTTCGTACAGGACCGTGTAAAGACCCTCAGGCAGACTGAATGTGTTGGCCCAGACGGTCCGCACGACCTGGGTCGTCTCGGTTCCCGCGACCGTGAACGGGAGTTCCAGGGGATAGCCGTTTTGATCCGCCGGTATTCTGTCCAGCACCCCGGTGTCCCAGGGATTCTCGCCGTTCTCCATCCACACGGAGTTATAGGGGATCCAGGCGCGGGAGTACTTCATGATGTCCACGAAAGGCCACTCCGAGCCCCAGTCCGCGGGTCCCGCGAGATTGGTGCCGATGCGGAGGCGGCAGTCGCCCGCGAAGACAGTGCCGAAAATCGACAGAAGAACAAGAAGGGGAACGGCCGTTTTCATCCCCTGCGATCTCACGCCCAGCCCGGAACCCGGAGCCCGGAACCCGGAACCGTTCTTCAACCATGAACCACGAACCATGAACCATGAACTCCTATTTCAGCACCAGCATCCGGGACGCGGTCGAGCGTCCGCCCGCCTGCAGCCGGACGAAGTATACCCCCGTCGGCAGATCGGAGGCGTCGAACCGTGTTTCATGCCGTCCCTGACGTTTCACGCCCGAATCAAGCGTTCGGATCAGCCGGCCGGCCGCGTCGAAAACCGTCAGGCGGACACGCGCGGGCGCGTCGAGCGCGTAGGCGACGCGGGTGGATGCGTTGAAGGGATTGGGCCAGTTCCCCTCAAGATGAAACGCGAGAGGCGCGGCCCGCCGCGAGGCGACGCCCCGCGCCTCGGAGGGCAGCCCGGTTTCGGACAGGGCCGCCTCGATCCCGAACAGCACGTACACCAGGGGCGCGTTCCAGTTGATGCAGTTCTCGTTCGAAGCGTAGCTGGCCTGCATGTCCGAGTAGGACTTGGCGGGCAGGTTGCTCGAGTAAACCGCGCCGTCCTTCTTGTCCTGCTGGGACGGGTTCGGCCCGCCCGCGAGAAAACCGGGCACCGGGTCCGCGATTCCGTCCGCGCCGGACTGCCGGTGATGAATGTGCATCGGGGTCTTGTCCCCGTGACCCGTGACAAAGGAATACCCGGTCGCGTTGCGGCCCAGGCAGTAGTCGAGATTCGAGAGCGCGGCCTCCAGGTAGTCCGCCTGGTCGGTCAGGGAATGCGCGACCATCAGGCAGAGCGCCTGGTTGGCCGCCACCGCGTTCGAGCCCCAGACGAAATCGTTCGAGCCTGAGCCCATGACCACGCCGTACGCGGACAGTTCCCGGCTGCGCACCAGCCCGTCGCAATACGACAGAAACCGGGTTTTGAGAGACGCCGCGTCCACTCCGGGCGTCGGCGCGCGCTCCGCGGCCATCAGCAGGGAGACGACCCCGAGGGTGGCCACGTTGGGCCAGGAGGGAACGCGGATGTCCGGGTTTCCGAACGGATCCGCGTCCGCCAGATACCCGGCTTCGCCGGTCGTCAGGTACATCTCGGCCGCGGCCCAGTCGAATTCGTCCGCCGCGCTTCCGTCGCCGTAAGCGCCGGTGTTGATGTCCGGATCGAAAGCGGTGTTCATGGCGGTCTGGTTGTACAGGAGTCCGGGATTGCCCGAAGCCCACGCCCAGGCGTCCTCGGCCGCGAACAGGCAGGAATCGGCCAGGCCGGGAAGCGCCGGGTCGTACGCCCTCAAAACCCGGGCGGCCTGGGCCATGACCGCGGCGAAGTCGAGCGTTGCCGTGACGCTCTTCTGCACCACGTACCGCTGGCTCCTGGCCTGGTTCGGCATCACGAAGCCGTCGAAATTCGCGTTGGTGCACTTGTGGTACACGCCCCCGTCGTCCGGGTCCTGCATGGTCAGCATCCATCGCAGGTTCCAGAGGATTTCGTCGAGCAGGTCCGGAATGCCGTTTCCGGACTCGGGGATGCCCGTGCGGAACGCGGCCGCGTATTCCGGAAAATGCTCGACTGCCGCCAGCAGGGTCCACATGGTGATGCCCGAGTTCACGATGTACTTGTTGTAATCGCCCGCGTCGTACCAGCCCCTCGGAGAGCGGATCACCGTTTTCTCGGGCCGCGTTTCCGTGGCGGCCGAGGCGTGCACCCAGACGGTCGTGTCCGGGTGACCGGCGGCCCTTTTCCACTTGCCGGCCCAGGCCTCGTCCAGGGGCATGGACGCCCGCTGGTAATAGTAACTCTTGAGCGCGGCCGCGGCCACCGCTTCATGGACATGCGGCCCGATCTCGAACGGCCAGCTGGAGCCGATGCCCTCCACGCGGACTCGGAACACGCCGGTCCCCTCGAACCCCGAAAAATCAGCGATCGCCGCGTTTTCCCCGGAAAGGGACCAGACTGAAGCCGGGCCGAGCGTTCCGGTGTAAACGACGCTCCCGTCCGTTTCGCTGACAATGGAGAAAGCCGAGGAAGCCGGATCGATGACAACCGCGGTCTTCGGGCCCTGCGGATAGTATCCGATCTGGTTCACGCGTATTCGCTCGGCCGCGTCGTCGGCCAGCACGGCCGCCGCGCAACCCAGCATCAGGAACAATGCTGATCTTTTCATGGCCATTCTCCTTGAGGGTATCGCCGCCCGCGGAGCGGGCGGCCTTGATCAGCGGATGAGCGCCATCCGGCAGAGGGACGAACGGTTTCCCGCGGTCAGGCGGCCGATGTAGATCCCGCTCGGCAGGCCGCCCGCTCCGATCGTGATTTCCCGCGGTCCTGGCTCCGTCCGCCCGATGTTCCGCCGCAGAACCTCCCGGCCGGTAGAATCGAAAACCGACAGCTGCGTGTCCGCGGCACGGTCTGTCTCGCAGCGGATCCGGGCGGCGGAATTGAAGGGATTCGGATAAACCCCCTGTATCCCGAAACGTGGCGGCGCGTCCCCCGCCGGCACGGCCGCAGATGCCGCCCCGGGCTCGAATAATGCGTATACCCAGGCGGGGAGG
>JAUCQC010000182.1 GCA_030372965.1 bacterium
TTCGGAACTCGTCGGCAGCGTCAGATGTGTATAAGAGACAGACCCGGGTCTGCATGCCGCCCATGGACAGCCCGGCCATGGCCCGGTGCTTCTGGTCCGGGAGCGTGCGGTAATTGGCGTCGATCATGGGGATGATGTCCTCGAGCAGGGTTTTCTTGAACCCGTCCGCCCAGCCTGCCGGGGGCCAGGGGCCGCTGGGACGCTCGCCCGGCTTCGGCCGGGGAAGGTTCGAGGGCCAGACCCAGGTGCCGTTGTCCATGACGATGATGAAGGGCCTGGCCTTGCCCTCGGCGATCAGGTTGTCCATGATCAGACCGGTCTTCCCCTGATTGGGCCATCCGGTTTCATCCTCCCCGCCGCCGTGCTGCAGATAGAGCACGGGATATCGCTTCTTCCGGTTCTTTTCGTAATCGGGAGGCGTGTACACGAAACAGCGGCGCATGGCGTTCGTGTTCCTGGAGAAATAGAGCTGTTCGCGGATCTGGCCGTGGGGCACGTTCTTGAGCGCGTAGAAATCCTGGTCCTGGGCCGGTATTTCGATGCCGCTGCCCCACCGGCTGGCGCCGTAAAAATAGAGACTCCCGGGATCCGGAACCGCGGCCCCGTCAATCCACAGCTGGTAGTAGTGGAATCCCTCGTCCTGGGGACCGGAGTCTCCGGTCCAGACGCCCGCGGTGTCCTTGACCAGGTCGTACTTGACCGCGCTGATGTCGAGCTGCACCCGGTTCGCCCCGGGCGCTGAAATCCGGGCGCGGACGCGGCCCTCGGAATTGACCTGCGGGTACTCCCTGCCGGGCTGATTGCAGGTCGAGGGCTTGAAATCCTCCTTCGCCGGCGCCGGATTCGTCTGCGCCGGAACCGTTCCCGCGGCCAGGACGATCGCCAACGATGTGCAGAAAAGCCGTTTTTTCATTGGACAGCCTCCTTTTTGATGAATGTATTTTTTGGGACCCTGCGTCCGGAGCGTGGGTCGTCCCTTCGAACCGCGCGAATCGGATTCGTCGGGGCCGGCGGGACGCGCGTGGGACGGCCGCGTTCCCGGCCCCTTTCCGGTCGTCCCGCGTTATGGACGGTTGTTCCGCGGCCGATCCGGCTCCTGAAAGAGTCTCCGGGCGATTGTCGAGAGATACAGCCTGCAGTTCATCCAGGTGTGCCCGCCGTCCGAGAGGAACGTTTCATGTCTGATCTTCTTTTCGTCCAACACCCGGAGATACTCCGAAACGACGGGAAAGAGGCCGTCCTCCCTGCCGATGCCGATCCAGAACAGTTTCAACCGCCGGTTCGCGGCATCCGGATCCGCGAAAAGGACCGAATTGTTCCGGTCGAATTCCTCCTTCCGCATGCCCGGCGCGAAACCGCATACCCACGCGAAAAGGTCCGGATGGTTCAGCCCCAGATATAGAGCTTCCCCGCCGCCGCCCGAAAAACCAGCGATGGCCCTGCCGTCCGGCCGCCTGAGCACCCGGTAGTTCCCCTCCACGAACGGCAGAAGACAGCCGAAAAAGTCCTTTTGGAATTCCTGCAGATTCTCCGGGGACCGGAGACTGCCGGCCGACTTCGGGATCACGGGATAGGCCCGGCCGTACGGCATGACCACGATCATGGGGACCGCCTTGCCCTGGTGGATGAGATTGTCGAGAATGAAATTCGCCCGGCCCACCTTGGTCCAGGTCTCCTCCGTGTCTGTTGTGCCGTGCAGCAGGTACAGTGCGGGGTATTTCCGCCCCCGGTTTTCCTCGTAGCCAGGGGGCGTGTAGACCAGCACGGGGCGGACGCCCAGCGCGTCGGAGAAATAGGTCCGGAAGGCCAGGGTTCCGTGGGGAATGTTCAGAATCGAATGGATCGGCGGCGGATCGCCGGGGATCTCCACCAGGCTGTTTTGAAAACCCTCGTTCGGGAAGATGAACTGATTGCGCGGGTCAGCCACCTGCATCCCGTCCACGTCGAAGTGGTAGGGGTACAGATCCGGCTCGACCGGGCCGACTGTGACGCTCCAGACGCCGGCCGTGTCCCGTGTCATGTCGACGGGTCCCTTCTCGAACTGGGCGTCCAGCTGGACCTTTCCGGCGGCCGGAGCCGCCAGACGGAAGACGACGGTGCGGTCCGGATTCACCTGGGGCGAAACCGGCTGCCTCATCCCCACAGGCTGTCCATCGGAACGGCCCGCCAGCAAAGCGGCCGCGGCCCAAACGATCGCGGCGTGACCTGCCATCCTGCGCTTCATGCGTATGCCCTCCTATACCGTCCCCGGTCAGGCGCCGTCGGAACGGGAATGTGTCCGTTCGTCACCGGATCGCCTCAAAAACCATCTTGTCCAGATTCACGTTGTCCGCGTCGATCACGACTCTCAGCGCGGCCGGACCCGCGTTCAACTTCACGGTTTTGCCGATGATCGTCCAGTTCTGATACGCACCGGTGAAGGGAACGGTGATGCTCCCCGTGACGTCCCTTCCGTCGCATTCGAGGTGCAGTCGGCCGCCCTCGCTGCCCGAAGCGACCGAGAAAGAGACCCTGTACTCGCCGGACCGGTCGACCGCGACCGTATACGCCATCCATTCCCCGGCGTGGGTCCAGCCCACATTATAGCCGCCCGTTGAGCATTTTTCGATGTCCACGGCCTGATTGAGACGGTATTGCCCGCCCTCGTTCACTTCGTTCCGGTCCGAATAGGCGTCGTCCGGGCATCCCGCGTCGAAATCCTCGGCTTCCACGGTGCCGGGGATCCGGTGCGGCTTGAACGGGGCCTGGGGCGTTTCGCAGACCTCCGCGAGCGTCCAACCGGCCATGGATCCCTTGTCGGATCCGGACACTCCGGCCCGTGCACCCACGGCAGGGGCTCCGGCCACGGACAGGGCGGCGGCGGGAAACCGCTTGTTCGATATCCTCATCAGACCGCCGTTTGCGCGGTCGATTTTCCAGAGTTGACTCTCGTCGCCCGTCCAGACTGAAAGCAGGAGGCCCTGACCGGCCGCGTCGCAGCCGAGGGCCTTGAGACCGTCTTTCCGGTTCGAGATCCTGTACACGCCCCTGCCAGCGGATTCCAGCTTCCATTGGGAGGCCGCGGCCTTCCGGTCGGCCGTCAGGGCCAGATCCGAGCCCAGCACCGGCGCGCCGGACCTGCCGCCGGGAACGAGGAAATAATGAGGGCCGCAGTCAAGATCCGCGTATTTATCCAGCTTCGGTATGCGGCCGTCGAACCGGAGACGCAGGACATAGGCGAGTTCAGAGAACGGCCTCTCGGGCAGGCGGACCGTCAGTCCGGAAGCGTCCTGACCGAAGGGCAGGGACAGATAATTTCCGGCGGCGCCGTTGATCAGTTCCACGGACTTCAGGTTCGCGCAGTTGATCCTGTCGGAGGACAGGGAACGGAGCGTGACCTCCATCCGGTCATCGTCCCAGCCGAGAAGGATGGCGTACAGAATCGTGCTGTCCTTCGACCGGGTGTACCGGACGTCGTCCGCCGTTCCCTCGGCCGGGGCCGTGAACACGCCGTGGCCCGCGCCCATGACCGTGGGGCCTTCCCCGTATTTTTCCCAGGCGCGCGTGGCGTACACCGCTTCTCCGTATTTTTTAAGCCACGCGCCCATGGCCGTCAGGACGTCCCGCTGCTCCCGAGGGATGGACCCGTCCGCCTTCGGGGAGATGTTGAGGAGCAGGTTGCCGTTCTTGCTGATCCGGTCCAGGAACCCGTGCAGGACCTGCCTGGGGGAGTAATACCCGATCCCCTCGGTGTAGCACCAGCTCGAGGAGCTGATGGCGTCGTCGGTCAGCCAGTAGTTGTCCGTGATGTCGACCGGTCCCCCGCGCTCGTAATCCAGAACCGCGCATCTCTCGTTCAGGCCGTCCTTGTACGTGGCCACGACCTCCTTCCCCCACCCGGCCGCCGCGTTATAATAGTCGGCGAGGAATTGCAGGAGAACCGGCCGGGAAATGACATGCAGGTTGAAATCCTGCCAGATGACGTCGGGCCTGTAGCCGTCGATGATCTCCCTGTGTTTTTCGAGCCAGAAGGCCTCGTTCTTTTCCTTTCCCTGCTGGCCGAAAAGCTTCTGCAGATCCGGATCGTCCGTCTTCGGCACGGCGGAATAATACCCGGTGATATTGTAGGCGTGGTGCATCGACAGGATGACTTTCATGTTCCGTTTGCGGATGGCCTCCGTCAGCAGGCCGACCAGGTCGAGTTTCGGCCCCTGGTCCTTCGCGTTCCAGGGATTGACTTTGCTCGCCCACATGGAGAAACCGTCGTGGTGCTCCGCCACCGGCCCCGCGAACCGGGCGCCCGCGTCCGCGAACAACTGCGCCCATTCGTCCGGGTCAAACTGCCCGCCCTCGGACTTGAGCCTGGGGGCGAATTGCGTGAACCGTCCCTGTTTGTCCGGGGCTCCGGTGATGAAAAAATTGTATGGCCAGACGGACGGGTCGCCGTACGTCTCCGTGTGGTGACGGTTCTCCCCGGTACCCTTCAGGTACATGCTCCGGGGATACCATTCGTTCGCGAAAGCGGGGACCGCGTACACGCCCCAGTGGAAATAGATGCCGAATTTCGCGTCCTTGAACCACTCCGGAACCGGATTCGCTTTTTCCAGGGACTCGAAGGAGGGCTCGAAAACCCGCGGAGCGGCCGCGGGTTGAGCGGTCAGCAGTCCCGCGGACAACAGAGACAGGATCAACAGGGTTCGGATTCTCATTGGATGCCTCTCTCGTCAATGCTTTTCGGAATGAAGGGTGATCGTCGCGGAAGACAGGCCCTCTGAACCCGCCTCCAGCCTGATTTTTCCGGCCTCGCGGGCGCTTCGAACCACGACCAGCGCGCGGCCGTGGAAGGCGTTCCGCTCGGTTCCGGAGTAGGGATCCGGGTCCTTTCCGTTTCCGTTGTCCACGCCCGCGATGACTCCGGGTCCGTCGATCCTGAAACGGAGCCTGTGCCCGGCATCGGGCCGGACCGTCCCCTCCGCGTCCGTGATCTCGACCGTCACGAAGGACAGGTCCTGTCCGTCCGCGGAGATCCGGGACCGGTCCGGTGTCAGCCGGATGCGGACCGGTTCACCCGCGGTTTTCAATGTCACGGATTCCAGTTCCCGGCCGTCTTTCACTCCCGCGGCCTTGAGAACGCCGGCAGCGTAAGGCAGAGTGAAAACAGCCTTGAATTCCTGCTCCGGGCCGGTCGGCCGCTCGCCGATTCTGTTCCCATTCAGAAACAGGCGGACGGACGGGTATCTTGAAACCACTTCGACCTGCACGTCCTTCCCCTCCATGCCGGGCCAGGTCCAGCTTTCCCGGCCGGGCCACACGGACCAGAGTGTTTCCTGGATAATCCCGTCATCCGGATTGGGCTCCCGGACGGACATGTACAGCTTCTCGGTGTCATTCCATAACATGGACCGGTAGTGGGACACGGGTTTCCGCCATCCGGTCAGATCGATGTCCCCGCAATAGGAGGTGTGCCAGGGATACACGTCGTTTTCCCAGGATTCCCCTTCCGGTTCGCCCGGAACAAAGGTGCGGCCGATGCCCGATTCGCCCAGATAGTCGATCGCGGTCCAGACGAAATCCCCGATGATATAGGGATGGTTCCGGACCATTTCCCGGTTGCTGAACGCGTCCCTCGGAAACGACTCCGTCTGCAGGATGATCCGCGACGGGACCCGCTCGTGGTCGGACACGGCCCGGTGCATCTGATAATTGTACCCGCAGACGTCATGCGCCGCCATCAGCGGGTCGAAGATCTCCCACCCCTGGTCCCAGGTGGTCATGGCGGAGGTGACCGGCCGCGTGGGATCCAGGCCGCGGACGCATCGGGCCAGCATTTTGGCGGTTTCGACCGCGGCCGGATCAGTCCTCTCGATGATTTCGTTCCCGGTGCTCCACATCACGATCGAGGGATGGTTCCGGTCGCGCATCACCATGGATTCGAGGTCCCGGCGCCACCAGTCGTCGAAGAAAACCGCGTAGTCGTTCGGATTCTTGCCGGTTCTCCAGCAGTCGAACGATTCGTCGATGACCATCAACCCCAGCCGGTCGCACGCGTCGAGAAACGCCTCGGACGGCGGATTGTGCGCCGTGCGCACGGCGTTGAACCCCGCCGCTTTCAGCAGTTCCGCTTTCCGCTCCTCGGCGCGGTCGAACGCGGCGGCGCCCAGGCATCCGTTGTCGTGATGCGCGCACCCGCCGTTCAGTTTCACGGTTTTCCCGTTCAGCTGGAATCCGTTTTCAGGGCTGTATTTCAGCGACCGGATGCCGAAGGGAATCCGGACGCGGTCAAGTTCCCTCGTCCCCCGCCTCACCGTGACGCGCGCCTCGTACAGATAGGGCGTCTCCGGGGACCACAGCCGCGGAGTGCGGACGGTCACCGTGCGCAGGACCTCCCGGCTGCCTGCCGCGGCCAGTCCGACCGATGCCGTGTCTGCAGACGCGATCCGGCCTTTCCGGTCCAGGACCTGGATATCCAGGAGGATTCTTTGAGCGGTACCGGAGCTGTTCTCCACCGTCGTGCGGATTTGGACGGCCGCCGCTTCCGGCCGGACGTCCGGGGTCGTGACGCACACGCCCCACGTCGCAATGTGAACCGGATCCGTCACGATGAGCCGGACCGGCCTGTAAATGCCGGAGCCGCTGTACCAGCGGGAGTTGAGGTGGCGGGAATTGTCCACGCGCACGGCGAGGACGTTTTCCGAATCCGGGCGGAGATGCTCGGTGAGGTCATGAAAAAAGGACGTGTACCCGTACGGATGAACGCCCAGCGAATGCCCGTTGATGAACACCTCGGCATTCATGTAAACGCCCCCGAAATAGACGGACACGCGTTTGTCCGCCCATTCCGCGGGGATCCGGAAGTGTTTCCGGTACCACCCGGCGCCCGCGGGAAAGAATCCTCCGGCCTGGCCCGTGGGATTGTTTCGATCGATTGTGCCCTCGATGCTCCAGTCGTGGGGCAGGTCGAGTGTCCGCCAGTTCCGGTCATCGAACCCCGGGCCGCCGGCGGACGGATCGTCCGTCAGGCTGAATTTCCAGTCTTCACCGAAAAACAGCCCGCGGTCGGTCCCTCTTGAATGACTCGAGCTTCCGGTCCAGCAGGCGGATAAAACCAGCATCGCCGCGGCCAGCCATGAGGACAGCTTTTTCATGGGACTCATCCCTTTCATGCGACGCGTGTCAGCCCCGGTGCTCCCAGAGGGACATCCGTGCCCGCTATCTTGCTGTTATGGAAACGCGGGCGGTCGGCAGTCCCTCGGACTCCGCGGAGATCCGTATCTCGCCGGATTCCCCGTTCGACCGGATCACCGCGAGACACAGTCCGTGGAACGCCTTCCGGTGATCCCGGTTGAAATATTCATGGCTGACCGGGTTGCCGTTGTCCACTCCGGCGATCGCGCCCGCGCCGGACACCGAGAATCGCACGAGCGGGTCCGCGTCGGGGCACAGCCGCCCTTCCCTGTCGGCGATCTCCACCCGGACGAACGAAAGGTCCTTCCCGTCCGGCCGGATCGCGGCGCGATCGGGCTTCAGGATGATTCGCGCCGGGACGCCCGCGGTGACCGCTGAATCCGCGCACGCCGCTTCCCCGTTGTTTTTGGCGACGGCCCGCACTGTACCCGGCGCGTAGGGAACCTTCCATTCCAAATAAAGATGCTCCGTGTCCCGGAAACTTTTTTCGCCGAGGGACCGTCCGTTCAGGAACAGTTCCACGGTCCCGCAGTTGCTGTAACAACGGACGGGGATCTTCTTTCCCTCGAAACCCGGCCAGTTCCAATGCGGAAGGACGTGGACCATGGGCGATCCGGTCCATTGACTCTGGTAGAGGTAGAACCGGTCCTTCGGAAACCCGCACCGGTCGACGATTCCGAAATAGGAGGAAACCGACGGCCAGCTGAAGGGGGACGGCTCGCCGATGTAGTCGAATCCCGTCCACACGAACTCTCCGGCGATCCACGGGGCCGCGGCGACCGCCTTCAGCGTGTTTTCCGCCGTGTCGTCGTCGTAGGAGGAACGCTGATTGTCCAGGGCCAGGACGATTTTCGGGTCCCCGTTTCCTTCGGCGACCAGGTTGTACCGGCCCCGCGTGCTCACGGCCGAGGCGGTTTCGGAGGCGACCAGCGGCGTCTTCCCCTTCAGGGTCGGGTAGAAGGAAAGGTTGTAATTGACGCCGAACACGTCCAGCGGTTTCGAGAAGCCGGTTTCCACGGCCGCTTCCGGCAGGTTGCAGCCCGCGGTGACCGGCCGGGTCGGATCCTCACGCCGGCAGATGTCCGCAAGCCGCTTCGACATTTCGAACGCGTCCGGATGGTACTGCTCGGGGATCTCGTTGCCGATGCTCCAGAGAATGACGCTGGGATGGTTCCGGTCGCGGCGGATCATGTCCGCCAGGTCCCGTTCGCTCCAGGAGTCGAAAAACCGGTCGTATCCGAACGTCGTTTTCGGCCTCTTCCACTCGTCGAACGCCTCGTCCATGACGAGGAATCCCATCCGGTCGCAGAGGTCCAGGAGTTCGGGAGCGGGCGGATTGTGGCTCGTTCGAACCGCGTTGCAGCCCATGGTCTTCATGATTTCGAGCTGGCGCTCGATGGCGCGGCCGTTCACGGCGGTCCCCAGGCATCCCAGGTCGTGGTGGAGGTTCACCCCCCGTATCGGGACATGCCTGCCGTTCAGGAAAAATCCGCTGTCCACGGTGAATTCGAATGTCCGGATGCCGAAAGGCGTTTCGCCGGAATCCGTTTCCCGGCCGTTCACCCGGACCAGGGACTTGACGCCGTAGAGAACCGGATTCTCCAGGGACCATAAAGCGGGTTTGGCGATTCTGAGGGTATGGAGGAAAAGGCCGGCGCTGTCGGGTTCGATCCGCATCTCGGAACGGGTCACGGCGGTTTCGCGTCCGGACGCGTCCACAATGACGGATTCCAGAATGACGGACTGCGGAACCGGCGACTGGTTCCGGACTTTTGTTTCCACGCGGACCGTCGCCGCGTCCTCGGAAACGTCCGGCGTGGTCACGCCGACCCCCCACTGCGCGATGTGAACCGGATCGGTCTTCGTCAGCCGCACGTTCCGGTAAATGCCCGCACCGGAATACCAGCGGGAACAGGGCTGTTTCACGTCGACCCGCACGGCCAGGACGTTCCTCCCCTCTCCGAACCGGACGTGCTCCGTCAATTCATACTGACAGCTGGAATAGCCGTACGGCCGGTTGCCGAGATGCGCGCCGTTGATCCAGACGTCGCTGTTCATGTACACGCCGTCGAATTCGACGAATATCCTTTTCCCCCGGTCGCCTTCGGGCAGGCTGAACGTCTTTCTGTACCACCCGGTTCCTCCGTCGACATATCCCGCTCCGCTGCCGCCCGGGCAGGCGGAATCGAAGGGTCCCTCGATCGTCTTCTCCCCCTCCGCGTAGAGGCCGCCGCCCTGGACGCCGTCGAACACACGTATGGCGATGCTGTTGCTTTCCCCGTACCGGATGAGTTCGGCGGGAATCCGGTACTGCCTGAGCCGGTCCCACGCGGTCACGTAACCGGGGGGAAAGGATCCCAGGCCGCCCACCTTCACGCCGTTGAAGAAAGTCTCGTCCGCGTCGTCGATCCTCCCCAGATTGACGATGATGTCCTTTCCCTTTAAATCCGCCGGGACAACCAGGCCGCGCCGGTACCATCCGATCACGTTGTCGTCCGTGTAGTCCGAGTGCGTCTCCCAGTTCGCCGGAAGCGTCACGTTCTGCCAGGAACCGTCGTCCAGCCCGGGATTTTTCCACGACGGATCGTCGCCCTTGCTGAATTTCCACTGGCCGGCCGCCGCGCGGATCTCGGGGACGGCTTCCGCCTCCGGCTCGGCCGGGGTCAGCCCTTCTATGCTCCAGTCGTGGGGCAGGATAAGGCTGCGCCAGGCAGAATCGTCCAGCGAGGGGTTCTGTCCGTCCGGGACATCGCCGAGCCGGAAACGCCAGCCCTCGTTGAACGGGACCGTGCCCGGGGACTGGGCGGTCACGGCGGACGCGGCCAGGAAACACGCCGCGCCGGCCGCGATCCGGCGGATCGCGCGGGGATGGGATCGAAACATCACAGGGATCTACTCCTATTTGATCAGGGTGATTTTCCTCGAGATCGAAAGGCGGCCCGCCTGCAGCCGGCAGACGTACAGGCCGGCCGGCAGGGAACCCGCGTCGAACGCGGCTGTGACCGTTCCCTTCTCCCTCACTTCATCCACGAGCGTCGCGACTTCCTCCCCAGCCACGTTGTACACCTTCAGCGTGACCCGGCCTCTTTCCGGGACGCGGACCCGGATCGTCGTGGACGGATTGAAGGGATTCGGATAGTTCGGATACAACTGATACCCGGCCGGCCCCCCGTCCGTCTCCGTTTCGCCGACCGAACGGGGGTCTCCGGCTTCGATCAGGACCATCTGAATCGACCTCGGAGGCGACAGGAATTTGATCTCTCCCGCGACGGGGTAGGCCGCCGCCGGAATCCCGTACAGGTCGTCGTACGGCCCCCAATGGTTCTCCGACGGTCCGAATCCGTTGATGCTCACGTTCGGAGAGAAGTCCCCGGTGTCCGTCCCCCCGGTGAATGAAAAGACGTAATACCGGCTTCCGGCTCCGACCGCCGAGACGTCGACTCCGACAATCTTTTCGGATGTCCCCTTGTTCACGGTCACCAGACTGGTCTCACCCGAGGCGAACCGGGAGCCGTAGCAGAGCACGTCCTTGTCGGTCGAGGCCGCGGGAACCGCGTGGTCCCCGGTCATCGTCTGCAGGTAGGCCAAAGTGTAAAAGTCGGCGCGGGGATGGTGCGAGAAATCGGCGTCCGATCCGCCGTAGAACATGGTCGATTCGCCGGACAGCAGAAGCCATCGGGCGCCGAGGCCGTAATTGTTCTTCATCAGCTCGCAGACGAGCACGACCGCCTGCATGCCGTTCACGAACGAGACGGCCCTGGCGGCATTGCCGTTGTCGTTGATGTTGTATTCGGTCAGCGCGACCGGTTTGGACGGGGCGTTGAAGCTCGAAAAGTCCCGCTTCAGAAAATCCATGTCCCGCTTCAGTTCCGTGGAGGCGAGCGTGAGGATGTCGTTCACGTTGTTGGACGTGCTGATATAGTTGTGAATGACGTAGAAGTCCGCGGCATCCCCGACTTCCCTGAAGAATTCCTCGTTCCACTTGCGGTCCACGAAGTTCCAACTGGTCGGCCCGTCGATGACCACCTGTCCGCCGATATAGATGGTGACGCCGATGTCCGCGGCCGCGGCTCTCATCGAGTCGGCAAACACCCTGAAATGCTGTCCGTACAGCGCGCCCGTGATGATTTGCGGCTGTCCGTCCTTGTTCAGCGTGGTGTCGATCATCCACCCGTATTCCCACGGACCGCCGTTTTCGTTCCCCACTTCCCAGAACCGGGTCCGTCCGTCGTCGACACGCACCCAGTCCGCGGCCAGGTGCGCGGCCTTCGCGACCGGGTCATCGCTCGTTCCGTAACGCGCGTACCCGTAATTCACGGTGATCAATCCCTCTTCCACGAGGGTGTTCTCGCGAAGCGCGTAATACTGGTCCGTCGTCGTCTGCCAGCCGCCCTTCCCCGTCTGTCCCCAGAATTTGTTCTTTTTCGCGGTTTTCGTCACGCTGTTGTACGTGGTGCCGTCATAGATGGAGTCGGGCACGTCCGCCGGCACGCCGTTCCAGAAATAGCCGTTCGACCAGCTCCCGCCCGGAAACCGGATCAGCGTGGGCGCCAGCAGTTCGACGCCTTCGACGAATTCACGGTTGGTGTGCGCCCCGGCCCAGGCGGCGATGGCGTTGCCGAAGACGTATTTGGAGATGGGCCCGATCGTGTCGTTGCCGAAGGTCACGACAACCGACGCCGGCTCGGCCGGCTTGACCGCGGTCACCGCGGGAGGGAGATCCGCTGTTTTGGGCTCGAAGTTCTCCAGGAAGCAATTGGGCCGGCTCTGCCCGTCGAGGCCGGCGGGAACGAGAACGGCCGCTCCCAGCAGGATGGCACAAACGGTCTTTTTCATGTTACCCCCGGGTTTGCCGAATCCTCAATTCAGGGGCGACGGGTCCGTTCCCTGCTGTCTTTTCAGGACAAGCAGGAACACGTCATTCTCCCGCATCGACAGTGCGCGCTCGAAACCGGTTTTGTTTCCGATCAGGATTCTTTCACTGGAGATCGGGGAACCGTCATTGAGCGCCATTATTTTCCGCACCTGCTCTCTCGTCAGCTGACCGGGCCTTCCCATGTCGAAATAGGTTGTATAGGGATCATTCACGCGATAGCCTATCTTGTAAACCTCCAGCGTGTACGGTCCCGGGGGAATTCGGCTCATCTGGATTTTCACGCTCCCCTTGTTTCGGGCCGGCAGATCCCGGATAAAATATTCCTGGTTGTTGACGGAATCCTCGGGAAGGGTTACGGTGAAATCCCAGAACAGGATCTGGACGCCTCCCCGGTCATCCCTGCACGCCCAGGAGCAGGGATCGGCGTTCGTCAATTCCGTGTCCCCGAGGCGGTTCATGAACTGGTACGCGTAGAACGCGGGCTTGCGGATGGATTGATAGTTCAGGAGGCCGAAGCCGCCGTGAAAAGGCGTGAATCGCGGTCCGGGCTCCTCGAAAATGTCCGTGAACACCCAGTATGACATGGATTGAGCCGCGCCTCCGACCCTTTTGATCTTGTCCAGGATGTAGGCGGCCTGGTGGTAACTGTCGTGAATCGGATCCGCGGGCGTGTAGGAGGAGCTCCACTCCGTGTAATGAAGCTCCAGACCGGGCATGGAGGAGCCTTCGATTTCCTTCCGTGAATTCAGGACATCGCCGGCCAGGCTCATCGGGTTCCGGTCTAGAACCGTTCCGGAGTTTCCGTACTCGTCGAGATACCCCTGTTTGACGCCGTAGGCATGGGTGCTGATGAAATCGAGCGGAAGATCGTTTTTCCGGCAGAAATCGATCAGTTCCACTTCCCACGCGGCGCCCGCGGTGGCCGGACCGCCGACACGGTATTCCGGATTGACGCTCTTCACGGCATTCGCGGAATGGCGGTATAACTTGAAATACTCCTCCTGCGTGCCCGCCCAGAACCCGTCCAGATTCGGCTCGTTCCACACTTCAAAATACCAGGTTTTGACCTCGTCCGCGCCGTACCGTTCCGTGAAATGCTCCGTCAGGTTCCGGATCAGCGCCTCCCATTTCGAAAAATCTTTCGGAGGAGTGACATTCCCCCTCCACCAGAATATCGTCTTTCTGCCGCTGGCCATGGCCTCGGGCATGAACCCCAGCTCGACGAACGGCTTCATGCCGATGCCGAGGATGTAATCGGTCAGGACATCGATATATTGATAGTTATACTCCGGGTTTCCATGCCGGTCCTCCCGGTAGACGCCCATGTCGTCGGTCAGCAGTCCGTGCATCCGGATGTATTTGAACCCGCACTCCCGATGGACTTCGGCCAACTGGGCCTGCCAGTCGGCCCGCAGTCCTTCATTCGCCCTGCCCGCGCCCACGCATTCCCTGAACATCGTGTTCAGGGGTCCCCGGATCCGGTCATAATCGAGCCGGATCGTCCGATCCGTCCGGGCGGATCGCTCTTTCGCGTCAACCGGCCGGCCGACGGCCGTGAGGACCGTCAACAGCCCGAATACCATGAATCTGATCCGCATCATGGATGGGTTCCTTTCCAAAATAGTGATCGCCGGATCCGGTTTCGTATCGGGCGCTCCGGCCGGGGCGCAGAGCTGGATGTTCGATCGGTCACATGCCGGAGGGACGGGGCCGTCCGCTACGGTGTCTCGACGAATTCCGGTTCATTCGGCGGAATCACGAAATGAGCGGGAAGCGGCCTGTCGAACAGGAGGCTTCTGGACGGCGCCGTCATCCGGATTTCCTTCGGCTCGGCCGTGCAATTCAGGTACAGAACATGCTTTGCGTCGATGCGCCTGGCCATGACGCCCGCGGGCGCGTCCGGCCCTTTCCGGATGGACAACGCGTCGATCAAATCATCCAGCAGGGGGCTCAGAATCTCGCCTCTCGCGGGCAGTCCGATATAGACGGCCCTGCCCCTGCCGTACCGGTTGGACGTGATCACCGGCACATCCCGGTCCAGGCTGGTGATCAGCCCGATGATTTCGGCGCCTTTCGGTTCGATGACGTCGACCCGGGGCGATTCCGTCTCCAGGTCCTCTCCCCGGTAACGCACCCGGATCTTCTTTCCTTTATAGGAGAGCCGGGACAGTTCGTTCATGGCCTCGACCTCTTCGAACGCGCCGACCCGCACGCCGAAGACATCCTCCAGCAGACCGGGGCGGGTTGAGCTGAAAACCCGGCTGGTCGTGTCCACAACCGCCGAGTAGGCGGTCATCACCGCGGTGCCGCCTTTTTTCACGAAATCGCGGATTTTTCCCGCGGTCTCCGGATCCATGACGGTGACGCCGGGGATCATCAGCAGCTTGTAGTCCAGACCGCTCCGGCGTATGTCCACCATCCGGACGTCCATGTTCCGGTCATAGAACTGCCTGAAACAGGTGCCGACCTGGCTCTCGTGCGATTCTGGAAAGGACGCGCTGACGATCTGGCTCGGAAACGAAAACGCGAGGGCCGCCTCCGCCCTCGGTTTGTATGGCAGGAACCTCTCGATTTTCCTGAATTCACCCGCGATCTTCCGGTATTCGTCGTATTTCCGGTTCGGGATGCCGTCCCAGTCGATCAGGCCCTGCAGGTACTGCTCCTCCCCGCTGTGCATGTTCTGCCAGGTCCATCCGCAGACCATCTGGTTGCCGAACATCAGGGAGGCGTACGCCTGCTTCCGGCAGGATCCGGGAACCGCCGTCATGGTCGTGAATTCATTGCACCAGAACGGGTTTTCGCTCTCGTACTGAATCCGGACGATGCCGAAAGACGCCCACAGGATGCCCTCGTTGTTGAGCAGGGACGTGCCCGCGTAGAATCCGTTGCCCTCCCGGGTCATCAGGCCGGAATAGGCGATGGGCGCGTAGTCAAAAAATTTCATGCCGCTGTAATACCACGCGTTGGTGGTGATCAGGGCGTTCGGGGCTTCGGCATTGACCCGGCGGATGACCTCGAACAGCAGCTGATTGATTTCATCCGATACGAACCGCCTGAAATCGAGCATCCGTTCGGGGACATCATTGAAGTGTGTGGACACGGGAAATCCGACTTCCTCGAACCCGTTGAGGCGTCTGGACCATCTCTGGGTCGCCCAGGCCTCGTTCAACCGTTCGACCGTGGCGTATTTCCGCTTCAGCCAGCCGATGAAGCGCATCCGGGCCGTTTCGGAATAGGAAATGCGGCCGTCGCCCGACTCGTTGTCGATTCCGAAGGCCAGCAGGGCCGGGTGCTTCGCGTAGCGTCTCGCGATCGTTTCCGCGAAACGCAGGGCGTACCGCTGATAATATGGATCCCCGACATCCTCCATGTACCGGTGATTCGGGTATTGCGGGTCGCCGTTCGAGTCCACAATGCCGATGGAGGGATATTTCCGGTGCAGCCAGATCGGGGCCGGCCGTATGGCGATGTCCAGGACGACCTTGATTCCGGCTTCGTGCATTCCGTCCATCACCCGATCGAACCATTCGAAGTCGAATTGCCCCTCGGACGGCTCATAACTGTCCCAGGCCAGGTGTCCCATACGGACCACCTTGAATCCGGCCTCGCGCATGAGCCGGATGTCGCCCGCGATCTTGACCGGATCCTTGTCGTCGTGCGGATGGTAATTGGCCCCGACGAACAGCTCCTGGCCGCCCAGCCTGGAGCCGGCCAGAGACAGAATCGCCGCTGATAACAGAAAGCCGCGCAGCCGTTTTCTCATCCCGCACCCCCTCCGTACGCCTAGTTCGCGGATTCCGGATGGACGGGCCGGCCCTTGACCAGCGGAATCAGGGTGAAACCGTACCGGTACCCCTTTTTGCTCGGTTGGATCATGTACGGCTCGTGCGGCCTGGCGCCCCAGCTGTCGTCGCCCCCGACTCCCATCTGGCGATAATCGACGTGCAGTTCCACCATCCGGCCTGGCCGGATGTCATTGACGTGCCTTGGGTTTTTGTCCTTGTCCGGGCCCGAGTCGAAGTCCTCCACCGGATTGTGAAGCGCGTTGAACTCGATGAGAGAATCGGCCTTCACCAGAATTCCCCGGCCGTCCGGCCGCGTCAGGCTCAGCCAGCGCACATCCGTGCGGTGCCCGTTTTCCTGAGGACGGACGTACGGCACGGCCTGCTCCGCCACGGAGGACCGGTATCGCCCGACAAAGGCCGAAGCCTTCCGGTCGCAGTAATTCTCCCACGGCCCGCGGCCGAAATACTCGAGCCGCTTGAATTCTTCGGGGAACCGCATTTTCATGCCGACCCTCGGAATCACCGCGACCGTCGAGTCCGCGGTCTTCAGGAGGTTCTCGATGTGGACGGTTCCGTCTCCACGGACCGTGTATTTCGTTTCCCACACCGACTTCACGGAGTCCAGTTCGTACACGGCCGTCACCAACACTCCATTTTTCACCGGGACCGTCTTGACGTTCGCGGCGCGAAGCGGCTCTTCGGAGGCTTTTTTCCACAGGCGGCAGACCCGGGGCATGCGCCAGCCGTAATCGTTGTCCGTGGGAGCCCTCCAGAACGCCGGGCGTGGGCCGAATCCGTTCAGGAGAAGCTCCTTGCCCTGATGGACGTACGACGTGATGATGCCGGTCCGCGAATCGATTTTCAGGGAGAAACCGGCGCCCTGGAGTTCGATGGATTCCCCTTCCCTGACCGTGACCGATCCGGGCTTCGACGCGCCGGAGGGTTCCGCGGGCGCTTTCACCGGCAGTTTAAACTGTTCCGAGGCCACTTCCCATCCGGCCGGGAGCAGGCCTTCCGCGGCGGTCGTTTTCGCCGACAGGTTGACGAAATATTCCACGCCGGGTTCCGGGATCAGGCTTTTCAGGTCAACCGCCACCCGCCTGGACTCTCCGGGCGGGATGTCCAGGGACGGCCAGGCGCCGCCCCCGACCGCCTTTCCGTCGGCCGTGATTTCGTAGGACAACGCGTATTTCTTCAGGTTGGTGAAGCGGAACTCATTGGTGACGGTTATTCGGCCCGATGCGAGCGAGTCCGCGGAGAAAAGGATGTTCTGATAGACGTGCCTGACTTCACGGCTGTGCGGCTTGACGCTCCGGTCCGGAAAGACCACGCCATTGATGAGGAAGTTCCCGTCGGAGGGCGTCCCCTTGGGGCCGAAATCCCCGCCGTAAGCCCAGTATTCTCCCTTCTCATTCCTGGCGGCGAGCCCCTGGTCCACCCAGTCCCAGATGAAACCGCCCTGGAGGCCGGGTGTTTTCCGGATCGACTCCCAGTAATCCGCGAGATTCCCCACGCTGTTGCCCATGGCGTGCGCGTATTCGCAGAGAATCAGCGGCCGGTCCGTGTGTTTCTGCGCGTAGCGTAAGAGGTCCGGGATTTTGGCGTACATCGGGCAGAAAATGTCGGTATTCCATTCAAGGCCGGCTCCTTCGTACTGAATGGGCCGCGTCTTATCCCGGCCGGCCAGGAACAGGTAGGTCTGGTAGAAATTGTACCCGTTTCCGGCCTCGTTGCCGAGCGACCAGATGACCACCGACGGGTGGTTTTTGTCGCGCTCGAACATGTTCCGGGTGCGGAACAGGTGCGCGGCCGTCCAGTCGAGATTGTTGGCGAGGCTTCTCCCCTTGCTCCGGTCGTAGCCCATGCCGTGGGATTCGATGTTGGCCTCGTCGATCAGGTAAAACCCGTACTGATCCGCGAGATCGTAGAAGAATTCGGGCTGGGGGTAGTGGCTGAGCCGGATCGCGTTCACGTTGAGCTGTTTCATCCGTTCCATGTCCAGCCGCGTCACGGATGCGTCGATCACCTGCCCGGTGCGGGGGTTGAATTCATGGATGTTGACGCCTTTCAACAGCACCGGTTTCCCGTTCACGAGGAACCGGCCGTCCCTGATTTCACTCGTGCGGAAACCGACCTGGACCGCTGTCGCCTCGGTCGTGTTGCCGGACGCGTCCTTCAGGGTCAGCGCCAGCGTGTAGAGACTGGGCGTCTCCGCGGACCACGCGTCGACCGAGGGAATGGCTGTCTCGAATCGGGTCGTTCCGATGGAATCCGTCATCTCGACCGTCCTGGATCCGGAAGCGACGTTCCGGCCCGCCGGGTCCGTGATTTCATAGCCCACCCGCGCGGCGGCTGTCCGTCCCGTGTGGTTTTTCAATTCGACATCCAGCTCGAAAACGCCTCTGGTGTAGTCTTCATCGAGCCTGCATTGCGCGAAAAAGTCGCGCAGACGCACCTGCGGCTGGGCGTACACGAACACTTCGCGGGGAATGCCGCTGAGCCGCCAGAAATCCTGGCACTCCAGGTACGAAGCGTCGCTCCACCGGAAAACCTCGACCGCGACGCTGTTCCGGCCGGGCTGAACCGCGTGGGTGATGTCGAATTCCTGGGGCGTTTTGCTGTCCTTGCTCATGCCGACCTTTCGGCCGTTCACCCAGACAAAACCGACCGATTTGATCGATCCGAAATGGATAAAAACCCGGTGGCCGCTCCAGGACCGGGGGAGTTCGAAGTCCCGGCGGTAATACCCGATGGTGTTTTTTTCCAGGTCGTTGACGTAGGGAGGCCTGAAGTTCCATTCGGGGTAGAATTCGTATCCGATGTTCACGTAGATGGGGATGCCGAAACCCTGGATCTCCATGTTCGACGGCACCGGCATGTCCTTCCACCCCGAAACATCGAAGCCGGGATCCGCGAATCCGTCGATGCGGTTCGAAACGCCGGCGCGGAAAGCGAACTTCCACGGGCCGTTCAATGAAATCAGGCGGCCGGACCTGCTCTTGTCGTTCAGGAGGGCCGTTTCCCGGTTTTCAAAGGGGATGAACGCGGCATGGGCGGGTTCCTTGCGGATTCCCTGAATGGCGGGGTTTTCCAGTTCGGGATGGGGCGGCCTGTCCTGGCCGGAGACGGCCGCCGCGGAAATCATCCAGCCGACAATCCACAGTGCGGGTTTCATCTCAACCTCTCGTTTTTTCTGTCGCTCGACCCGGGGCATTCCGCCGGATCGCCGGGCCACGATTCCCGGCTGGCCGGATCCCCTGGTGATGTTACCCGGCCGGTCGGATCCGGGATGGACGACCGGCCGAAGGATCATTGAACCGCGATCCGGACGGTTTTCAGGTCCTTCCCGGCGGAGCTGTTGCCGTAAAGGATCTCGTACCCGCCGGGCATGACGGTCATCTGCCGGCCGGCCCTGTCGTAGAATTCGAACGCCCGGTAGGGCAGCTGGATGACGGCCGTGCCCTTCTTTCCGGCTTTCACGTCGATCCGCCGGAATCCCCGGAGTGTCTTCAGCGGTCCGTCCGCGTCGCCCGTCTTGCGCACATAGACCTGGACGATTTCGGTTCCGTCCCTCCTGCCGTTGTTCGACACCGGAACCGACAGCGTGAGCGTCTCCCCGGTCCCGACCGTGGTTCTGTCGAGCGTCGCGTCTCCGATCGAGAACGTCGTGTAGCTCAGTCCGTAACCGAACGGGAACAGCGCGTCTTCCATGAACCGGTAGGTCCGGCCCTTCATGGAGTAGTCCTCGAAATCGGGAAGCTGGTCCGAGCGCCGGTAGAAGGTGACGGGCAGTTTGCCGGACGGGTTGAAATCGCCGAACAGGACGTCCGCCACGGCCAGGCCGCCCGACTCCCCGGGGTACCAGGCCTGGAGTATGGCGTCGCAGGTTTCGGTTTCCGGCGTCAGGGCGATGGCGGAACCGGAGCAGTTCACGAAGACCACCTTTTTCCCCGCCCGCTTGAGCGCCTTCAGGCAGTTGCGCTGAACCGCGGGAAGCTCGATGTCGGTCCTGTCGCCGCCCCTGAAACCCGGCCGCGTCACGGGCATTTCCTCGCCCTCCAGCAGGGAGGACAGGCCGCCGACGAACACCACCACGTCCGTGCCTTCGAGTTTCTTCAGCAGCGCGGAAAAATTCACGTCGACTTCCCTGCCGAAATTCAATTCGATGTTCGCCTGCCAGTTGTACAGCTGGGCGTACCGGATCTCGATTTTGTATTTCTTGCCGGCCTCGAAGCGGTACGGCAATCTGGCCGGAAGCGTGCGCCAGGTGTCGTAACGCGACAGGGACTGGCCGTTGACCAGCAGTTCGAAATGCCCGGTCGCCCCGCCCTTGAACACGAGTTCCTCGTCGGCGTCGGGCGTGAATTCCGTCTCAAAACGGGCCGAAAATCCCTCGAGCCGGACGCCGGGCGCGAATTCATGGTTTCCGGCGGTGGTCATCTGGATCGGGTTGACGATCCACTGGGTGACGACGCTGTCGCCCTTCCACTCGGGGTTGTTCCAGTACACGGCCCTGAACCCCTTCCGTCCCTCCATCCCGCACCGGCCGATGTAGTTTTCCGTCACCTTGTCGTCGACCAGGTCGCAGGCCTTGTCGAACACGACGCGGCCGGCCGGCAGTTTCGAGGAGATGCCGTCGAGAACCGTGATCGTGCGGACCGGCGTTCCGTTGTAATTCCCCCACAGGACCGGCTCCTCGTCCGCGTTCGGCCCGATGACCGCCAGCCCGCGGATGGATTTCTTCAGCGGCAGGATGCCGCCCCTGTTCTGAAGCAGGGTCATGGTTTCGCGCGCCATGTCGAGGGCCAGCTTCCGGTGCGCCTCGCAGTTCACGACCGACAGCGGAATCCGCGACCAGGGGACGATCGCGTCGTCGTCCATGTCGCCCAGGTCGAAGCGTCCGGCCAGAACGCGCGTCAGGCTGGCGTCGATGTCCTCCTCCTTGACCAGGCCCCGCGTCACCGCGTCGGGGAGCGTTTGATAGGGATAGTTCTCCCAGACGCATTCCAGGTCGGTTCCGGACAGGAGCGCCTTGGACGCGGCGTGGACCGGGCTCGAGGAGACCTTGTGGCTGTTGAAAAAATCCGTGATGGCCCCGCAGTCGGAACCGACGACGTGCCTGAATCCCCACTCCTCCCTCAGGATGCGCCGCAGGAGCCTGGAGTTGCCGCAGCAGGGCTCGTCGTCCAGGCGCTGGTACGCGCACATCACCTGGCGCACGTCCGCCTCCCGGACCAGGGCCTTGAATGCCGGCAGGTAGGTTTCCCTGAGGTCGCGGGGATCGACGTTGTTGAGGTTGAGCGAATGACGGCTCCACTCGGGGCCGGAATGGACCGCGTAGTGCTTGGCGCAGGCCAGCAGTTTCCGGTACCGGGCGTCCGGCGGGCCCTGCAGGCCCTTCACCACGGCGACGCCCATGCGGGACGTCAGAAAGGGGTCCTCGCCGTAGGTTTCCTGCCCCCTGCCCCAGCGCGGATCGCGGAAGATGTTCACGTTCGGGGTCCAGACCGAGAGGCTCATGAATCTGCGATTTTCGAGTCCCCTCCTCTTCTCGTCATGGTACTTGGCGCGCGTCTCGTCCGAGACCGCGTCGAATATCCGGTAGACCAGCTCGTCGTCAAACGAGGCGGCCATGCCGACGGGCTCCGGGAAAACCGTGACGTCTCCGTTGTTGGCGAGGCCGTGCAGGGCCTCGGACCACCAGTTGAACTTGCGGATGCCCAGCCTCGGAACGGCCTCGGACACGTCGCACAGCAGGGAGGCTTTCTCGGCCAGGGTCAGGCGGGAAATCAGGTCCCTGGCGCGCGCTTCGGAGGACAGATCCGGATTCTGGTACGGCAGGGTCTGGGCCTGCGCCGCAGCGGCGATCCAGCACACCGCGGCCGGGAGCATTCCATTCCGGAGGATTCGGATCAGGGTCGATTTCATCTGTGCACTCCTTTTTGGGGGCGTTTGGGTGCGCGGAGAATCCGGGTCCCCGGACGCCGCTACAACTGCGATCGTTCATGATCGCGGACGCGGGGACTACAAGCGCACGACGGTTTTCCGTCCGGCGTATTTCACGGTTTTCGCGTCCTTTGCCGGCGTTTCCATCCCGATGCCGGCTCCCTTCCCGACCCGCACGACGCGGAATTGCCGCGATTCGAGCATTCCGGGATAGCGGCCCTTGCGGGCCCCGATGGTCAGTGTGCCCGCGGAATCGTCCCAGCGGAAGGGGATCTCCGTGTAAAGACCCTTCTCATAGTTGTAATTGTCTTTCTCGTCCTCGTACAGGGTGAATGCGCCGTCGGCGCCGGGGTACACCCGTATTTCGAGATCGTCCCACGGTTTCTCGGCCGCGTACTGCACGTCCGGCCCCACGGGCAGAATGGCGCCGGACCGGACGAACAGGGGAATGAGGTCGATCGGGGCTTCCCGGCTCACGGTTTGTCCGCCGGTCAATCTCTCCCCGCTCCAGAAATCAACCCAGTCGGTTCCTCCGGGAAGATAGAGCGTGTCGCTCCGGACCGCGCTGAAATCCTCGACGCGGGTCGTATCCTTTCCGGTCACGCGGACGGTCGAATACATGGGCCGGGTGACCGGGCAGACCAGAATCGACCGGCCGAACAGGTACTCGTCGTTGATGTCGAGCGCCCGCGGATCCCCGGGAAAATCCATCATCAGGGCGCGCGTCAGGGTCGATTGACGCGCCGTCACGTCCCACGAGGCCGAATAGATGTAGGGCAGCAGGCTGTAGCGCAGCCGGATGCTTTTTTCAATGGAATCATGAACCCGGTCGCCCTTCCGGCCGAATTGCCAGATCTCGCGGGGCGCGTCCGTGCCGTGCGACCGCATCATGGGGCAGAAGGCGCCGAACTGCATCCATCGGGCGTAGAGCTCCCGGTAATCGGGATCCCCGAGCCGTTTCGGAAAGTTCCAGAGGAAAAACCCGCCGATGTCGCTGTTCCAGTGGGGGATGCCGCACAGGGAGAAATTCAGGCCCGCGGAAATCTGGTTCCGGAGCGCGTCCCACGACGCCACCACGTCGCCGGACCAGGTGTTGGCGGCGTACCGCTGCTGGCCGGCGAACGCCGAACGGGTCAGGATGAAAACGCGCTTGTCCGAGCAGACGGAACGCTGATGGTCGTAAACGCCCCCCACGGCCGCGAGGGGAAAGGCGTTCCGCACGCTCCGGAACGAACCGAGGAAGGTGCGGTTGTCGAAATCCGAGGGCTTGAACTGCATGTGATCGGGTTCCGTGGAGTCCATCCACCATCCGTCCATTCCAAGCGAAAAAATGCCCTGATTCAGGTATTTCCAGTAGATGTCGCGGGCCGCGGGGTTGAAGGGGTCGTACACCCGCACGCCCGAGGGATAATCCATGTTGGGCGGCCACTTTTCGGAGCCGGACTCCGGCCAGGTCCTGATGTCCAGAAGCGCGCCGATTTTCTCCAGTTCCCGATAGGGCTTGGTCTGCGGTCCGAATGAGCTCCAGATGGAGATGATCGCGTGGCCGTTCAGTCCGTGGATGTCGTCGATCATCCGCTTCGGATCCGGGAATTCCGGATTGAGGAATTCCATGGCGTTCCACAGGTAATTGTTGCCCCAGTACTGCCAGTCCTGGATGACGCCGTCGAGCGGCACGCCCAGTTCGCGGTGCTTCCGGACCACGCCGACGAGCTCGTCCTGGCTCTTGTACCGCTCCTTGCTCTGCCAGTACCCGTAGGTCCACAGGGGGAACATCGGCGCCTGTCCCGTGAGGCCGCGCATCAGGGCGATGACGCCGTCCGCGCTCCCGCCGGCCAGGAAGTAATAGTCGATGCCCTCCCCCACCTCGGAGCGGAAGGACGTCCCCCCCGGTCCGTCCTCGAACACCGTGGGCGACGGGTTGTCCCAGAACACGCCGTACCCCTTGACGGATTGGAAGAAGGGGATGAAGTCCTCGGTGTTGTTCTGCACCATGTGGAGCTTCAGGTTCCGCTGGATCATCCGGCCCTGCTGCTGCATGCCCAGGCCGTAAATGGGCTCGTCCTTTCCGAGCACGAAGGACTGGCTGACACGGAGCGTCTTCCGGCCTGCGTCGTCGAAATCCTCGAACGCGGTGCCGGACGGCTTCTCACGGAAAAGGGGTCCGCCCGCCGCGTCCAGGAAGGAGACCGTTCCGTCCTCGAGGTCGAGCCGCACCTGCAGGTTTTCGCTCCGCACCGAAACCTGCCGGTCGTCCCTCCGGACCCGGAGGGGCGTCTCTTCCGGCTCCCGGATCACGGAAAAACCCCTGGAGAAGAAAACCCGGCCTGCCGGCGTTTTCTGGACACGAACCGTGGACGGATCGACAAACCGGATCTCCACGTCCATGGAAGCCACCGTGGCCCGGATGCCGGCCGCGGTTTCGGTGTAGGTGCCCGTTGGTGCGGCCGCGGCCGTAGCCGCGAGCAGCAGGATTGCCGGAATCACCTTGTGCATGGCATCATCCCCGATGAAGGTTCGGACACCGGATCAAGCCGCGGGCCGCGGGACCCGGATCCGGAGTCGGTTTACAGGACCGTGACCCGGGTCATTTTCAGGTCCTTCGCGTCCGAGCTGTTGCCGTAAAAGATCTCGTACTGCCCCGGCGTCACGGTCATCTCGCCCGCTTTCCGGTCATAGAATTCAAAAGCGCGGAACGGCAGTTCGATGACCGCCTTGCCTTTCTTTCCGGCTTGCACGTCGACCCGCTGGAATCCCCTCAGGGTTTTCAGCGGTCCGTCCGCGTCATCCGCCTTGCGGATGTACACCTGGACGATCTCGGTTCCGTCCCGCTTGCCTGTGTTCGTCACCGGTATCGTCAGTTCGACGCTCTCGGCGGATCGGATTTCGGTTCTGCTGACACGGGCCTCTCCGATCGAGAACGTCGTGTAGCTCAGGCCGAACCCGAACGGGAACAGGGCGTCGGACATGAACCGGTAGGTGCGGCCCTTCATGGAATAATCCTCGAAATCGGACAATTGTCCGACATTCTTATAGAAAGTGACCGGCAGTTTGCCGGACGGATTGAAATCGCCGAAAAGGACGTCCGCCACGGCCGTGCCGCCCGATTCGCCCGGGTACCAGGCCTGGAGTATGGCGTCGCAGGTTCCGGTTTCCGGAACCAGCCCCATGGCAGACCCCGAGCAGTTCACGAAAACGACCTTCTTGCCCGCGGCTTTCAGCGCCTTGATGCAGTCCCGCTGTATCTCCGGAAGCTCGATGTCCGTGCGGTCGCCTCCCTTGAAACCGGGCAGTTCCACCGGCATCTGTTCCCCTTCGAGCATGGAGGAGATGCCGCCCGCGAACACGACCACGTCGATTCCCCGGAGTTTTTCGACCAGGTCGTCGAACCGGACCGGCTTTTCGATGCCGAAATTCAGCGTCAGGCTGGCCGGCCAGGTGCGCAGCTGCCTGAAATTGGCCTCGATCCGGTACGGCTTGCCCTTTTCAACGGCCAGGACGACCCGGTTGAAACGCGACCCCCACCTGCGGGGCTTGTACAGCGTATCCGCGTTGACGAGAATCTCCAGACCGCCACGGGCCTCCACCTTGAACACGATCTCGCCGGACTCCGCGGGCGTGTAGATCGTTTCGTATTTTCCCGTGAACCCCTGGAGGTTCACTCCCGGGCTGAACGCGTACGCCCCGTCCGTGGTCAGCTGAATGGGATGGTCGATCCACTCGACCGCGGCGGGTTCACCGCTGAACTCGCGGTTGTTCCAGTAGGTCGCCCGTATGCCCGGCTTGCCGTCCATGACGCATTCACCGATCACGGATTCGATCATCATCTTTTCCGTCAGGTCGCATCCCCGTTCGTAGACCACCGTTTCAGCCGGCAGTTTGGCCTTGATGCCTTCGAGAATGGTGACGGTCCTCACCGGCGTGCCGTTGTAATTGCCCCACAGCATGCGGGCGTTGTCCGCGTTCGGGCCGACGACGGCCAGTTTGCGGACGGATTTCTTCAGGGGGAGGATGGGTCCCCGGTTCTGCAGCAGGGTCATCGTCTCCCTGGCCATGTCCAGGCTGAGCTTCCGGTGCGCCTCGCAGTTCATCACGGAAAACGGAATCTTCGTCCAGGGAACCAGGGAATCCGGGTCCATCTCCCCGAGTTCGAAGCGTCCGGCCAGCACCCGTTTCAGGCTGCGGTCCACGTCGGCTTCGTCGAGCAATTCCCGTTTCACCGCCTGCGGAATCTGGCGGTAGGAGGGGCTGGAGCAGTCGACGTCCGTGCCCGCGATGACGCCCCTGGCCGCGGCGTGCACCGTGTCCGAAGACGTCTTGTGGCTGGTGTAGAAATCGGATATGGCGCCGCAGTCGGACACCACCAGGTATTTGAATCCCCACTCGTCCCGTAGAATCCTCTGGAGAAGCCGGGTGTTGCCGCAGCAGGGCTCGTCGTCCAGCCGCTGGTAGGCGCACATGACCTCGCGCACGCCCGCCTTCTGAACGAGCGCCTGGAACGCCGGCAGGTAGGTTTCGCGCAGGTCCCGCGGATCGACGTTGTTCACGTTCAGGGTGTGGCGGCTCCATTCGGGGCCCGAGTGCACGGCGTAGTGCTTGGCGCAGGCCAGGAGTTTTCTGTATTTGGAGTCGGACGGCCCCTGCAGGCCCCGGACCACGGACACCCCCATCCGGGTCATCAGGTACGGATCCTCGCCGTAGGTTTCCTGTCCCCTGCCCCAGCGCGGGTCGCGGAATATGTTGATATTGGGGGTCCAGACGGAAAGCCCGAGGAAGCGGCGGTCCTCCCGGCCGCGTCGCCTGTTCTCCTGGTATTTGGCGCGGACCTCGTCCGACACGGCGGTGAAAACCCGAAGAACCAGCGCGTCGTCGAAAGAGGCCGCCATCGCGATGGGCTGGGGGAACACCGTGACGCTGTCGTTGTTGGCCAGGCCGTGCAGGGCCTCGCTCCACCAGTGGAACTTGTTGATCCCGAGCCGCGGAACGGCCTCCGAAACGTCGCACATCAGCAGCGCTTTTTCATCGAGCGTCAGACGGCCGACCAGGTCGGCGGCCCTCGCCTCAGGGCTCAGGTCCGGATTCTGATAAGGCAGGATCTGTCCGTGTGTCCGGACCGCCAGGAACAGGCACGCGGCGAACAGCAGGGTCTTTTTCATTTCGGTCTCCTGTTTGAAGATTTCCGACGCCGGCGTCGGGGGCCGGCGGACGCATTCTCTGTCGGATGCGTCAGGGTCCGGTGAACCGGACGGTCAGAACGTCCGTATGACGAATCCGCCGTGCGGACGCAGGGTCAGCTCCACCGGCGCCTTCAGGCTGATCGTTTTCTCGATCATCTCTCCCGAATCCGCGGAATCCGTGATGAGCTTCGCTTTTCGGGAAACGCCCGCCGCCGGGAACCGGAAGGACACCGTCCGTTCCCTGTTCTCCCCGTTGATTCCCGCGATGAACCAGCGGTTTCCCGTCTTCCTGGCCAGGACGACGTACTCGCCGGGAACCCCGTCAATGAATTTCACGTCGTCCCAGGCTTCGGGCAGGGAACGCATGTATTCCCGGACGAACTCCTTCTGGCCCGCCATGCCTTCCGGCGTCTCGGCGATGTGCTGGATGCCCGAGGTGAAGAGCACGGCCGAGGCCGCCTCGAACCCCCCCGTGGTCCGGCGCTTGACGTTCGGTATGCCGGAGAAATTCACGGGAGTGAAGTCCATGGGGTCGAACAGGTTCCGGGTGAACGGAAGCATGGTGCAATGGACGGGCTGCTGGTCGGCGAAAAACTGGCCGAAGGTGACGTATTCCTCGCCCTTGATCCCCTCCATGCTGACAAGGTTCGGGTAGGTCCTCACCCATCCCCTGGGATACGTCGAACCGTGAAAATTGACCGCCAGGCCGTATTTCGCGGCGTCCAGCAGGATGCTCTGGTAGTACTTCATCATGGACTGCCCGTCGCCGCCGAAGAAGTCGATCTTGACGCCGGCCACGCCCATGTCCCTCAGTTTTTGGAACTCGGCCCGTCTCGATTCCGCCGTCAGCATCTTGTCGCGCGGCGTGAGCGGCGTCGTGTTCCAGTCGCCCGCCGAGTTGTACCAGAGCAGAAGTTTCACGTTCCGGGTCGCGGCGTAATCCGCCAGTTCCTTCATCTTCTCGTACCCGATCTTCGAATCCCAGAAGGCGTCAACGAGGCAGTACCGCCACTTCATGTCCGCGGCGAAATCGACGAACCGCCTCTGACAGCCGAAAACCGTGGAGTCGTCCTTCAGGATGACCCAGCTCCAGGATGCCAGACCGGGCTTCAGCCACGCCGCGGCGTCGGTCCGGGCCGGAATCGCGAGGTCCGTTCCCAGGGTGGATTCCACCAGGCCCGCGAGACCCTCGGAGACCGCGATCACGCGCCAGGGAGTGGACCAGGGCAGGGATGACTGCGGCAGCGCCGGCTCGTTTCCGCGGCATTCCTGCGGCTGGGGAAACTGGACGGTGTATTCTCCGTCCGGGGACAGCTGGCTCAGCCGCGTTCCGCAGTAATTCGTGTCCACCGCGGTTTCCGTGAGGCTGATCCAGTGCTTGCCGGAACGGAACAGCGCGGGCATGACCCATCCCGCCTGGTCCGGCGACGCCGTGCCGACCGGGATGTCCCGCTGGTAGTATTCCTCGTAGGAGGGCTGGGAATAATTCCATCCCGTCCGGGCGTCCGGGCAGTGCTGGAGATACGCTCTGGCGGAGCCGTCGAAGTGAAAAGAGGACGCCTCCCGGAGGATCCGCACGCGGCCCTCCGCCTTTCCCGGAAAATGATACCGGAACGCGACGCCGTCGTTCGACACCTGGAAAATGACCTGCATCGGCTTCCCTTCGGCGTTTTTCAGGTGAAACACGCGCCGGTTGGCCGAATACGCGCAGTTCCGCCGCTTGCCGTGCGTCAGCGTGTAACGGTCGGACACCGGGGCCGCCGCGGAAACCGAATCGACGGTGAGGCCGGCCGTGAAATCCCCGTCCAGCCTGAGAACCCCCAGACGGGACGGCCTCAACACCGTTTCGCCCGCGCGGGACACCGTGTAGACCGGGATTCCGCCCTCCGCGAGCCGGACGTGAACCGCGATTTTCCCGTCCGGGCTGAGGATTTCGCTCACTTCCGTCCGGCCGGCTTCCGCCAGGGAAACCTGCAGCAGGAACATCAGGCCGAGTGCGATCTTTTTCTTCATGTGGAGCCCGCCTTATTTTAGGTGTTTCGCCCGCCGCTACCGGAACAGCCGGCCCGCGAACTGGTACAGTCCGTTCTTCCAAACCTTGAAATCGTGCACGCCGGGTTCGACGTTATAGACGTGGGGAACCTGATGCGTCTCGCAGTAATCGTGTATCCGCTGGCTGAAACGGATCAGGTTGTCCGCGTCGCCGCACGACAACCAGAGCAGTTTCAGCTTCGCGGCCGTTTCCCCGGGGTTCGGAATCAGCTCCTCGGGCGTTTTCGTGTTGGGAGCGGACGAGAAGCCGCCGACCCAGGCGAATGTCTCGAGGTGGGCCAGGCCGAAATTCAGCGCCTGGCCGCCGCCCATGGACAATCCCGCGATGGCCCGGCTCTCCCGGTCCGGTCGGACCGGATAGGTTTTTTCGATGAAGGGGATCAGGTCGTCCAGCAGGTCTCTCTCAAAGGTCGAAAATGCCTGCACCTTCTCTGGAGAGAAGATGTTCGCGCCCGGGCTGTCGTCTTTCATGGCCCTGCCGTTCGGCATGACGACGATCATGGGCACGGCTTTCCCCTCCGCGATCAGGTTGTCGAGTATGACCTGGGGCCTGCCGCCGTTCAGCCATTCCTTTTCGTCCCCGCCGATGCCGTGCAGGAGGTAGAGAACGGGGTATTTCCCGGCATCGGGGAATCCCGGAGGCGTGTAGACGAGGGCCCTTCGGACGGCTCCGACTGTCGCGGACGGGTAGGACACGGTGTCCACGCGTCCGGCAGGGATGTCCAGCCTCAGGGAATCGAAACCCGCGGGCGCGATCCGCGCTCCGGGCTGGGCCCACGCGTTCAGGCTGACCGCGAGAACGGCGGGCAGAAGAATGGATATTCTCTTCATGCGGACTCCTGATTGAATCAATGACTGAAAGAATGGGATCGGCTAAACAGTTTACTTAATCGTGTTCGTGAACGGACGGCAGTAACAACGCGTGGAGACAGCTCCACGCAAATCGTTCCGTGTGTCAGGATTTCTTTGAAACTGTATGGGTCGCTTGAAAAATACAGGCCTCAAGGGAACCGCGCCCAGCCGGAATGTTACATCTTGTTACAAACTGGTGATTCTATTCGGGTTGCCGAACAAATCCAAAGGAATGATATGAAGTTTTCATTCAAAAGTAAAGCCATTTTTTGCAAATCTATAACCACATCGCGCACATCCTTCGGACCCTTCCGTTTCCCGCCGGAACGGTCCCCGAAAACGGGACATCCGGGTCTCGGCGCCCGGAAGACATGGGATACGGTACGGCTTTCTATACTATTCCTGAATTCATCATTGGCATTCTGAATCCTTCATTGCTCCTCGAGCGCCTTCCACTTCTCCCGCCACGCGGGAAACTCCCGGGCCAGCAGTTCCTCCGGCCAGTCGCCCAGCCAGCCGTACCGGTTTCTGCGCTCCGACGAGATTTCGGACAGGTCGAAAACCATGCGTCCGTCCCGGTCGCTGAAGAACGGCCGGTCCGTGCCGATCTGGTAGAACCGCGCCCACAGGTCCGGCGCCTCCGGGTCGCGGACGATCACCCGGTTCCATCCGGTCGGGCTCGAGGCGTCCGGCTCGCGGACCACGCGGATTCCGCGGATGCGCGACCGGTCCAGCCACTCCGCAGCGGCCCGCACGGACTCCGCGATCTCCCGCGTCGGGGGCTCCTGCTCCATGAGAAACCGCACAATGCCCACGGTCTCGCTGCCGCTGAGGCTGGGCAGTTCGTAGCGCCGGGCGGCCGCGGGCTTCAGGGTGTGTTCGTCGTGCTGGGCGCACCAGGCGGTCAGGCGGCCGTTGACCCGCACCTGGGTCTTCAGGATGCAGCCGATCCCCTTCTCCACAGCCTTCGCCGCCTTCTTCCTGCGGCCCCGATCCACGAAGCCGTACGCCGACGTGTCGAGCGACACCCTCTTCAGCAGGCGCAGGACGCCGGTCATGGCGTCGTCGTTGAATGTGATGTGCGAGAAATATCCCTGCCTGCGCGGGAAGTATTGGGGCCACCCGCCGTTCCCGTACTGCGCCTTGAGCAGGTAATCCAGCCCCTTCAGGAAGGAAAGCGCGTACCGCGGTTCGGCGGACCGCCCGAAGACGAGGGCCAGAAAAATCATCTGCGTGACGGTGGCGCCGTTGTCGATGGTGGAAAGGGGCTGGTCCGGGAATTCGGCCAGATCGCGCCTCTCCGATTCCGTCAGGGGCCGGGTCATGTCGATGTTCTTGGGCCAGCCCCCGGATTTGCGCTGATAGACCGTCATGTTGTCCGCGATCCGGAGCGCCTCCCCGGTGCCGTACCAGGCCGGGGGCCGGTTCAACAGGTCGTCCCGCAGGCGGGACTGAACCGTCTCCCGCGCCCCCTCTTCCGCCTCCGCCTGTCCCGGCGCCGCGTCCCACGGCTGGGCCTGCAGGCCGGCGGCCGCCATGCCGGAAAGCAGAACCAGCGCAAAGAACCGGTGGATGCGTCCCCTCCGGCCGGAACCGCGGCCGTCGAATGCGGTGGATTTCATGATGGCTGAACGCCTTTCAGGTGAACGCGATCGACATCCGTCCCTGGGCCGGGGCGTGAGCCGCCGCGCGGTGCCGGAGCCGGTCACTTGATCAGCACCAGCTTTCTGCTCCGGACGAACGATCCGGCGCGCATGCGGCAGAAGTAGACGCCCGCGGCCAGACCCGTCCCGTCCACGGTCAGCGCGTACCGGCCGGGTTCATGGATCCGGTCGGCCAGGACCGCCACCCGTTCGCCCCGCACGTTCATCAGTTCGACGGTCACCCGGCCGGACCGGGGAACGTCGACCCGCAGGATCGTGGACGGATTGAACGGATTCGGCCAGTTCGGGGAGAGCGCGAACGCCGCCGGAGCCCCGGACGGGCCGGCCTCGCGCCGCACCGCCGACACGACCGGCTTCACGGGCACCCAGTCGAAGCCCAGCCCGGGATTCGAATCCTTTGAAAAGATGTTCTCCAGCGTGTACCCGGCCGCCTCCTCCTCCGTGAGCGGACGCGAGATCGCGTGCCTCCGGCTGGGATCGGAGCCCGGACCCGCGCATCCGTACTCCGCGTACAGGGCCGGAGGAACGTTCCACGCGGCCCATCCCGCGGGATCGACCGAGGCCGGCTCTTCGCAGCGCAGGAACACCGTCCGCGGCGCCGCCTGCCAGGGCCTGCCGAGGATGAATCGGGTGACCGGCCGGCCGTCGAATCCGACGGTTTCCGCCGTGATCCTGCAGTCGCGGAACACGAGCCCGAACCTCGATTCCGGCTCCGTGCTGGCCGCGGTCAGCGAGCCGCCCTCGCGGTTGATCCGGATCTCGCAGCTGTCGAACACCACGATGTCGCGGCCGAAGATGAAGTCGACCGAGCCCTGGACGAGGCATCCGTTCAGGTAAATCCTCCCCGTTCCCCGTCCGCCCCAGGCGTAGAACGTGTCCTGAAATCCCAGGATCCGGCAGCGGTAATACGCCTGCCTGTCCCCGTTCACCCGCAGGGCCACGGCCTGCTGGTCCTGGAACGACCCGTCGTTGGCCACGACGTTCCGGAACGTGATGTCCATGGCGGTGAAGTCGTCCGCGTCGATGGCCACGCTCTGGCTCTGGGACGTGCCGCCGGCCTTTCCGGCATAGTCGTCGTAGGTCAGGATGGTGGTCTCGGGATCCTCCCCCCTGAGGATCACGTTCGTCTTGTTGCGGCCGAGCAGCAGCTTTTCGTGATAGATCCCCGCCTTGACGAAGACGGTCCAGGGGCCGGTGTAGAAATCAGGCACGCCGTCGAAAGCGGCCTGCACCGTGGTGTAGTCCCCGCTCCCGTCCTGGGCCACCACCCGGGTCACGGCCGGGGCCGGCGACTGGGTCGTGAACGTGTGCACCGCGCCGTACCCCGTGCCCGCGCGGTTCTTCGCGTAGGCGCGGACGAAATACTCCGTGTTTTCAGCCAACGGGTACAGAACGGCCGTGAAAGACCCGAGGCCCGAGCCGTTTTCGGTCTTTTGATCCGAGAGTGTGGGATCGCCGGTCGTATTCCAGCACACGCCCCGCACCGTGACCGTGTCCCCGCCCCAGGCCGTGACCTCGCCGCCGCATTTGGCGGACCGGACCAGGATGTCGGTCGGGCCGGCCGTCACCACCGTGGGAACCACGGTGGAATCGAGCGTCCGGAACGGAACTTCATCCCCGTAGGCCGTTCCCGCGGCGTTGACGGCGTAGGCCCGCAGTTTGTATTCCGTGCCCGGGGTCAGTCCCGTGATCCGGCTGACGAAGGAACCGGACCCCGTCCCGTCCGCGGTTCGGGCGTCCGCGACCGTCGGCATTCCGGCCGTGTTCCAGCAAACGCCCCGCTCCGTCACCGGACTGCCGCCGTCCGAGGGGATGTTCCCGCCGCTGACCGCCGAGGTTGTCGCGACCGACGTGACGGCCGCGGTCGTCACCGTCGGCGGGTCGAAGTCCACGTCTCCCGTCACGGTGCCCGCGATCACCACTTCCTTCAGGCACACGTACTTGCCGGTCCTCACCGCGGGGTCGTTGTGAACCCAGGGATAGACCCTGAGCCGGAAGGACTGTCCGGCGGGCACGGGCATGTTCAGGCCGGCGGCGACCGTGATGAGCGTGTCGATGGGAAGATTGCCCAGCCCGTCCGGCGTCTCATAGGCGATCTGGACCGGATTCAGGAAATCCGGATCCGTGGAGACCCGGATGTCGGCCCGCATCGTGCTGATGCTCATTCCCGCGATCGCCAGTGAAACCGAGTCGACCGTGAGATCCGCGCCTTGCCCCGGGGACACGATGAATTCCACGTACACCGTGTCGATCGGCGTGGTTTGCAGGGCCGGCCACGCGTTCCCCAGGATGCGCACGCGCTGGCTGGCGCCGGGGCCCGTGTACTTGTTGATTTCCGTGCCCGCGAGGTTTTCCGCCTCCGCGGTCACCGGACCGCTGACCGCGACGGCCGTGCCGGTGCCGCCGGCCGCCGGGTCGGTCAGCCCCCAGACCGCGGATGCCGGCGTCTGTGCCTGCAGACCACAAGCCGGCCCGGCGACGGCCAGCCAGATGGCGAGTGTCCTCAGCGTGTTTTTCATCCTGTCCTCCCTGACGATCGAGGCCGGTCGGCGGGCCTTCAATAATGTAAAAATCTTATAGCTTGGTCCGGCGAAGCCGGGCCTTCAATAATGTAAAAATCTTATAGCTTGGTCCCGCGAAGCTGGGCCTTCAATAATGTAAAAATCTTATAGCTTGGTCCCGCGCAGTCTTCAATAGCCGGCATCTGTTGCTTGATCCCGCGCAGCGGGACGGGATGGAACGGGACCGGGGAATGCGCTCGCTGACAGATTCAGTATCCATCGAAAATTAGAAAATGATCCGGTAAAAGACAAGCGCAATGTTGGGAAAAAAGGCGCCGCGGCCGCGGCCCCGGAACCTGCGCCCGGGTCAGATTTTGGCTTGCAATCCGGTGAAAATGTTATTATTTTTACCCGTGATTCGGAAACACCCGCGCCTTTCAACCGACCACCGCGGGAGACCGTTTCCCGTTCCGCAGCCGGATCCGGCACTCACCCCTCACTGAGAAAAGGAAAACCGCGATGAGAAAGACCGCGTTCTGGGTTCTGCCACTGGTTCTGATTCTGGCGCTCGACGCCGGGGCCGTGCCGGCCGAAGCGGATTCCTCTTCCGAAGAGGAGGCGGTTCTGAGCGGCGGATGGGAGCTCACGGCCGGCGACAATTACATCTGGCGCGGCATTCCCTGCTATGAAAACCTGCTCTTCCAGCCCGACGTCTGGCTGACCTACAAGAGTCTGACCCTCGAAGTCTGGAGCACGATGACCACGTCCGAGAAGGACATTTCGCCCCGCAGGCAGGAACTCAACTACATCCTGACGCACGAGTTCGAGCTGAAGGGAATGACCATCCAGAACGCCTTCTATTACTATCATTATATCCACCAGCCGGGCGTGCCGTCGACCGGGGAGTGGATCGGCACCGTCGAAGTCCCGGTCGGCTCGTTCAGCCTGACCGCGTCGGTCGCGGTGGACGTGGTCGAGTACCCCGGAGCCGCCTACATGGAGCAGGGCGTGTCGTTCGAGAAGGAACTCCGGCCGCCGGTCTCCCTTTCGTCGTCGCTGAAGCTGGGCACCGGCTTCAGCAAATTCAACGAGACGTACGCGGGCATCTCCCGGTCGGCGGTCAATGCCGCCTTCTGGGAAAACCGGCTGACCTGGTCCATGGAGAACGGACTCACCATCCAGCCGTACCTACTGCTCTCGAAAACCCTCGACAACCGCCTGAAGGACGCCTTCAACAGCCGCAACACGGGGTTCGGCCTGACCGTCGGCATGGAATACTGATGCCCCGGATGACCGAGCTCCGGGCCGCTTCGATCCGGACAGCCGCCGTCCCGCCGACTCGCGTCGCGGTCCGGTTCTCCGGACGGGCCCTGTCGGAAGCGGCCTGACCATGGCCGATTTTCTCGAAATCGAGGACGTTTCCAGGCATTTCCGGAACATCCGCGCCGTGGACCACGTGTCCCTGACGGTACGCAAGGGCGAGTTCTATTCCCTGCTGGGTCCGAGCGGATGCGGAAAGACCACGCTGCTCCGGATGCTGGCCGGGTTCGAGCGGCCCGACACGGGCCGCATCCGGCTCGACGGCAGGGACATCACGGACCTTCCCCCGCACAAGCGGACCGTCAACACCATCTTTCAGAACTACGCCCTGCTCCCGCACCTCACGGTGCGGCAGAACATCGCCTTCGGCCTCCAGGTGCAGAAGAAGATGCCCCGGAAGGAAATCGACGAGGCCGTCGACCGGATGCTGAGCCTGGTTCAGCTCGAATCGCAGGCGGACAAGAAGCCGGGGCTCCTGAGCGGCGGACAGAAACAGCGCGTGGCCGTTGGACGCGCCCTTATCCTGCAGCCCCAGGTGCTCCTGCTGGACGAGCCGCTGGCGGCGCTCGACCTCAAACTCCGCCAGAAAATGCTCATGGAACTGGACCTCATCCACGATCAGGTCGGCATCACCTTCATCTACGTGACCCACGACCAGGGCGAGGCCATGAGCCTGAGCGACCGGATCGCCGTGATGAACAACGGGCGGATCGAGCAGGTGGGGAAACCCGCCGAGATCTACGAGGCGCCCCGCAGCAGTTTCGTGGCCGCCTTCATCGGCGACACCAACTTCTTCGAGGGCCAGGTGCTGGAGCTCGTGGGCGACGAGTACTCCCGGCTCAATATCTCGGGATTCGCCGACCTGGTGTGTTTCAACGACAAGAAAATATCCGCCGGCAACCCGGTGTTCCTGAGCATACGGCCCGAGAAGTTCCACATCGGCCGGAACCGGCCGGAGCTCAGCCCCAAGCACAACATCGTGCGGGGCCGCGTGGAGGACATCATCTATCTCGGCGGAATGACCAAGTACTGGGTTCAGGCGGAGGGGCACAAGATTTCGATCACCCGCCAGCACTCCCGCTTCTTCCTCGACGAGGAGCCGATCCGCTGGAACGACGACGTGTGGGTCTGGTGGCACGCGGACGACGGGTTCATGCTCGAACGGTACAGCGAGGCCGACGAAAACCTCGTCAGCCTCCCCCCGGACGCGTCCGGGACCGCGGAGACGGCGCAGTGACCGGCGGCCGGAAGAACGGCGAATGGGCCGTCACCGCGCCGACATTCGTCTGGCTCACGCTGCTCTTCGTCATTCCGACCTTTCTGGTCTTCACCATCGTCTTCAAGCCGTCCGACCCGTACGGCGGCATCGGGTCCGGGTGGACCCTCCGGACGCTGTTCAGCCTCGGCAACCCGAATTACCCGGCCATTCTCTGGCGCACCGCGTGGCTCAGCGCCCTGACCACGGCGCTCTGCCTGGCGCTGGCCGTGCCGACCGGCTACTGCATGGCCCGGACCGACCGCCGGTTCAGGAACACGCTGCTGCTCCTGGTGATCATCCCCTTCATGACGAGTTTTCTCGTCCGCATCTTCGCCTGGAAAGTGCTCCTGCATCCCGAGGGCCTGATCAAGCGCGGCCTGGTGCTGCTGGGTCTGGCGCATTCCGACACGTCCCTGCTGTACACGCCCGGCGCCGTGCTCCTGGTGATGGTGTACACGTCCCTGCCGTTCGCCATTCTGCCGGTCTTCGCGGCCGCCGAGAAGTTCGACTTTCACCTGATCGAGGCGGCCCGGGACCTCGGCGCGACCCACGCCGGGGCCTTCTTCCGCGTGTTCATTCCGGGCATCAGCCGCGCGCTCTTCACGTCCGTCCTGGTCGTCCTGATCCCGTGCCTGGGGTCTTACGTCATCCCGGACGTCGTCGGCGGGCCCAACAGCGAGATGCTCGGCAACAAGATCGCCCAGCGGACCTTCTCGGACCGGAACCTGCCGCACGCGAGCGGATTGTCGGCGATTCTGACCCTGGCCGTCCTGATCCCGATGGTCTGGGTGGTGCTGTCGCAGCGGAAACGCGAAACGGGCGGCGGCGGGTCCATTCTCAAGGACATCGTATGAAGCGGAGCCGTTTCCCCATGGCGGTCACGGCCTCGGTGCTGGTCTTCTTCTACCTGCCGATCGCCGTGCTGGTCGTCAATTCCTTCAACGCCTCCGTGTACGGCGGCCGGTGGGAGGGCTTCTCCCTGCGCTGGTACGCGAAACTGGCCGGCCAGCGCGAGATCCTCCACGCGCTGGAGAACACCCTCCTCATCGCGGTGTCCGCGACCCTGGTCTCCTGCGCGCTCGGCACGCTGGCCGCGTTCGCCCTGCACCGGTACCGGTCGGCCCTCCAGCGCTGGCATTTCACGCTGATCTACACGCCCCTGGTCGTCCCCGAAATCCTGATGGGCATGAGCCTCCTCCTGACCTTCGTGGCCGCCGGCGTCCGGCTCGGCCTGTTCACGATATTTCTGGCGCACGTCACCTTCTGCATCAGCTACGTCGCCATGGTGGTGCTCGCCCGCCTGCAGGACTTCGATTTCTCGGTCATCGAGGCGGCCCAGGACCTCGGCGCGAACGCCTGGGTGACGGCGCGCCGCGTCCTCGCGCCCATGCTCGCGCCGGGAATCGCCTCGGGCGCGCTTCTGGCCCTCACCCTGTCGATCGACGACTTCGTTATTTCCTTCTTCGTCGCGGGGCCGGGCTCCACCACGCTCCCGATCCGCATCTACAGCATGATCAAATTCGGGTCGCCCGCGATGCTCAACGCGCTGTCGACCCTTCTGCTGGTCGTCACGTTCACGCTGGTCTGGACCAGCCAACATCTCATCACGAAAGGGGAACAGGCAAAATGAAAAAAGCGCTGTTTCTGCTGCCGCTGCTCGCGTGTCTGGCGGGATGCCGGTCCGGGGTGAAGACCCTCCACGTCTACACCTGGGCCGACTACATCCGGCCCGACCTCATCACCCGCTTCGAGAAGGAAAACAACTGCCGCATCGTCATCGACACCTTCGACAGCAACGAGGCCATGTACGCCAAGCTCAAGGCCGGCGCCTCCGGGTACGACATCGTCACGCCCAGCAGTTACATGGTCAAAATCATGCACGATCAGGGCATGCTCCTGGAACTGGACCACGCCCGCCTGCCCAACCTGAAGCACGTCGACGCCGCCTTCCTCGGAATCGCCGTGGACCGCCGCATGGACCACAGCGTCCCGTACATGATCACCTACGCGGGAATCGGCTTTCTGTCGGACCGGGTGAAGGACGCCAGGCCGACCTGGAAGATGCTGGACCGGAGCGACCTGAAGGGCCGCATGACCGTGCTCAATGACATGCGCGAGACATTGGGCGCCGCCCTCAAGTCGCTCGGCTACAGCCTGAACACCGTGGATGAAAAGCAGCTGGCCGAGGCGCGCGACACGGTCATCCGCTGGAAGAAAAACATCGCCAAATTCGACAACGAGCAGTACAAGATCGGCCTGGCGTCGGGCGAGTTCCTCCTGGTCCACGGGTACAGCGGCGACATCCTGAAGGTGCGCGAGGAGAACGACAAGGTCGCCTTCATGCTCCCGGAGGAGGGCTTTTCGCTGTCGTGCGACGACCTCGTGATCCTCAAGGCGGCCAAAGAGGCGGAACTGGCGCACGCCTTCATCAATTTTCTGCACCAGCCCGACGTGGCCGCGGCCAACACCGAATTCATCCTGTACCTGTGCCCGAATTCCTCGAGCTACGCCATGCTCGGCGACTCGATCAAGTCGGATCCGGGCGTGTTCCCCAGCGCCGAGACGCTCGCCAGGGGTGAGATCATCGTGGATCTGGGAGAGAACAACGCGAAGTACGTGAAGGTCTGGGATGAGATCAAGGCCGCGGGGGACTGAGAGTCATTCGGACCGCACAGGCGCTTTCATGCGAGCGTGCAAGTGCCCGGCACCTTCAAGGTGCCGGGCACTTTTCATCTCAGAGGAGATCGCTCCGGGACGCAGAACGGTTTCAATTTCTCGGAAAATATCCCCGATCGGGACTTGAAGCAGCGCACGGGCGGAAAGTCCGGCTTACAAATCAGCGCACCAGCAGGACCTTCCCGGTCGCGGAATGCCCGGCGGCGCGGACGTGGAGCAGATACACGCCTGCCGCCAGGCCGGCGGTGTTCCAGTGCACGCGGTTCGGACCGGCCGCAAGGCGGAATTCTCCAAGACGGGCCGCGGTCTGCCCGAGCGCGTTGTAAACCCGGATGTCCGCCGTTCCGGCGGCGGCCATGTCCAGGCGGATCTCCGTGAACGACGAACCCGGCCGGTTCCACGCGGACACGGCGCAGGGCGCGGAACCGCGTCCCGGCTCCCGCGAACGGCGGACCGACGTGGCCGAGGCGTATCCCTCCATCAGCGCGTCCAGCGCGCCCGGGTCATAGACCGAACCGTCGTTCCGGTTGAACAGGGTGAAGGTGTTGTTGCCGATGTAACCCGCGTCCCAGTAGACCGGAATCAGGCCGTTCCGGACCATGGATCCGGTGACGTACCGGTAGTAATGCTCACGCGAGGCGACGTGCAGGGCCAGGTCGTCGCCGGTCAGGGACGTGCGCTTGATCGCGCCGTATTCTCCCAGAATCACCGGGATGCCCTTGTCCACAAACTTGGTCTTGATCTTCCGGAAATACTGGTCCGCGGCGCTTTCTTCTCCCCACGTAGCGTTCCGGTCCGGGTGAACTGTGGAATGATAATCCCTGCCCCAGAACCAGAACATCCTGCCCCAGGTCTCGTCCTGCGTCATGCCGCAGAAATTCCACGGCGTGTAGTAATGCACCTCGGCCATCAGCCGGTTCTCGATGACGTCCGCCGGCCAGGAGGACATCAGGCTGACGGTCTTGTCGATGTCCGTGGACGGGCCCTGAATGACCAGGACGCGCGACGCGTTGTTGCCGCCCGTGGCGCGCACCGCGTCGATGAAAGTCTGGTGATAGGTCATCAGCACCGCCATCTGCCCGGCATTGTCCACGTTGGGCTCGTTCGCGCCCGCGAAGAGCAGGCGCTCGTCGTAGTCCCTGAACCACTCGGCGATCTGGGTCCAGTAGGCTTCCTGCTTCTCGTTGACCGATTCCTGCTTCTCGGCCGTGACGTTGTTTTCCAGCCAGCCGCCGTCCCAATGGCAGTTCAGGATCACCCACAGGTTGTCCTCGCAGCAATAATCGACCACCTGCTGGACACGCGCCAGCCAGGTTGGATCGATTTCATGCGTGGCCGCGTCCGCGTGGCTGTCCCACGCGACCGGGATGCGGATCACGTTGAATCCGGCCTCGCTGACCGCGTCGATGAGTTCCTGGTCGATTTTCGGATTGCCCCACGCGGTCTCCCCGCCCGGCGGCTCGAGGCTGTTGCCTGTGTTCCAGCCCATAGTCATCTGCGCCGCGATTTCCTGCGCCGTGGGGAGCTGGCCGGAGAGCGGCTCACCAGTGAGGAGCCCCATAACGATTGCGGAAAACATTGCGGCCTTCGATTGGGACCGGATGATTCTTGAAAACCCGCTGGGATCAGACATCAGAAGACCTCCCGAAGCGCTTGTGTTTATCAGGATAAAAAACTGTGGGACGGTTCGAGTCTCTGTCTCTGATGGCCCGGCGATCAGCACATTCAATTGCGACTTCTGAATAATCTCTTTTTCTGCCGGTCATTTCAGTGTCGGCACCCACAGATTCGGGTAAAAAGACGCAGTCTGAAGCCTGCGGCTACCGGATTCCGGAATTTTTCAGAAGCCGTCAATGACATGTCCGGGCATTTAAAACAGGAAAATTCCATCCAACTCCCGGATCAAGCGGGCTTGTACGCATATCGGTTCGCCGAATCAAGGCCGGGTCTGAGCGCGTTTCTTCGTTTTTATGCTCGGACTGGAATTGTGACCTTTCGCCTCTTTCACCGCACGTTTCCGAGCCGGTTTTTTCATTTTGGGCTCCGGCAGTTCCCTTGCGGTTCTCCTGATCAGTTCGGCCATCCATTCGCGGTCATCGATGCGGTCCTCGATCAGAAAGTGATTCTTGGCCCCCGGATACGGCGGCGATTCAAGGACGTCTTCAATGAAGGCTCTGCCGGAATCGGTCGGCTTGACATAGAACTGATTGTCGCAGATCAACGCGATCACCTTCTGATCGCAATAGACCGCGTACTCGCCGAACATTTTCCTGCAGGAAATGGAACCGGCATTTGCGATCTGATCGACGATGAACCGCACGAAATCGATGTCTGATGCCACGGGATGCCCGAATGAGTTATACGATTCCCCGTCCGCGACCATCGCGGCGATGCGGTGGTGTATGGAATATACTGAAAAATCCGCTTAAAAACTCCAACAATCCGCTCCAGCCCCGGACACATCTTCTTTAAAAAGGACTCCGGGCCTCACGGCATCCGCAAAATAAAATCCCGCGGGCGTTCTCGCTCGCGGGAGGTTCCGGTTCGTTTATCCGGTGTCGACGGGGAAGCTTACTTTTCCGCCTTGGCCGCCCGGATGACCGCGTCGAAAGCGGGCTTGGGTCTGTACTGCCGGTCGAACAGGAGCGGATAATTCGTCCTGCCCCGCACCGGAAAGTGATCGAGCCAGGAATGGCCGTCGTCCACGCCCCACAGGGTCACGCGTTCCACGATGTCGTCGTACTCCCTGAAAATCCCGAAGAGTTCGGCGTACCGGGCCGCGAGCTTCGCCTGCACCGAGTCCGGAAGGCCCTCGGTGTAGGGGTTGGTTCCCGGCAGCTGGTCGAAACGCTTGCCGATGTCCGCCCCCTGGTAGTCCCAGGGATTCGGCAGCACGCTGATGTCCATCTCCGTGATGTGCACCTTGATGCCGGCCGCGCGGAAGGCCTGGAGCATGGCCCTCAGTTCCCCGTTCTTGGGATAGGTGAATCCCCAGTGCGCCTGCTCGCCCACGCCGTCCACGCGGACGCCCTTGCCGCGGAGGTGTTTCACGAGATTGACCACGGACTCGGTCTTCCCGGGCTTCCAGACGTTGTAGTCGTTGTAGTAGAGCTCCGCCTTCGGATCCGCCTCGGCCGCGAACGTGAACGCCTTCTCGATGAAATCCTCGCCGATTCCGGACATCCACGGGCTTTTCCTGAGCGTGCCGTCGTCCTCGAACGCCTCGTTGACCACGTCCCATCCGTGGATCCGGCCCCGGTACCGGCCCGCCACGGTCATGATGTGCGACCGCATGCGGCTGAGCAGGGTGTCGCGGCCGGCCTTGCCCTCGCCGTCCTGAAACACCCACCTGGGCGTCTGGCTGTGCCAGACCAGCGTGTGCCCGATGACGGCCATGCCGTTCCGGGTCCCGAAATCGACGAACGCGTCCGCCTGTTCGAACGTGTATTCTCCGGCTTTCGGATGGGTGGGGCCGAATTTCATCGCGTTTTCGGCCGTGATGCTGTTGAACTGTTCCTTCACGATGGCCGCGGCCGCCGAGTCCTTGCCGCTGACCACGTTCGGGTTCAGGGCCGCGCCCACGAGAAAATGCTTCTCCCAGGCCTGCTTGAGCGTCGGTTTGGCGGTCTGGCCGGCCGCCATGCCCCACGCCGCCAGGCACAGGACGGCGGCCGTCGTTCGATGAAATCTGGTTTTCATGATTCTCCTTTCGATCTGGAAAATGGATCTGCCGGAAATCTTGGTAGTCGCGGGCTTTAGCCCGCGTTTTTTTTCATGCGCACTCCTGGGTTGCACACAGGACGCACGGCACAAGATTATCACGATATCCCGATAAAATCAAGTAATTTTTTGTCACATCACCGAAGGGGATCGTCTTGCCGATCCACCTCTCGGGGAGCCGGAAGCCGCGATGTTTTCCGGATTCCCGGATTTCACCCTTCAGGGTTCCATTAAAAAACCTCCCGAGGGGTTCGTTCAAACCCGCGGGAGGTTTCGCTGGATCCAGCCCTTGCTGACTCAAATGAAGCATTTTTATCGTACTGGAATTGAATGGGTTGAGATAATTGATCACACGGAATGCATGGGATTCCGGTAAACCCGAGCGCCCAATGGTTATTGGATTTGCGACTTGTCAATCAATCGATTGGTTTGATCAACCGCATCAATTCCCTGTCGTGGTTGTGGACGATTTTGCATTCATTGTCAAACACCATGGTCGCGCCGTTCTTGACGGTATACGGTTTCCACTCGGGCAGTTGACCCTTCACATTGGGATTCCCCATCTTGGCGAAGTTGAGCCACGCGGAGCTCATTTTGCCGGCCAGTTCCCAGGCTTCCTTCGAATTGCCCGTCCAATCCGGTCTCAGATCGACAGTGTTGAACGCCAGGGGAATGTCCAGGCCGTGAAAAGATCCCCGGGAGGCGCTGTCCACAGGACTCTTCCATGCCAGTAAATAGGCGTATGTCGGAGCGCTTGCCTGCGCCGCTCTCGCGTCCGCGGTCCTGATGGTATTGGGCCGGAAAACCGTGTCGATGGAGAGCAGATCCTGCGGCGTGTGACCGGGATAGGCCTTGCCGAACAGCCCGATGAACTGATCCGTTCTGCCGCCATACTCCTTTTCCAACCGTTCTCTCGCCTTCTCCAGGGTCAGGTCTTTTTCGCCGTACACGGTCTTCATCAGCTCGTTGAGCGTGGTCCCGATCAGGAGGGGGACGTCTTTCGAAAGCTCCGCGAATCCGGGGCTGAAAGGCTGCTGCAGCAGAACCTCTCCGTCCGCCGAAGGGGCGAAACCGAACATCGTCGGCGATCCCGGTTTCCTGGGGCCGGAAATTTCGGATATGGCTTCATTTCCCGCCTTGACGAGATCCAGGTAGGAGATCGTATCCAGTTTTTCCGCTTCGTCCGGCGTCAGGCCCAGTTTTTCAAGAACGGCCAGGCCCAGGTTCCTCGATTTTTCCCGGGTCATGACGCTCAGAAGGGTTCCGCTCTGGATGATCGCCTTGTGAAACAGGCCTTTCGCCGCGGGCATGCACATGAGCGTGCCCACCTTGCCGCCGCCTCCCGATTCGCCGAAAATGGTCACATCGGAAGGATTCCCTCCGAAATTCCCGATGTTTCTCTGGATCCACTCCAGGGCTTTGACGATGTCGAGCATGCCGACATTTGCGGATTGGCTGTATTTCGGACCGCACCCGGACAGGTCCAGGAAGCCGAGAATGTTCAGCCGGTGATTGACGGACACGATGACCACATCCCCTTTTTTGGCCAACGCCTTCCCATAGGTCATGGGATCGTTGCTGCTGCCGACATGAAATCCGCCCCCGTGCAGCCAGAGCATGACGGGCCGCTTCCGGCCGTCCCGTATCCCCTGCGTCCACACATTGACGCTGAACAGCTTTCTTTCGTCCATGGTGGAATCCGGAATCCAGGCGACGATCTGTCTGGCCACCGGCCCGAAGGCGTCGCATTCGAGAACCCCATCCCAGGCGTCGGGGTCCTGCGGCGGCATGAACCTGTCCGCCTTGGCATAGGGGATGCCTCTGAAGGTGAAAATGCCGTCCTCCACGCGGCCCGATATGAGGCCGGAGGATGTTTGAACGATCGGCTTTTGATCCGGATCCGCATTCGGGCTGGTTTGGGAGCGGCACACCGTCGAATAAAAAAGGACGGATACCAAACAGACAACAACCGATTTGGATGAGTGTCGCATCGGGAAATCCTCTTTTTGATCTTTAAAATTCAAGCCGGTTTGAACGAGCGGCCGGACGTCTTTCGTGAACCCAAAATTCATTTCAACAGCAGCATTTTATTGGCGGAGGTAAACGCCGCCGATGTGATCTGGCAGTAATAAAGACCGCTGGAAAGCGGGTGACCGCTGTCATCGCGGCCGTCCCAGGCCAGCCGATGCGTTCCGGAACCGGATGGGCCGTTGAAAAGAGTTCTGACCGGCCGGCCGAGGCTGTCCAGAATCTGAATCTCGATTTCCGAGTCCGCCTTCAGGCTGTATTCGATGGTCGTCGACGGGTTGAATGGGTTGGGATAATTCGAACCGATCCTGTATTCCGGCGCGGTGTCGCCCTCCCGGACATCCACCGCCGTGATCCCTGAGATCGTTCCGAGAAATTCGATCATCATTTCGTAATACTTGTCCAAAAACATGTTTGTCCCATGCTGGGCATTGGGAATCAGGACAAGCTGACTCGGCACATTCGCCGCCTGCAGGGCGTCAAAGAGCAATTGGCTCTGACAGCTGGGCACGGTCTGATCGGCATCGCCGTGGAGAATGAGAAACGGTGGATCATTCGCGTCGATGTAAGTGATGGGGTTTGCCAGCGTCGCCTTGTCCCGGTTGTCCTGAACCGATCCCCCGATGAGGAGCGATTCGGGGGAATTGGCGCCGTCATTCAGCGGGGTGTTCCTGCAGGAATCGAGCACCAGCAGGTCGGTCGGCCCGGACCAGTCCACCACCGCGTGCACCGCGCTGCTGAAGGCCGTATCCGGACCGACATGGCCTTCTAGATCAAGAGTGGCTGCGCCGACCGAGTATTGCCCGACCGAACCGGAAGTCCCTGCCAGCGCGGAAAGGTGCCCGCCCGACGAAAAACCGTTGATTCCGATGAAAGAGGTGTCCAGCTGGTAGGTTGCCGCGTTCGCCCGGACGAATCGGACGACCGCCTTGATATCGTGTATCTGCGCGGGAAATTTCGCGTCCATGCTCGATCGGTGGTTCGGGGTCACGACGGCATAACCGGCGTCGAGCAGCGCTTTTCCGAAGGTGCCCAGGTCGCTTCCTTTCATGTTGTTGGCGAGCCACGCGCTCCCGTAAATCGAAATCACCACGGGATAGACCGGCTTCTCTTTTACGGGAAGATAGATGTCCAGCCTGTGATACTGGAAAGAATCTCCGGCGTAATTCAGGTCTTTCCAGCTTTTTGAATATTGCTGGCCGAAACAATGGACACAGAGCAAGGCGAGGACTCCTGCTGCGAAGCGTTTCATTTTTCCTTCCTTTTTGGATTGGTCGACCGAATCAATGTGAAAACACCGGGCTTGGATGGGATGCCGGCACCGGGATAGTCGGGATCGCATCGCGCTCCGCGAGCGCGCGGGCGATCAGGCCCCAGTCTCGTCCGCGCCGCTGACGGGTGAACGTCTCATTTCTTTCCTGTGACCCTTTTTAACTTGATGGACACTGAAATGAGCTGTTTCGTCGAGACCCAGGTCTTTTCGAGGAATGGGGTTGAGTTTTATTACGGCGGATTTATTGAGAGAATGTAACGCAATAAGGCTATGATGTCAAGATGTTTTCCATCCGCCCGCAAGCGCCTGACCCGCGAGGCGTCCAGGGTCACGGTTCGCGCCCGGGCCAAGGGCGATGGCGCGACCCGTAACCATGACCGGGCCGGTTTGTCGCGGCGATTCCGTCACAATTCCATTCTCATTCTGATCATGTCCCTGCATTCGATTCCGTTTTCGTATATCTTTTCTTCGTGATTTTTCCGGAAATAATCAAATTCGACTCCAACGATCCGGAATCCGCATTTTTGATAGAGCATCATCTGTGTCACCCCGGGATTCCCGGTGCCGATTTCCAGCGTTTTCATCCCGTTCTCTTTCGCGTACCCAATCGCTTCACGGATAAGCATTTTACCGATACCCTGATTCTGATACTCCTCATATACGGATACATTCATGATTTCCATCGTCTTCGGCCTTGTCTTCAGAAGCAACAGGGCACCGACGATTTTTTCGCCCAGTCTGGCGACAAATCGAGTGCTTGAATGGATATATTCGGCGATCACTTCCTCGGAAGGATCCGATAAAAGCAATAAATCATCGGGTATGGCATCGTTTGTCCGTTCAATGATCACACCTTTCACGGCATACCCCTTTCAAACCAGCCACTTCTCATTTTGTCATGAATACCATGAAACTGAATGAATGAACGGGCTGCCTGTTCAGGAAATATAGCGGCTGTCGTCCTTAAAAATCCGGCTTTTTGATGTCCTGCGCGAAACGATGACCCGAACGTGGGGCGGCCACCAACCGCCCGGATCCCATTTTTGAATCGTCCGCTGACCGGGATTCCGTCCGCTGGTTCCGAGGTCTTGATTTTCAAGACGTATTATAGAATTGTCTCAGGCGATTTCTGTCTCTCTGCAGTCAACCGCTCGACGCGGTTACGCTGTTCCTCATTGTTTGAGGTGCGATGAGCCTGTTCTATTTGATCAGGACCATTTTTTTGATATCGACATACTCTCCGACCTTAAGGGTGTAATGGTATATTCCGCTTGGGAGATGGGAAGCATTAAAGTCCTCCTCATAAACACCCGACGGCTTGTAACCATTCACAAGCGTCATCACTTCATTGCCTAAAACGTCATAAACAATTAAACTGGTTAAAGTCCCGTCCGTTCCGGAGAATGAATTGAACGGCGATGTTGGGACCGCAAACTTGATTTTGGTTGTGGCGTTGAACGGATTGGGATAATTTTGACGCAAACCAAATCCCGCCGGGGCCGGTTCATCTTGGGATTCGACTGCTGCGGCGCCGACAGACACCGTCGCGTTCGCCGTCACTCCAGAGGAACTGTCCGTGCAGGTGACAATCCAATTGCCTGTTTGGGTGGCGGTATAAAGACCCGTTGCGTCAATTTCTCCTCCCGTTGCGGACCAGACCGGTCGGAAGTAATGGAGCGTGTCTCCATCGGCGGTGAATCCGACGGCGGTAAACTGCTGTTTTTCCCCTAGCGCCAGATGCGACTCAACGGGCGACATGCTGATGGAGCTCAACTCACCCGGATGAGTCGATCGACTCAGGCAGGTTATGGTCGCATCGATCGTGTCCATCGCGACACCGTTGATGGAGATTCGGACCTGAACAATGTCTTCAATGCCACGAATGGTTTCAGGAGGAATGTGAAATGGTATTTGCACGCTGTCCGTCGAAAAAGGCGCCAATTCATCCGTGTTGCCGGTAATGGCGCCGACCCAACCGAGTTCGGAATCGATCTCATAATTGATGGATTGCGCCGCCATGCTCAGATTCCGCAAAAAGAGCCGAAGTGTGTCAATGGCATTTGCAAAACCGAATCCGTTCGTGAGTGTTGCGGATGCGTTCGTTTGGGCCGTGTCGGCCGGCAAAATCGTCACGTCGCTCATGAATATTCTCTGCAATTTCCATTTTTCGGAGGGGATCACATGATTGCTGAAGATGCGTTTGCTGTATCCGCCCGCAATGGCGTTCATGATCGTTGTTTGGGTAAAGTCAACCGTCCCGTCGATTGTAGTGTAAAACTCGATTCCATCCCACAGAGCGATGCCGGCTTCGTTTTGAATGTCGACCTTTATGTTCTTGCCGAAGATTTTCAGGGTATCCGCCATGATCATGCTGTCCTGCTGCGCGATCACGACCGAATCGGCACTGAGAATGATATTGCTGAATTCATTCTGTTGGATCGCGGAACGCTTTCCCATGCTTGTGCCCGATCCTCCTCCCATTGCGCCCTGATTGAATAGATTCCGCGCGCAAAGATTGACCTTTCCGTTCGTCTTAAAACCTTTCCCCGGCCATAGGGTGCCGTAATTTTTGAATGTATTTGCATAAATATTAATGTTACCGCCGGTATCCATCTTTGGCGATTGATCGCATTTGATTCTGCTGCCCTTTTCAAGAATAAATTGCTGATGACAAAAGATTTGAATGGAAGACTCTTCGACGGTTTTTCCTCCGGAACTGGATATGACGCTTTCGTTGGACATGGTTATCAAATTTGCATTAATGCTGTGAGAATCGCCTAAGATGGAAGCTCCGGACATTTCCAGGACACTTCCGTTGAACTGAAACTGCGCATTCTGGATTTTTCCGCCTGAAATATTCATTGTGACATTTCTGGAAAATAATTGTTCGCCGACAGACAGCTGGCCGGGCTCGGAGTACATGTCTGTCCAGATCTTGCCTTCATTCTGGATATTCAGCTGGTTTGAAACCGGAAGAATCTTCAAGTCATCCTGCATCAGGATATCGCCTGTCTTTTTAATAATCAGCTGATCAGTGAAAATTCTTGACCCGCCGGCAGCCCAATGTGAAATTAAAGATCCTTCAATTGTGATCTTTTTCGCTTTACAGTTCAAATCAATCTCGACCCCTTTGTCACCCGGGATATACCTGTCTCTTATACACATCT
>JAUCQC010000183.1 GCA_030372965.1 bacterium
CAGCAGATCGTCCAGCGAACGGATTCCTCCCGCCGCCTTGATCCGCACGTCCGGCCCGCAGTGCGCCCGCATCAGACGGAGGTCGTCATCGGTCGCGCCCTTGGCCGAGAAACAGCCGTCCGGTCCGCGGACAAAACCGTAACCGGTCGACGTCTTGGCGAAGTCGGCCTCTTCCCGGGTGCATATCTCGCACAGCCGGATTTTCATGTCCGGATCCGGCAGCAGATCATTTTCGAAAATCACCTTGAGCAGGGCGCCGTGCTCACGGCAGCAGGCCCGAACGGCGCGGATTTCCTCCTCGACATAGCCCCAATCCCGGCCCACGGCCTTGCCGATGTTGATGACCATGTCGATTTCCGACGCCCCTTCCCTGCAGGCCTGCGCCGTTTCGAACACCTTGACGCGGACGGACGAATTTCCGTGCGGAAAACCGATGACCGTCCCGGTCTTGACGCCGGATCCCTCCAGCCATCCGGCGGCGAGGGAAACGCCGCAGGGTTTCACGCATACCGACGCCGTTCCCAGGCGGACGGCCAGTCCGCATCCCTCCCGCATTTCCGCGTCGGTGAGCGCGGGATGCAGCAAGGAATGATCGATCATGGCCGCGACTTCAGCGGGGGTCACTGTCAAACGCTCCATTCGGCTGAAGGACGATGACGAAATCGATTTCTCTGAACCGGAATAAAAATGCGCCGGCCGGAGAAGAAAGGCGACGCCGGACGGTCAGCGATTCCCTTGTCGAGTCCGGCCGTTCATCCGGAGGAGGCTCCTGAAACGGGACGAACCGGCCGACTGGAGGAAATTTAGGAATTCCCCCGGGGATTCACAAGCGGAATCTGGGACGCGCCGCGGACTGCCGGACCGCGTCCGCCAGTCCCGCTCCGAAGGGAGGACGCACGACGCCGTATTCCGTCACAAAGGCGGTGACGCATTCGGCCGGGGTGATGTCGAAGGCGGGATTCCAGACAGCCGCGTCCAGGGGCGCGACCGGTTTTCCATTGATGACCGTGACCTCATCCGCGTCCCTCTCCTCGATGCGGATTTCCGTTCCGGAGGGGCAGTCCGGATCAATGGTGGACGCGGGGCAGGCGACGATCAGGGGAATGCCGTGCGCCCTCGCCGCGAGGGCCAGATGATACGTGCCGATCTTGTTTGCCGTATCCCCGTTGGGCGCGCCCCCGTCCCCGCCCACCACGCACAGGTCCACACCCAAACCCACCCAGGCGAAACCCCCGGCCCCCTCCGTGAT
>JAUCQC010000184.1 GCA_030372965.1 bacterium
GACACGGACCGAGTCCACACCCGAATAATAACGATGACAGAGCTCATCCCAGAGCGTCCGGCCGGACTTCATTCGACGGTCCCATGCGACGTGGTGGAACCAGAGCAGGAGAGGCTCGGGACAGGAATCGGGATCCGAGAAGATCCGGTCGAGCGGCGGGAAATACTGGGCGGCCGCGTTGCTTCCGGACGGAGTCCGGTCGAAACCGACGCCGGCCGGATCGGCCCGGTGGTAGTACACGCTGTTCCAGTCCGGCCGTTCGGCCATGTCCACCCAGGGCCCGGGTCCGTAATGGTGGCCCCAGCCCATGATGTGGTGCAGGCCCAGGGGCGTCATGGCATTCACCGCGGTTTCGCGCGATCCGAGCATGAGGCGGAGCAGAACGGGTTCCGCGGCCGGATCCCGCGTCAGCGTCATCCGGATCCATTCCTCCGCTATTTCCGCGGACGAAGCGGACGGATTCCACGCGAGCCTGCCGAACGCGTACCAGTTGGCGGAGGCGAAAGGATGGCCGCACCAGTTCCGGTCCGAGCCCGTGTTGGCCACGCCCGCGATGCCGGTTTCCGCGTGGCCGAACAGGGACCCGTCCGCCACCTTCGAGACGAACGACCCCGGGCCCTTCGCGTACGTGTCCGCGTCCAGGCATTCCTCGTAGAGCGGCGCCAGGTACACGAGATGGCTGGAGAATCCGAGGTACTCCTGCGTGATCTGCAGTTCGGGCATGACCGGCGTGGCCGGCATGGCGCCGAACAGCGGGTGGAAGGGCTCGCGCGGCTGAAAATCGACGGGCCCGTTCTTCACCTGGATGATCACGTTCGGCCGGAAGGCGCCGTCGAGCGGCTTGAATTCGCGGTATCCCTGGCCGGCCCGGTCCCCGCCGTCGGGGTTGTACACGAACGCGCGCCACATCACCACGCCGCCGTGCGGCGCGAGCGCGTCGGCCAGCATGTTGGCGCCGTCCGCGTGACTGCGGCCGAAATCCTGCGGGCCGGGAAGGCCCTCGGAGTTCGCCTTCACCAGGAATCCGCCGAAATCCGGGATGAGGCGGTAGATGGAATCCGCCCTGGACTTCCACCAGGCGGACACGGACGGATCGAGCGGGTCCGCGGTCGCGAGCCCGCCGATCTTCATCGGGGAGGAGAAATTCACCGCGAGGTAGACCCGTATCCCGTAGGGCCGGAACACGTCCGCCAGGGCCGCGACTTTCCGCAGATAGGCGTCCGTCAGTATCTGCGGCGAGGCGTTGACATTGTTCAGAACCGTCCCGTTGATCCCGATCGACGCGTTGAGGCGGGCGTAATCCCGGTACCGGGAATCGATCCGGTCCGGCAGTTCCTCCCATTTCCAGAGCGAGCGGCCGGCGTATCCGCGTTCGATCGATCCGTCCAGATTGTCCCAGTGGTTGAGCAGGCG
>JAUCQC010000185.1 GCA_030372965.1 bacterium
CTCGTCGGCAGCGTCAGATGTGTATAAGAGACAGCCCCCTTTGAGACCGATGCGTCCTCTTGGCACTGGACTTGCCTGTCCTGATACCTGAGAGATGAAACCATTCACAATCAACAGAAAGGATGAGTCATGAAAAGCACGAGAACCCGGCTGTACGGTATGGCGGCTCTGCTGTTCTTCGCCCTGTTCTCTCTATCCCTCAACGCCCAGACCAAAGGCTACGCAGGCGGACACAGGGGAGGCGATGTGGGAATGCAGGATGTGGACGGCGACGGCATCCCGAACTGCGTGGATCCGGATTACGTTCCGGCGAATCCCGAGGATGTCGGACAGGGATGGGTGGATGAGGATGGCGACGGCATCAATGATCGTCAGCAGGATGATGACGGCGACGGCATTCTGAATTGCCAGGATCCGGATTCCGGACTCTATCTCAGTTCCAAGCGCATGGCCAAACACTTCTGGGGAAACGTTTCGGGCGGTCTCCAGCAGGTCAAGGCGGCGGTCCGGAACCGTTTTGGGAAGCGTTCGAACGGATCCGGTCAATAATCATTATAATCCTTTGACGGCCGGACAGTCCTCTCCTGAAAAAGAGAGCTGCTGTCCGGCCGTCTGATTGAGATCACCATTCACTCAAAAGGACAGGAGAACCCATGAAACTCGGAAAACGGTGGAGCGTTTTCCCGGCCGCTGTTCTGTCGCTGATTCTATCGGCGGCGGCTCTCGGCCAGGGAAGCGGAGGCTCCGGCGGAGGCGGACAGAAGGGGAGGCCGGACCGCGTGGTCGTCACCCCCGGCGAAGTCCTGACGCGTCCGGGAGAGCCTGTGACGTTTACGGCCACCCTGTTCGATTCAGCGGGGAACCCCCTTGAAGGAACCTTCACCTGGAGCATGGAATGCCAGGGCATCGGGTCGATCAACCCGACGGGTTTTTTTGTGCCAACAGGCACGGGACAGGGTTATGTCAAGGCTTCGTCCGGGGCGGTTTCCGGCAAGGCGCTGGTCACTGTCGCTGACGGGAACCAGTACGAGTCGCTCAGAGCCCGCAATTCATGGAGCAACCGTCTCCGTCTGATGGTCATGCCGACGGACACACTGTTGCTTCCCGGCCAGACGGTCCAACTCAGGGCTTTTCTGGTGGATTCAAACGGGGTCCGCACGCAGACCCAGGCGGACTGGCGTGTGGACGGAAACGGCCAGGGATCCGTCAATGAAAACGGCCAGTTCACGGCCAATCGCAAGGGCATCGAAATGGTGCAGGCCGTTCAGGAACGTTTCACCGCGAGGGCGCGCGTCATGGTGGCCCAATCCGCCGGAGACACGACGGGCGGCGACTCGATACGCGTCCGGTTCATGACGCGGGACGGCCGGATGACCGGCGAAACGAAACGGCTTCGCGAAAAGGGTGTGCTGAAGATGTCCGGTCTGGCCTTCCCGATGGACGGACTGAACGGCGGGGATATCGCGTTTCCGCCCGGATGCGTGTCAGGCAACATCGCCATTGACGTCACGCTTCCTGAAAACGCGGAGATTGGACCGGATTCCGTGATGTTTCCGAGAGGAATCCTGAACGGCGCCTCGTTCTCGGTGTCCGTGGACGGCCAGACGATGGAACCCTTCCCTTTCAACACCCCGGTTCAGCTCAGTCTGCCGCTCCAGGCCGGTCAATTGGAGAAATCGGGCCTGTCTCCCGATCAGGTGGGCGTTTTCTACTGCACAACCGCGGGTCTCGATACGACCGGACTCACGAACGTGGTCGTGGATACGGGCGCCAACCGGGTCTACTGCCAGGCGGCGCATTTCTCGACCATTGTGATCGCGGAGAAGGGAACGGTTGTGTCGGCTGTCGGTAACCATCCTTCCATTCAGCCCGAAAAAGCCTTCCTTCACGCCAATTATCCGAATCCATTCAATCCGGAGACCACAATCCGTTTCGATCTCGCGGGTTCGCTCTCCCGGAAAGCCGAGGTTTCGGTCTACGACGTGCTGGGTCGGCGGATCCGGGTGCTCTTTGAAGGCGACTGCGCGCCCGGATCGCACACGCTCCGGTGGGACGGCACGGATGATCAGGGCCGGTCTGCGGGCTCGGGGATGTACCTGGTCCGTCTTGAGACGCAGGATTTCAGCCAAAGCCGCAGAATGGTTCTTTTAAAATGACTCCGGCGGCACCGGACGGGATGAGGCGGCATCCCGCCCGGCGGCCGGAGTTCTGCGCACAGGCCGCTTCAACCGGGGCTTTCTTTCCTGATCCAGGTTTCCTATATTACCCATAGGCGCGTGGCCGTCCGGTCCCGAAACCCCAGATACAAGCCTGAGAGAATGAAGGGAAAAATCATGAATATCCGGAATCCGATACGGGCTGTTCTCCTGCTGGCCGTTCTTCTGGCGGCTTCGAAGGAATCGGCCGCCCAGCGTCCGGACGAGACGGATTCAGGCGTTCCGGTCCTGCCGAAGGTCGGGTTCACGGATGCGGATGGAAACGGCGTCAATGACCGGTACTGTGATGCGGACGGCGACGGCGTCAATGACCGCGACGGAAAGCGGTACCGACGGATGTTCCGGTACGCGGACGCGGACGGAGACGGCTTGAACGATCATTGGCGGGACGCGAACGGGGACGGGGTCAACGACCTGGCCGTCCCCGATCCGGAGGAAGCCTGGACTGATTCGGACGGGGACGGAATCGCGGACGACGACGGACCGGTTCTTTCCGGCAAGGCGCTCCGGGGTCACGTTCTGGACGCGGACGGAGACGGCCGGAACGACGTGACCGGGGAGCAGATCTCGAAGATGCGCGTGGGTTCCGGGACCGGCTACGGACAGGCGGGTTCGGGCATGGACCGCTTCATCGACACGGACGGTGACGGCATGGCGGACGACCGGTCGGGCGGAGCTGTTCAGCGAAAATGGCGGAGACAGGGAAAAGGCGGGCGATGACGACGCGGCCAGGAATGATGATCGGATCCGGACGGACGGGTGCGATGAGCCGATTTTCCGTTTCGGCGCTTATTCTTTTTTCCGGGCTCCTTCATCCGGCTTTCGCATCCATCGGACTGAGGACCGGTCTCTGGTCCGTTTACGACGGCAATTCCTATAAGACGGCATTCGGGTCCGAGGATTACGTTATTCAGCCCGACGCCGCGCTGATGGTATCCGCCGGGGATGCGCGTGCTTCGGCCCGTTTCGGTTACAAGGGATCCCTTTATCTTTTTAAGAACGAAACAGAAAGGCGATTCGGCGTACACGGGCCCTTCGGAGAAGTGCTCTGGAGACCGGGCGACCGGGGTCCCGCGTGGACGCTGAGCGGCGCGTTTGAAAGGCGACTCGATCGAACCGTTTTCGCTGATCTGGATTACAGCCGGTGGGCGGGGTCGGCCGGATTGCGCCAGGAGAAACGCGGCCGGTACACGGCCGGTCTGACATTCTCCGGTCAGAGGCAGACATTTGCCGGATATCCGAGTCTCGATTTCAACGAATTCCGGGCCTCCGTTCAAGCCAACCGTTATTTCCGTTCGCGCACAGCCGTGTTGCTTCAGGCCATGATCGGACAGAAACGTTATCTTGAGGACATGACAGCCGAGATAGAGGAACAGATCATCATCCCTCAAACCGTGGGGGGACGCGGGGGAAGCGGAAGAGGAAAAGGTCCCGGAGCCGGATCGTCAACAGGCGGAGATTCCATTTACACGATCACCAGAACCATCCGAACCGGGACGGAAGGCATGCGTCCACTGCTCCTGACCGGATCGGCGCGTCTGACCCGGTCCCTGGGCCGTTCAGTAGGAACCGCGGCGCAGGTTCTCAGATCATGGAATTTCAACCGAGAGGGCCGGTATCTCACCACCCAGGAATCGGGATATCTTTCCGAGGATCCCCTCTTTGATGATCCGTACACGCACGAGACAGCGGAACTGTCCGTCGAAGCCACGGTCCGCTTTTCCGGAGGATGGACAGCCAAAGGATCCTGGCAATGGGAAAAACGGTATTTTGGCAGGCCGGTTTATGACATGAACGGAATCGAGCAGGCGGGCACGAAAAGAAAGGATATCCGAACCTTGACCGGGGTTCTGCTCCGGGGTCCGATTGGGATGAAAGGTTCATTTTTGACAGTATCGGGTTTCTGGGCGGATAATCTGTCGAATGACCCGTACTATCGATACGATGGCGCCCTGATCAGCGCCGGGTTTGAAATGAACCGGTAATCCGGTCCAAGTATGGTTGTCTGACGATCAAGAATTGGGAAAAAAATCAGTCCGTGGGGATGCTGATTTGATATCCCCGCGCAGATACAAGTAAGAATGTGGCATTGCGGTGTACGCAGAACACTTGATTTTATCATGAAACAGGACAGGCCTGCTAAAAATTCAGCCTTCAGGCGGGTTATTATTCGATATAGCAAATAACGTATTGACGTTAATTACGCATCGATCCGCAATCTCGCGTTTTTTCCCATCCTAAAAACAATTATTCCGGCATTTCCACTTGTTGGTCATCCGGTATTCTCTGAATTGAACCATTACAAATAAGGTTCCACAGCCATCGGTCGATCCCGATTCCAGCCTGTTCTTCATCCGCTTCGCGTCAAATTGCCGCCCGCATGAACATGGTTCCGGCGAGGAATCGGTTTTTCGGTTTCTTTAAAGTAAAATATTATTTGATTTTTTACCGTCAATTTGATAGATTATTCGCATCGTTCTACAAACCGAATCGGAGGCACCCATGAAAAAAGCTGTCTTTTTTCTGCTGCTCCTGTCCGCTGTGGCCGGCCTTCAGGCGCAGAACATGACCATTCAGCTCACCTCTCCCTACAACCGGCAGCAGTTCGCAACGTGTTCCGAAATCCTGTTGCACGCGGAGGTCACGATCACGGCAGGGGAGATCAAGAACGTCCAGTTTTTCCGCGGAAGCACCAATATCTCCTCCGATTCCAGGGCTCCCTATGAGTATACCTGGAAGAACGTCCCCTATGGCTATTACCGCATTTGGGCCAGGGTCAACGACAAGGCCGGAAATTCCGTGGATACGGAGCCCATTTTCATCTATGTCGGGGACGTGGAAAAGGGCAACATGATCATGAACGGCGAATTCACATGCAACGGCGCGGGGTGGGGCGGGCTGAATATCCAGAGCGGAGCGGCCGCCACGGTGACGTACGATTCCAGCCAGATCATCGCGCAGGGCGAAGCGGCCGTGGTGACGGTCACGAACGGCGGGTCCGCGGACTGGCACGTCCAGCTGCACCAGCCCTTCCCGATTGACAGCGGGGTCACGTACGAGATCAGCTTCGCGGCGATGGTGAACGAACCGCGCACCATCACCATCGAATTCCAGGAGAACACCGGCAGTTACACCATACACAATTCAGCTTCCGTGGCGCTGGAGAGTTCGGACATTTACGGGCCTTTCATCTGGGAGGCGCCGGTCACGGATCCGACCAATTACTTCCGTTTCTGTCTCGGCGGGTCGCCCGGCACGATATGGATCGACCAGGTGATCATCTATGACGCCCGGTACACGGCCGTGAAGGACAGGCGGACTCCGGGATCGCCCGTGTCGAACCGCATCGTCAGCCAGAACTTCCCGAATCCCTTCAACGGGGAGACCGTCATCCAGTATGAACTGCCCGAGACAGCGGATGTGCGGGTGTCCATTTTCGATCTCCGCGGACGCCAGGTGGCCGGACTCCTGGCCGAAAGGCAGAATTCAGGCGATCACTGGGTGCGCTGGAACGGGAGGAGTGATGCCGGGGAGTCCCTGGCCAGCGGCGTCTATGTCTACCGAATAGAGGCCCGGACCCAGGAAAAGACCTCGGTTCTGTCGAAGAAAATCATCCTGCTTGAATAATCCGAAGCGGGGGAGATGATTTGCAGAGCGGCCGTCCCTTTTCGCGGGGACGGCCGTTCTTTTTATTATGAAAGGTTTAGGCGGTATTCCATGTCATTTTGTTCAAGAAAAGAAGCGGACGTCACATTTGAATTTGAAGGATAAAAGTCAGACTGGATCCTTGATCATCCCGACGCGGCGATCGGCTTCCGCCATGAGCGAATTCAACGTATTTTCGAGAGTTCGGCGGATGGACTCAATCGATTCAGAGTCCGATTTCTCCGGCGGAGGAATGGGCGTGCCTCCCAGAAGAACCGCCTTGCCGAAAGGCAGAGGAAGCATGAACTTGTCCCAGGAATTAAAAACGGCGCAGGGTTTGCAGGAGAAGACCACGGGAATGATGGAAGCCCCGGACTTGGCTGCCACGAACACGGCGCCGGGCTTGACCGAATGGATGGGACCGGTCGGTCCGTCCACGGCGAACACGACATCCTGTCCTTCCCGAATTCGGTTCACGCAGGCCAGAAGGGCGCGCACCGGGGATTTATGACTGGAACCGGGAATGCTGTCATAGCCGAAATTCCGCAGAACGTCCGCGAGCAGACGGCCGTCCCGGCTTGTGGATGTGAGTATGCTCACATTCGGCGCGTACAGACAGGGGATCATGAGAAAATGCCGGCCGTGCCAGAACGCGAACAGAATGCGCCGGTTCGAACGCCTGTATTCGTCGATCGGCTCGATTCCGACGCGTTCGATTCTCAGCGTGGCTGTGATGAGGCGGATGGCGCCGGTGATCATCCCGGGGTAGACGGCCGCGTAGAGCCAGTTCCGGATTTTTTTCTTGAAGGACATGTCTCTGTTCCATTCAGTGAGCGGGCCGATGACTGATTCCAAGGTAGCACAATTTGTCCGCAATGTCAATCATATGGTATCCGGGATGAATCGGACAGAAGGCGCTTCGATGGGTATGTTCATGTTTTTTCTTGACAATGACGCAATATTTTCATAATTTTTATAAATTTGAGTACAGTTGTCCGACAACGGAGGCCAGAATCATGAAAAAAGGGTGGAAGGCTCGACTTTTCTGCCTGTTTTTTCTTTTATTTTGCGTGCAGGGGACGGCGCGCGCCGCGCTCTGGTTCGAACTGGAGGATTTCTCCACCGGAAAGTCCATCCGCTCGATCGACAAGAGCACCTATCGCCTGACGCTGATGCGGCATCAGATCGCGGCGTACAAGATGACCGCGCATTACAGGCACAAGGGCGATGAACCCAACCTGATCTGGCTCCGGCGGGTCACGAGCAAGCCGAATTACGATCTGCCGCCCTATGTGGAGAACTGGGTCGACAAGGCGGACACCCTTCCGTCTTATCTGGGTGAACTGGATAACACGTTTTTCATACGGCCTGAACAGCTGTCGTCCGTGGGCGTCGATTCGTTCATGGTAGAGGGTTTCATCCGGTACGGAATGTCCCCCTTTGATGACGCGGAATCCTGCGCCCTCAAATTCATCATCACCGTGGTCGAGCCTCCCCTGGCGCCGCCCGTGATCGTTCCGGAACCGTCCTTTTCGCCCGGATCCGTGAATGTGATCCGGTGGATCCCCTCGGACGCGGCCCAGATTCAGGACGTCTACTGCTTCGACAGGAACGATCCCACGAACCTGATGAAATCGCTCCGCCGTCTGTACCGGAGAAATCCCGGGGACACGCTCGAAGCGGCTTTTGAGGGATTGCTGGACGGGCACACTTACGGATATTATGTCAAGGCCGCGTACAGCCTCGAATCGGACGCGCTCCTGTTGTACTCGGACTTCACGTACACGACGCAGGACCGGACGCCTCCGGAACCCGTTGAATTCAGCCAGGCGGTTCTGGCAGGCACGTACACCGTGCTGGTCTCCTGGAGCACGGTCCGTGACACGGTGAGCGGCGTTGCCGAGTACCACATCTACCGCTCGGAGGGAACGGGCGCGGAAACGCCCATTGACACGGTCTTCGCGGATCCAAATCCGCCGGCCACGCTCACCTATGAGACGCGGGTCAAACCCGGCGTTCCGACGTATTACCGGGTCCGGGCCGCGGATCGGGTCGGGAACGAGGGGGAAGGCGTCCGGACGAACAGCGTCACGTCCGGAACCGCGGTCGATCCCAATCCGCTTCCAGGGGGAGATGACAACGGAACTGCGGTCCCGGATTCCGCGGCGGATGCCCGGTATCGCAGAGGACCGGTCGACACGCTCCGCCTGACCCTGACCGGACTCGAGCAGAGACTTCGTTTTCAGGCCAGCCGGGACAGCGTCCTGTATTTCGGAAAGACGCTCCCCCTGGGCGGCCGCGTGTTTGACAGCGGTTGGCTGCTTCTGAACCAGGTCCGGCGCAATCCCGCCAATTACGACGAAGCCTTCCACGTGTTCGACTACAGCCGCGGGGACACCATCCCGCTGGATTTCGTGAACGGCCACGTCTATCACCGCCGCATCATCCGGCAGTATCTGGGCAGTACGGACACCCTTTATCTCCTGTCTCTTATACACATCTGACGCTGCCGACGAGTTCCGAA
>JAUCQC010000186.1 GCA_030372965.1 bacterium
TACACGACCCTCATCGACCGTTCAGGCGCGGTCCCGGACACCGTGATCGCGGACAGCGCGATGTTCCGCTTCCGCTGGTGGCAGGGAACCGGCCTCGGGCATTACACCGGGCAGAACAACCCCTCCACGGTTCTCATCAACGGCGGCATCACGGAAATGGCCCTTTGGGACAGACTCTTTCCGCTGACCGCACGGGTCGAAGACACGACGATGGGATCCGTGATCGCGGAACCGGCCGGCGTGTGGCAGGAGGAGGACTCGACCGTTTTTCTGGCCGCGGTCCCGAAACCGGGATTCCGGTTCGTCGAATGGACCGGTGACTGCTCCGGAACGTCGGACTCCGTCTCGGTCGTGATGGACACGTCCAAAACCGTCATCGCCCGCTTCGAGCGATCCCTGCATCCCCCCGCGCTCGCGGTCCGGGACACGGCCTTCGCGGAAGACGACACGCTGCTGATCGGGAACGCGATTCTCGCGTCGTGGATCTCGGACCCCGAAGACCCGGACTCGACTCTCGTCCTGGCCGTCGGGGAGTGGTCCCGGGGCCTGCAACTGGACAGGACCTCGCTGGGTCTCCACTTCTGGGCCGATCCGGACTGGAACGGATCCGCCTGGGTCCGCCTGACGCTCAGCGACCCGCCCGGTTCAGCCGTTTCCGACACCCTGCGGCTCGGCGTGATCCCGGTGGACGATCCCCCCGGCCCTTTCTCCCTTCTTGAACCCGGGGACGGAACCGTCGTTCCGGACATGATCAGTCCGGTTTTCCGCTGGTCATCTTCCGCGAATGCGGACGCGGTCAATGGCGACAGCATCCGGTATGTCCTTCATGTCGGGACGGAAGGCGGCGCACTGGATTCCACGGGGTCGACTCCGGACACGAGCTGGTCCGAAACCTTCCTGAATACCGGTTCCTACGGATGGAAAGTGAAGGCCGTGGATCTGGCGGGAAACGTCCGTTGGGCGTCGCCCGAAGGCGGATTCCGGATCGGTTCGCTGCAGGAGGTTCAGGACCGGTCCGCGCTTCCGTCGAAATTCGACCTGTCGAGAAATTACCCCAATCCGTTCAATCCGGGCACGACCGTCGTCTATTCGGTTCCGAAACCCGAACGGGTTGTGATCGAAATAATGGCCATGTCCGGTGCGCGGGTCAGGACGCTGGTCGACCGGACGGTTCAGCCGGGCAAGTACGCGATCGCCTGGGACGGGAAGGATGACCGGGGGAGAAAAACGGGTTCCGGCGTGTTCCTCTGCCGCATGAAAGCCGGGCGTTTCGTGAAAACCGTGAAGATGACGATTCTGCGCTGAACGCCCGGTCCGCGTTTTCCGCATAAAAAAGGGAAGCTGTCCAAAGGCAAGTGCCCGGCACCTCCGAGGTGCCGGGCACTTTTATGCGGCTGAGTCGCGACGCACCCGCAGGGAGCGTCTCACATGTTTTGAATCACAGCGTCCCGACCGCCTCCGCGAAACCCGCTCCCGAAAACGGATCGGGAGCCGCGTCCGCCGGGGTCATCACCCGCCACGCGGAAACGGGCGGGACGGCCGAGCCTGCGCCGGCCGGACGGCACCGGAACGCGATTCCGTCGTCCGCCGCGAGCCAGTCGAGTTGGACGCGGGCCCCCGCGGGATTCTCGAACGTCAGCGCCGTTTGAAAGGCGCGGAGGCCGAAGGTTCCGCCCCCGGCAAGGACGACCGCGGTGTCGATTCCGGCCACCGGGGTCTGAGAGATGAATTGAAGGGAATCGCCGGATTCCGCGGGGATTCCCAGGCGGGAACGGCGCACGATCTCCGCTCCATCCCTGCTTTCGATGACGCGGAACGACAGGGCCCGCGATCCGGCGGACTGCTCGACGAAAACCGTGATACGGCCGGCCGGCGACTGCAGGGGCCAGACCTGAAGCGGTTCGCGGCCGCACCCCGCGATCAGGGCGAGAGAGAAAACCGCGGCGCGGATCAGCGGACGTGAATGCAAGGGAATCTCCCGGTCGATGAAGCGCGGCCCGAACGCCGCGGATCAGGCGCCCAGGTGCGCGATGAGCAGGTTGCGGATGGACTCGGGATCCATGGTGAAATCGACGTCGCCCGTGGCCGCGGCGTCCTCCGCCATGCCGGTGATCGTGG
>JAUCQC010000187.1 GCA_030372965.1 bacterium
CACGCCAGGCACCGAGGTTCTCGGCCACCGTGTCCGGGTCCTGGGTCCGCACCACAAAGAGCTCCGCTTTCTTCAGGTTGGCGGCGGCCTTTTTCGGCGAGCCGAGCAGGTCGTCCAATGTGGTCTCGAAAAACCGGTCGCCGTAAGTGTCGGCCAACAGCTTCATACGGTCCGCCGATGTCTTCAGCAGGCGGGTTCCGAGGGCCGGGACAAGGCCCCCGTCTTTCTCCACAAGCCGGAGCATTCCGTCCGCACCCGGCATGAGCGCCGCCATGCCGCAGCCGGTCACCGTCGGGACAACCCCCGCGGCGTGGCTGACGTGGACTTCGCCCGTTCCCGCCAAGGCCTCGCCCAAATCGCGGCCCATTTCGTAGCGGAGGGAATCCACCATGAAGAACGCGGTTTTCTCGCGGCGTTCCAGCAACGGGGCCACATGTTCGTCGAAAATACGGGTCTGCCTCGACGCTCCGTCCGGCGGCCAGCCCTCCGCTTGAACCGCCGCGAGGAAAGCATCCTGCAAGGCCGTGACGGCTTCGCGGTAGTGACGACGACAGAGGTCGACGACCGGGGCGATGACGTCATCGTCGGTGCAGGCGGTGAGGGCGGTTTCAAACAGGCGCGACGCCCGGTCGAGGTCCGACCAACCGCCTTCGGTGTAGGCGTTCATCAAATCCGTGAGGTTCTTTTTCCCGGTCAAGCCCCCCGAAACCGCGGCGGCGGATTCGATCATGGCGGCCGCCCTCTCAAGCGCCGTCCAGGCCGGCGACCTCTGCGGGTCCCTCCGCCAAATCGACCGTTTGCGGTTTTCGATCACCATTCGTGCCGCCGCCGGGTCGCCGGTGACGACAAGCCCGACCGCGCGGCCGAGCAGACGCCGTTCCTCGAAGGGAAAGGTGTCGCGTTCGCCGGGGTCGAAATCCTTCGGCATCAGATCCGGCAGGCGGAGTCCGCTTTCGATCCCCTGCGCCAGCTCGACATAGGTTTCACGCAGACCCGTGTCTGTCTCTTATACACATCTGACGCTGCCGACGAGTTCCGAAC
>JAUCQC010000188.1 GCA_030372965.1 bacterium
TTCGGAACTCGTCGGCAGCGTCAGATGTGTATAAGAGACAGCCTTCAAGGTGCGTCGCACTTCGTTAATCACTCACTTCACCACCGCGATCTTTCTGGACGCGGTAAATCCCTCTGCCTCCATACGGACGATGTAAACCCCGGACGCCAGGCCGGAAGCGTCAAAAAGGACGGCGTGGCTTCCCGCCTCGTAACGTTCGTCCGCCATCACGGAGACCATGCTGCCGAGCGCGTCATAAATCTTCAGCGTCACCCGGCCCGCCCGGTCGATCCGGAACGGCACGGTCGTCACGGGGTTGAACGGATTCGGATAATTACGGCCCAGGCTGAAATCGGCCGCAAAATCCGATTCCGCGTCCACGGCATCGGGCCCGGACGCCAAAGTCAGGTGACCCAGGGTTTCCGCCGCCTCCCACAGGGCGCCTGGAGGCCATTCTCCCGCGTACCCGTAATGATAGGAGTAGAAATTTCCCGGATCCGACACGGCCACCGCAAACCCGAAAGTGCCACCCGGCGCGAACGCGTGCGGCGGATCGGTCAGCGGAAGCGCGCATTCGTACACGACGTGTCCGGAGCCAGCCGACACGGCGGCGGGCGCAAGTACCGGGCTCACGGCCGCGTTTCCTCCCAGCCCTTCGGGATACGCCCCCCAGTATCCGAGAAATCCCCCTCCCGCGGGCGTGAAGCCCAACAGGCCTTCCTCGCTCGGTCCGGCCGCCGGCCATGCGCCGTCGTTGTTCGGGTCGATCAAAAGCCCCAGCGTGCTTGCAGGCTCGGCCTGCGTGTCCCGGGTGTCATTCACCGCGAGATACAGGTTGGTCTGGTCGTTCATCAGGAACAGATGGACATCCCCGAGCCCGCTCGGCTCCGAGATGTCGACATCGGTCGCGGTCATCCACTCGCCGAGCGCCAGGGATCCATCCACGGTCGGAGGTGCGTCGCACCAGGCCGAGCGGATCACGTGCCCGCCCGCGGCCGGAGTCACATTGCCGACTATCGAGGAGAGACTGCCGGCGGCGTCCGGACGTACGCTATAGTAATAGGACTTGCCGTTCTCCGCCGTGAAATCGATGAAGTCACGCATCCGGTCCGGGAAAGGCCGGGTCGTCAGGTCCACCGTTGAGATGAGGAGCGGCACCTCCACCGGGCTCTCGGAGCGGTAGATCAGGTACCGGGTCGGGCTGGAGTCCCCGTATGGCGGCTCCCAGGAGAGGGGCACACGGCCGTCGAATCCGGATCCCGCGGTGAGCGCCATCGGCGCTTTGTTCGTTAGGCGCGTGCCGTACACGTCGAAATCCACGCCGTTTCTGCGGTCGTACCAGACCATCTGCACGATGCCGCCCCCGTCCGTGACGATGTCCGCCCCGAACTGAAGACCGGGCGTGTCGTTGACGGGCACGCTGGCCGTGTTGAACACGCCTGCCGCGTCGCAGGACCGGATGTAGATGTTCCAGTCGCCCGCCACATTGCCTGACCAAAGAAAAAATGAGTGGCCGTCGTCGAACCGGCACACAGACAGTTCGCCCTGAAACCCGAACTTATCGTCCTCGTCCACGAAGAAGGGCCCGACGACGGGGGTCCCTCCGGAATCGTACAGGCAGGCCCTGCGCCGGATGACCCCGTCCCCGTAATCGGTCATCCAGAAAACCGTCGCGGCTCCGTCCGGCCCGACCCCGACCACGGGCCCCATGCAGTTCACAGCGCCGGGATCGTTCTGCGGCGCGACTTGAAAGGCGTTGCCGCGGAGGCCGGATTCAATGCCGAAGCGGCGGGCCATGATCCGGTTCCCGGCCGTTCCTGTCCCTTCCTGCCAGACAACCCATCCCTTCCCTGCGGGGGAAACGTCGACCGCGGCGTAAACCATTCCGCTGTCGGACTCAGGATGGACGCGGGTGCCGGCGGCTGACATATTCCCGTAGCGGTCGAAAATTTGGAGCATGATCTCGCCGTTCGCGTTGTTGCGTCTGTCCGACCAGACCGCGACCGCGCCGCCGGAATCCACGCCGGCGAGCGCCACACCCCCGTTGCGGACCGCCCCCGCCCCTTCGTCGATCCTGAAATTGCCTCCCATGGGTTTCCCGTTGGCATAATACCATTGACCGATCGCATGCGACTCGGATCCGTAACCCGCGTCCCAGGCGACCAGGAAATGACCGTACCCGTCCATGGCCACGTCGCATTTTTGCATCACGTTCCCGTGGAGGTCGTCATTGACGCGGACGTTTCCGAGCGTACCGAAGGCCGATCCCCTCCGGTTGTAGAGCTGGAAATAGATGTCCAAATCGCCGTTCCGCCCGTCCGGCCACGCAACGACCGCGAGTCCGCCCCTGTGCATGTCGATGGCGGGCCTGGACTGGTCCGCGGCTCCAGTGTCGTCGTTGATCCTCTGATCGTCCACCTGGACTTGAGCCGGAAAACCCGGGCCCCTGTCCGCGGCACCGGACGCCGTCCACAGCGACAGGAGCAGGCTTGCCGCAAGAATCCGTTCCGCTGTTTTCACGGGATGCATGGGACCCTCCTCCAAGGTTGCAAAAGCCTTTTTCCAAGGTGCCGGGCACCTGTTCTTTCCGAACCTCCCGCGGGTTCACACAAACCCGCGGGAGGTTCCATTCGCCTGCACGCGCGACGCGCCTACAAGGCGCGTCGCACGTCCCTCACTTCACCACCCCGATTTTTCTGGAACCCGTGAATCCGTCCGTGTTCCATGCGGCCCAAAAAAACTTTCAATTATAAA
>JAUCQC010000189.1 GCA_030372965.1 bacterium
GAACCCAAGGCCGAGTCCGGCCGGAAGCACAGGGACACGGATGACCACTACACCAGGGTGCTGGCCAACCTGAAGAAGATCGACAAGGGCCGCAGGCCCAGGAACCGCAAGACCCTGAAACAGCACATCAAGTCCATGGTCGGCAAGCCGGTTTCGGACGATAAGCTCGACCGGATCATCGACCAGCTGTTCGGGTCGCGGATGATTTCCGAGGAAAACGGGAAGATCGTGTACAAGATGTGATGATGCAGGGGTTTCTAACAAAAGTCTGTTTTGGAAACAATACGCTCGCCGAGCCCTTCGTTTTGCTCAGGATATACTCCGTCGAGGCGGGCTGAAAATCCATCACCCGGCGCCCTTCGACTTCGCTCAGGGCGCGAGTCAACAGACTTTTCAGACAGCTCCGCATCCCGCGTCGCATCCCGCAAAATCGGACTTCAACACATGAAACTCTCCGCTTCCGACATCCACGCCCTGTACCGCCCCAGTCTCTGTGAACGGCGGATCTATCTCAACGCGCATGAAGAACCGGGCGCGAAACCCGGTGAATTCGAAGAACTCCTGTCCGAACTCGGCAGGCGGCATGAAGAAGCGTATCTGGCGGCGTTTCCGGAGCACGTCAATCTGTCCGGCCGGGACATGGACCGCAGTGCGGCCCGGACCCTGGAGGCCGTCCGGAGGGGAGAGCCGGTCATTTACCAGGGCGCGATGAAGGCCCGTCTGGACGGGTCACGCGCCGAAGTCACCGGCGTTCCGGACCTGATGATACGCGACAACGGATCGTACGTCATCACGGACTGCAAGCTCAGCCGTCACGCGGATTTCAAGACGCATCCGGAAATTTTCCTCCAGCTTCAGCTGTACGGCTGGCTGTTCGAGAAAACCTTCAGGATGAAGCCGGCCGGACTGAAAGTGTACCGGGGCGACCGGACCCTGGAGGAACTGCCGTACGGAGGCGGAGCGGACGCGCTCCGCGCCCTGGATCTCATCCGCGCGGCCGCCTCCCTCCGCAAGGAGCCGTATTCTCCCGTCGGCTGGTCCAAGTGCGCCGGCTGTCCCTTCCAGGAAAGGTGCTGGAAAATCGCGGAGGATTCAGCCGATCCGGCGATCCTCCCGGACATCGATCAATCCGCGGCGAAAACCCTGCGTGAAATGGGCGTGCGGACCATCGACGACCTGCTGGCCCGGTTCGACGAGAAATCCCTGCGGAACGTGTCCAGGCCGTCGGGTAAAACCAAGAAGCGCATCGGCTCCGCCGCGGGCCGCATCCTGCGGCAGGCCGCGGCGCTGAAGGGGAAGCAGCGCATCCTGCTCGGGGCTCCGGAGCTTCCGGATGCCGAGAACTGGGTCATGTTCGACCTCGAGGGCCTGCCGCCCTGGTTCGAGGAACTGGACAAAATCTATCTCTGGGGAACCCAGGTGTTCGGCGAAAGGAAGGGCGGATACCGGGCCGCCATGGCCGGATTCGGGGCGGACGGGGACCGGGAGGGCTGGTTCCGTTTTCTCGAAAACGGCGCTGAAATTTTCCAATCGTACGGCGACATCCCGTTCGTCCACTGGCACAATTACGAGACGACGAAGATCAGGTCCTATATCGGACGGTACGGGGACAGGGATGGGATCGGGGAGAGGGTGCTGAAGAACTGCCTAAACCTTCTTCCGGTCACAAAGAAAGCGGTCGTTCTCCCGGTGCCCAGCTACAGCCTGAAAGTCATCGAGAAACAGGCCGGGTTCATCCGGTCCATGGAGGAATTCGGAGGCGACTGGTCCATCGCGCGATACATCCGCGCGGTCGAGACCGGGGATGACAGACTGAGGCGCGAAATCGTCTCCGAGATCCAAAAATACAACCGCGAGGACCTGGAGGCGACCTGGGCGGTTCTGCAGTGGCTGAAGGGGATCTGATTGGATCGCGGAACTCTGCGACGCACCTGAATGGTGCGTCGCAGTTGATGCAAGGGAGGGAGCTTAATGAAACGGATACTGGTCGTGGGCGACACGATCGGAGACATTGTTGCGCGGTTTCTGCGCCAGGACGGCTGGCCGGTCACGGTCATGCGTGAAACCGCGAATATCCAGGCCGTCTACCAGGCGCTGAGCGGAATCGCCTACGGCGCGGTTCTGATCACGAACGACACCATGGGCATCAGCCAGATCAGCACCATGGTCCCGATCATCTCCAATTACTTCCCCGGCGTCCGGGTCATGGTCCTGTCCGGTTTCTACGACGACGAACTGGTCCGCAGCTGGAAGCTCTCGGGCGCCGCCTCCTTCATGCCCATGCCGTTCGACGGCTTGAACCTGGCCCGATGCGTGAGACGGATGATGGAATGACGGAAAGCCCGAAATCCGCCGCGCGCGGGAGGACCCGCGCGTTTTCCTCGCTCCCGGCGTCCCGCTGGGAGCGAGAAAGTGCGCCTGACCGGTCGCATAAAAACACCTTGATTCCCATGTAAAAATTCGTTTTATTGATAACAGGGAATCATTCGATTTATCGAAGGAGGAAAGGAAATGCCGGATCAAGGGACCAAAAAGAAACTGACCCATGTGGGCGGAGACGCGTCCCAGGCCGAGGGCGGCCGGCCGTTCGTCCCGACCGCGGAGAGCAAGGGCAAGGCCAAGACCCTGCGTCTGTTCGGGATTCTCTCGTTTCTCGTCGCGATCGGTTTCGAAATCGCCGCCATTCTCCAGCTCGGAAAGGCGCCGGTCAACACCGCGGCGCTCATCGCGCTGATCGTGGCGGACCTGATTTTCGCGGTCGTCGGCTCGCTTCTGTGGAAGAAGTCGAACCGGCTCGACCCCGCGTCGGAAAAGGAGCCGTTCAAGTTCTTCGTGCAGAACCAGCTCGGCCTGATCATGGCCGTCATCGCCTTCCTGCCCCTGGTCATCCTCATCTTCACGAACAAGAACCTGAAGGGCAAGCAGAAGGGGCTCATCGGAGCGGTGGCCGTGGTCGCCATGCTCATCGCGGGCATCACGGGCGTGGATTTCAACCCGCCGTCCGTGGAGCAGTACGCCGAGCAGACGGCGCGCGTCGAATCGCTGAACAACGGACTGAACCACGTGTACTGGACGAAGTACGGAAGCAGCTACCACCTGTATTCGGATTGCGGCTACATCAACACGGCCAAGACGGACGAGATCTTCGAGGGCACGGTGGCCCAGGCGCGCGAGCTGAAGAACATCACCGACCTCTGCGACCGTTGCGCGGGCCGGGCGGAGAAGGAGAAAGCGCTGGGAGACGGGGCAGCGGCCGAATAGCCGTTGCTGTTCCTTGCGTTGATATTTCCGAGAAAGACCCCCGAAAAAGAATCCGGGGGTGATCGCACGATGTTACAGCCTCCCGCGGATCAGTGAAAGTCGCGGGAGGTTTCTATTTTTATCGAACCCGAAGGGTTTTCAGGATTTTTTTGGGACAGCGTTTCTGAACGGAGACTGCTGGAACATTTTAAAAAATGCGATCCCGATAGATCGGTTCGGATATAAGATATTGTTATTATTGGATTAGATTCCTTTTCGGCATTATTTTATCCTTGCAAATCTTGCATTTAATAGCTATATTTGCAAGGATGATCGATCGTTTTATACTTCCTTCCCTATCGCTGGCCTTATCCGAGGCGCCCGCGGTCTGTCTGCTGGGTCCGAGACAATCCGGCAAAACAACCATTGCCCTTGGCCTCGCCGGTAGTCGGGAATCCCTTTATCTTGACCTGGAGTCTGAGCAGGACCGTTCCAGGCTGGCGGAACCCGAACTTTATCTGGAACGCCATCTCGACAAGCTCGTGGTTCTTGATGAAATACACCGGTCGCCGGGTCTTTTTCCGGTTCTGCGGGGCCTGATCGACCGGGCGCGGCGTTCTGGCAAATCGGACGGCCTCTATCTATTGTTGGGTTCCGCGTCCACGGATCTGTTGAAGCAATCCGGAGAATCCCTGGCCGGACGGATCCGGTACCTCGATCTGTCACCGTTCTTTGTGCTGGAACCGACCGGGAAACCGGTTGATGCGCTGTGGCTGAGAGGCGGTTTTCCGGAAAGCCTGCTGGCGGAAAGCGACAGCCGGAGCATGCGATGGCGTTCCGATTTCATCCGGACCTATCTGGAACGCGACATCCCGCAATTCGGACTGCGCCTGTCCGCGGAAACCCTCCGGCGTTTCTGGACCATGCTGGCCCACCGCCAGGGCGCGCCCCTGAACACGTCCGAACTGGCCCGCAGTCTCGGAGCGGACGGGAGAACCGTGGGCCGGTATCTGGATCTCCTGGTCGATCTTTTTCTGGTGCGGCGTCTGGCCCCCTGGCATTCCAATGCCGGAAAAAGACTCAAGAAATCACCGCGCATTTACTGGCGGGACAGCGGGCTGCTTCACAATCTGCTGTCGATTCCGGACATGGAAAGCCTGCTGGCGCACCCCGTACTGGGCGCCAGCTGGGAGGGATTCGTCATCGAGAACCTGCTGAACGCGGCTCCGAACGGAACCGCCGGGTATTATTACCGGACCACGGGAGGCGCGGAAATCGACCTTCTGCTGGCGCTTCCGGGCGGAAAGACGTGGGCCGTGGAAATCAAACGAAGTCTCACGCCGCGGCCGGAGCGCGGATTTTATCAGGCGTGCGTCGACTTGAATCCCGATCGTCGATGGGTCGTGTATCCCGGGAAGGACCGATATCCGCTGGCTCCAGATATCGAGGCTGTTTCGTTGAACCATCTGGCAATCGAGCTACGGAACGGCGTTTCCTGATCAATCCGCCCGGACGACGCCTGGTCGTATGGCTCGGGTGAATGACCGGGAAACAACTCTGAAAACACAAGTCCTCCCGGGGAATGTCCGCCGGCGGGAGGCACCAACCAGCCGGAGAATTCAATGGACTGGCTTCTCCTCATCCTCGGACTCCTGCTGATGCCGCTCGGCGTCGCAGGGTGCGTCCTGCCCGTCCTGCCCGGTCCGCCGCTGTGCTTCGCGGGCCTTCTGCTCGTGCACTTCACCCGCTTCGCCGAGTTCTCCGAATCCCTTCTGTTCACGGCCGGCGGCCTGGTCGTCGCCATGCAGATCATCGACACTTACACGCCCGCGTGGGGCGCGAAGAAATACGGCGGCACGAAGCGCGGCGAGGTCGGAAGCATTCTCGGTCTCCTCGCCGGTCTGTTCCTTCTGCCGCCGCTGGGGCCTTTCGGTCTGGTGACCGTGATCGGCGGGCCCTTTCTGGGGGCCTACGTCGCGGAACTGACCGGGGAGGCCGGTCACGCGAAGGCGCTCTCCTCCGCGTTCGGCACTTTCGTCGGATTCATCGCCGGCACGCTTCTGCGCGTGATTCTCTCGATCGCGATCGCGGTGGCGACTGTGATCGGAATTTTCCGGACCTGACGATACCGGCCTCCCGGAGGCTCTGATAAACGTTCAGTGCAGGAGGATGGGATGTTAAAAAAAATACCCTTCGCCGTGACGATGCTCGCGTTTCTCGCGGTCTGCGGCTGTGAAACCGACAAAGCGCCCCTGACGCGGACGGAAGACAATTCCGGCGTTCTGCTGGGCGGACAGGGCGGCATGCCCGCTCTCGGATGGGACACGCCGGTGCCCGTGAGCGCCACCCAGTTCAAGGCGGTTCAGCACTTCACGCCCGGCGACGCGATATACGGATGCGATGCCGGCCTTAATTGGCGGTCGGACACGGTCGCTTACAGCGACGGCATCCCTCCTTCGGCGACCAACCCGATCAGGATGATGTTTGTCCGTTATATGATGAACGGGACTCAGAAGGAAGTCGTCGTCAGGGGGAACACGCTGTTCCTGATGGCGGACGGTTCCTTCAAGCAGGCCCAGACTCTCTCCCCGGGGAATCTTCTGCAGGGGGCGGATGGAAGCCAGGTCCAGGTGCAGGCGCTGATGGCCGGGCTATGGATTCGGGGCATTCAGAGCATTTCCACTTCGTCCGGATCCTCTTCGGACGGGATTCTCATCGCGGTCAACGGTCTTCTGATTCCGGACTTCGCGTATGTCCGGTCGCACAATCTCTGATTTTCGAACGCGGACCCGGAAAACGAGGCCTGAAAGGCTTGAAGATATTTCAGGTCCGCGTGGAAAATCTCCAGCCTCCCGGAGGCTTGGAGCCTCCGGGAGGTTTGAATTGGCCCGCGAATTGCCTGTCCCCCTGCTGAGGAATCCCTGAAACCGGACACGATCCGCTCCAATTGCCGCAGATTCAATGCGATACGCATCAGGATCGGACAGAGCGGAGTCCGGAAAACCGTGACATTCCTCAGAATTCCGTTCCATCAACCGGGGGGGCGCCATGATCCGGAAGAGAAGCCGCATCCGCGAGTTTGAATTCCGCTACCTGACCGAGCTGACGGCCCGCGGCGTCAAGCCCATGAGCCGGTGGGAAGGGCCCCTTCCGGACCGGAGCCGAAAAACCCTGCGCGGCAGGGGCCTGTCCGTGGAAACCGTCACGAGGAGGACGGAGTCCGGAAGGCGGGTCGAGGAAACTGTGTTCAGCGCGTCCGGCAGGTACACGAGCCTGTACATCCGCAGATTCGGGAACACGTTGATCGGAGGCCGTGCCGGGGACCGGAAAACGGAAGGCTTCCTGTTCGGTTATCCGTCCTGCTGTGTCTCTGAATTCGTCCGACGGCCCTACAAGCCGAACGGGCTCGACCGCAAAACGCAGTCCATGCTCTTCCACTGGGCCTGCGAAGAATGCAGGAGCACGGCCGAACTGATCCCCTATTACCGTTCCTGCCATGATGCCGTCGCCGGGCAGATGGCCGGGTTCGACCCGTCGAAGGCTTTGGATGTCTCGGCGCGGCGGTCCCTGAATCTGGCCCTGGCGGGCATCGCTCTCTCAGGCGGCCTCCTGTCCGCGGGTACATCGGCTGATTCCACCCATTTTATTCCGTTGCCCGGAGACGTCAACTCCAACGGCCTGACCTATGCCGAGGAGATACGGCTGGGCGTCTTCGACCGGGGATTCGACCTCGGGGACTGCCACGCTTGGGCCGCGCTGTTCAAGACCCGCATCGATTCCCTGCCCGACACTGTGCAGACGGATCGGGCGTACAAGACCGACCACGCGATGCGGGGCATCATCCCGTGCCCGAAATGCGGCGCCTGGGTGAACATGGGATACGTGACCCTGGCGCATCCCCTCCGCGGCCTTGAGATGGACCTGTCGTACATGGCGCTTCATTTCATGGAGCACGGCTATTTCTCCCACGGCAGTGACGACGCGTTCGATCGCGTGGACATCGACACGCTGAAGGCCATCGTGTTTCCGTTCGATCCGGGCCACGGCCTTCCGGCCGCGCCGGACTTGGACGGCGACGGGCTCACGGACGCGGAGGAGGACAGCCTGTTCTCCGACGGTTCGTCCGCGGTTCCGGACCGGGACGGCGACGGCGTTCCGGACGGGCCGGACCTCGCCGAGAACCTGATCCGCCTGTTTCCCCGCCTGGGCGAGGTTCCGGACGGGATGCACAGCCATGTGCAGTTCATGCCCATGTGGGGGCTGGAATCCTGCGCGGTTTGCGGGTCCGTTCACAACATGGGACTGGTCCGGATCACGAACCCGGAAAACCGCCGGACCTGCGAGTTCCCGTTCCTCGGCCTGCACGCGCTGGCGGCCGGAGCGTTCGCGTACGACGGGGACGTGCATCCGGACGGCAGGCTCGATGCCGTGAGTCTGGCGGCCGCCATGAAGACGCACCAGGGATTCATCGAAGGCGATTCGGACAACGACGGCCTGACGGACGAAGAGGAGAGGCGTTTCGGCACTGATCCCAACCGGGCCGATTCGGACGGGGACGGCGTTCCGGACGGCGCGGCCCTGGCGCTGGCTCTGGCGAACACGATCCGCTCCCTTCCCGCGGTGCCCCGCCTGGACGGACCCTTCGCGGAATACGTCGAACTGTACGGCATCCAGACCTGTTCCGTGTGCGGCGAACGGATTCCCATGGGAATTCTGCACATCTCGAATCCGCTGTTGAACACGCCATCCCCCTTCCAGATCAGTTACTACGCCCTGCACTTCCTCGAAAAGGGGAGTTTCGCGTGCGAGGGCGCGGACGAGCGGCGCACGGACCCCGTGCGCCTGGCCGAGTATACGGGAGGGACAAGCGGCGTGTCCGCCGGGACCGCGGAATCCGCGCCCGAATCCTTCGAACTGGGCCGGAACCACCCGAATCCCTTCAATTCCGGCACCGTGATTTCGTACCGGCTGGCCGCGCGTTCAGACGTGACCCTGAAAGTGACGGACATTCTCGGCCGCGCCATCCGTACCCTGATCCGCGGCGAACGGCCCGCGGGCGAGGGCGAGGCGTTCTGGGACGGAAACGCGGAGGACGGCAGGCCCGCGGGTTCGGGCGTGTACCTCTATCATCTGACGGTCGGCGGCGCGACCCGGTCCGGTAAGATGCTGGTGATACGGTGAAGCCACGTGCGACGCACCTTCAAGGTGCGTTGCACGTGGCTGATCGAACGTTCCGGACGGACCGACCTCGTGCCCGGCACCTACAAGGTGCCCGGCGATCTGTATGGATCAGATAAATGAACGCCTTCCGAGTGTCCCGAGACACACGGAAGGCGTTTTTGTTACCAACTTTTACTTGGATTTATCGTATGCTCTTACAACATTGGAGTCGTTTATTCCATTCCAAGAAATATTCATCCGGATGGGATTCGCCTTTACGTACTGTTCCGCCGGATGCGTCCTCCCGGTTCTCCATAATAGACAAGGAATGCAGATGAAAAGCGCGCGGTTCAAATTCATTCTCGGTCTGGCGTTCTGCGCCGCGTCCCTGTCCCGGGCCGCCGTGTGGGAGAGACAGAGCCCGATTCCCCTGGGCAATGAGCTCAACGATGTTCACGTTTTCGATCCGGACAGGCTGATTGCGGTCGGAAACGGCGGCGCCTGCGTAAGGAGCGCGGACGGCGGCGAGACCTGGGACAATCTGACTCCGCTCGCCGGCTCGGACAACGATCTGAACTCGATTTATTTCGCGGACGACTCCACGGGATGGATCGTCGGCGAGATCGGCACGGTTCTGAGGACGGGCGACGCAGGCGCGACCTGGACCGACCTGCCGAACGCCATCGAGGATGACCTGGATGACGTGTTCTTCGTGAACCCGGACACCGGCTGGGCCGTGGGACGCTGGGGCGGCATTTACCGATCCGGAAACGGCGGAGAGGATTGGACGCCGCAGTCCAGCGGCACGGTCCGCAGGCTGAGATCCGTGTTCTTCGTGAATCCGGACACCGGCTGGGCCGTGGGCCACGGAGGCACCCTCCTGAAAACCGAGAACGGCGGTTCGTCGTGGACGGCCCGGAACGCGGGAACCGCGGCGAATCTGTGGTCCGGCCATTTCGTGAACCCCGACCTCGGCTGGGCCGCGGGGGAGGACAGCACGCTCCTGAGAACCACGGACGGCGGCCTCGGCTGGCAGGCCGTCGACGCGGGAACCGGGATCGATTTCGCGTCGGTCCGTTTTCTGAACCCGGACACCGGCTTCGCCGCGGGATTCAACGGATCGCTCGATGAATACGGGTTTCTTCGGAAACTGGGGGGAGGGGTGATCGCCACAACGGACGGCGGCGCCACCTGGGCCCCGGTCCACGCTTCCGCGGCCGCGGGTCTGAACGCGATTTCCTTCTCCGGTTCGGGAACGGGCTGGTCCGTGGGCACGGCCGGCTGCCTGCTGGAGACCGCGGACGCCGGCGCGACCTGGATGCCCCGCACGCGGGGCGCCTTCGGCGACCTGTCCTCGGTTTTCTTCATCGATCCGGACAGGGGATGGGCGGTCGCCTCGGGCGCGCTCTACCGGACCACGGACGGCGGCGGCGAGTGGACCGCGAACCCGGCGCCCGTGCTGGACGACCCCAGGCTCGCGAATTTCGCGTTCACCTCCCTTCAGTTCACGGACCCGGACACGGGCCTGCTGACGGGCAGCTACGTCATTCAATCGCAAGCGGCGTTCGAGATGGCCAGTGTCGTGCTGCGAACCACGGACGGCGGGAACACCTGGAGCACGGCGCGGCGGCAGGAATTCGAATACATCCTCGACCTGCAGATGCTGGACGCGGACACCGGGTTCGGCCTGGCCGCGGTCGTGGACCTCATGACCGGAAGCATCCAGTCGAAGTGCCTGTCCACAACGGACGGCGGCCGCTCCTGGACCGTCCTGCCGGGCCGGGTGGCCGCTTCGGTTCTCTATTCCCTGGACTTCACGGATTCGAAAACCGGGTGGGCGGCCGGGGAAAGCGGCATGATTTACCGGACCCTGGACGGGGGCCTGACCTGGAAGGGATTCCGCACGGGGTTGAGCAATGTCTTCTTCCAGGAGGTCGATTTCGCGGACAGCCGGCGCGGCTGGGCCGCAGGCGCGAACGGACTGATCGTGGCCACGGAGAACGGCGGGGAGAAATGGACCCGGCTGGACACCGGCACCGGCGAGGTTCTGACCGCGCTGTTCGCGGTGGACGGAAAAACCGTTTGGGCCGCGGGCACGGGCGGGACGATTCTGAACACGCTGGACGGAGGGGCCACCTGGGAGCGTCAGGACACGGGCTGTGACGACACCTTTCTGGACGTTTTTTTCCCGACCGTGGCCACGGGGTTTGTCGTCGGCCAGGGCGGGAGCATACTCCGGACCGCCGGGGGGACCACGGGGGTCTCCTGTACGGACCGGGCCGCGTCCGCGGCGCCTTCGGGATTCCGGCTGGAGGCGAATTACCCCAATCCCTTCAACCCGGAAACAACCTTCCGGTTCACCCTTCCGGAAGCGGGTTGGATCACGCTCAGGATATTCGACCTGCTGGGACGCGAGGTCGCGGTTCCGGCATCCGGCCGTTACGGCGCCGGCGAGCACCGGGTCCGGTTCCGGCCGGACGGCCTGGCCAGCGGCGTGTATTTCTGCCGCCTGCAGTACGGCGGCCTGATACGGACACGCAAAATCGTGATTCAAAAGTAAGGAAACCGCCATGACGACCTTTCGCATCCCGCCTTCGGTCCGGTTCCTCCGGGCTTTCCTGATCCTCGTCGCGGCCGTTTTCTCGGCAGCCGCGGCTCCGGCGTCCGGCCAGCCGCCGGTGCCGCGTTTCTCCGCGGAGCGCGGTTTTTACCGCGATCCTTTTCCGCTCCGGGTCACGACCGACGGCGGCCTGTTTCAAATCCGCTACACCGTGGACGGTTCGGATCCCCGGACCTCCCCGACCGGCCGCGCCTCCGCCTCTCCTCTCGTTCTGACCGTGGACCCGGAGGACACCGCCGGCCGGGGCACGGCGCCGGGTTTCATCGTGCGCGCCGCCTCGGTCGAATCGGACACGGTTTTCAGCGCGGTCGTCACGCACACGTACCTGTTCGTCCGCAGGGCCGGGGCGCTCTCTCCGGACGGCGTGCCGCCCGGTCCCGGGTGGCCGGGCGCGTTCGTCAACGGCCAGCGGATGGACTACGGCCTGGACCCGGACGTGATGAACGACCCCCGGTACCGGGACAAAATGGAAGCGTCCCTGCTCTCCCTGCCGGCCGTGTCCCTGACCACCGGCCTGGAAAACCTATTCAGCGTGAAAACCGGCATCTATGTCAACGCCATGCAGCACGGGGAGGAGTGGGAACGGCCCGTTTCCGTGGAGTGGATCGATCCGAACGGGGATTCCGCGTTCCAGATCGACGCGGGGCTCCGCATCCGCGGCGGGTACAGCCGCCACGGCCAGTATCCCAAGCACGCCTTCCGGCTGTTCTTCCGGGAGGAATACGGCGCGGCCAAGCTGCGGATGCCCCTGTTCGGGGAGGAGGGCGTGTCCGAATTCGACAAGATCGACCTGCGGACTCCGATGAACTACCACTGGAGCTGTTTCGGCGACCAGGGCGTGTTCAACATCATGGTCCGCGACGTGTATTCGCGCGACCTTCAGCGCGACATGGGCCGGCCGTACACGCGGAGCCGCTTCTATCACCTCTACCTCGACGGAACCTACTGGGGGGTGTACCAGACCCAGGAACGGTCCGAGGCCCGGTTCGCCGCCTCGTATCTGGGCGGCGATCCGGACGATTATGACGTGGTCAAGGTGGCCACGGACATCGGATACGTCATCGAGGCCACAGACGGAACGCTCGACTCCTGGCGGGCCGTGTGGGACCTGAGCCAGGCGGGATTCGAATCCGCAGAGAATTACGCCGCCCTGCTCGGGCTCGGTCCGGACGGGGAAAGGGATCCGGCCCGCGTCCGCCGGGTGGACATCGACAACCTGATCGACTACATGATCATCATCTTCCAGACCGGCGATTTCGACGCGCCGGTCACGAAATTCGGCCAGAACCAGAATCCCAACAACTTCTACGCGGTGTTCAACCGCGTGAATCCCGACGGTTTCAAGTTCTTCGTCCACGACGCCGAACACTCGCTGTTCACGAGCCGCTACGCGGACCCGGGCATCGGATTGTTCGAGGACCGGGTGAACATCGGGAGCCTCACCGACTGGTACAGGATGGACTGCGCCAGTTTCGACAAGTTTCACCCCCAGTGGCTGCACCACAGGCTGTGCGCGAACGCGGACTACCGCATCCGGTTCGCGGACCGGGTGTACCGGCATTTCTTCAACGACGGCGCGCTCACGGCCGAGGCGAACATCCGGCGCTTCATGTCGCGCGTCCGCGAGATCGACATGGCGATCATCGCCGAGTCGGCGCGCTGGGGCGACGCGCAGGTGTCGACTCCGCGCACCAAGCACGACGACTGGCTGCCCCAGGTGGACAATGTGGTCGACAATTTTTTCCCGTTCCGGAACGGCATCGTGCTCGATCAGCTCAGGCAGGCCGGCCTGTGGCCGGAATTGGCCCCGCCGGTCTTCAAGGCCGGCGGCATGGCGGTTGAGTGCCGGTCGATCACCGCGGAGACGGCCGGACGCCTCTCGGTCTCGAATCCGAACGCCGGAGGAACGGTCTGGGTCACGACCGACGGAACGGATCCGCGGCTGCCGGGAGGCGCCGTTTCAGGCCGGGCCCTGTCCGGCTTGGAGCCGTCCGTGGATTTCCGGTCCACCACCCGGGTGAAGGCCCGCGTGCTGGACGGAAATGTCTGGAGCGCCCTGGCCGAGCTCACCGTCCGGATGCGGGATGACCTCAGCGGGCTGAAGATCACCGAGATACACTACCACCCGCTGGACGCGGACACCGTCGACGGCCGGGAGCTGGAATTCGTCGAACTCAAGAACACGTCTCAGGGCCCGCTGAATCTCACGGACGCCGTGTTCACCAACGGCATCGATTTCACTTTTCCCGCTTCCGCGGTTCTCGAGCCTGGAGGCTTCATCGTGCTGGCGTCGAACGCGGTCCGTTTTCACGGCCGGTACGGCTTTTTCCCGTTCGGGGAATACGCGGGCCAGCTGGACAACGGGGGCGAGCGCATCGTCCTGCTGTCCGCGGCCGGGGACACGGTGCTCCAGATGCGCTACGATGACCGGAGTCCCTGGCCGGCGGAACCCGACAGCATGGGATTCTCGCTGGTTTCCCGCGATTTCAACCCGGCGGGCGATCCAAACGATCCCCTCTACTGGAGGGTTTCGGTTCACGTGCACGGATCGCCGGGCCGCGAAGACGACGGAACGGCCGCGGTCCGCGGAACCGGGACGAATCCCGCGGATTTCGGATTGCTCCGGAATTATCCCAACCCGTTCAATCCGCGGACCGCGCTTTCCTACGTTCTGCCGGTCCGCGGACGCGTCACGCTGACGGTGTTCGACGCATCCGGCCGCAGGGTCCGCGTTCTCGCGGACGGGGTGCAGGACGCGGGCCCGCATGAGATCGCGTGGGACGCTTCGGACGACGCGGGGCGCGCGGTTCCCTCCGGGCTCTACATCGGCAGGCTGTCCGGGCCGGCGTTCGACCGGACCGTGAAAATGATACTGATGCGGTAGATCTCGGCATGCGCCGCGAAAGCGCCAGGCACTTCATAGGTGCCTGGCGCTTCTGATTTCACAAGTGCCCGGCACCTTGGAGGTGCCGGGCACCTGCAATGAAATACATCTTGACTTGTCCACTATTTTTTCTTAATTAATCAGGTAGAGCCGGAAATCCCGGTAATTCCCCTCATCTTTCGGTTATCATTTTAAGAACGCGCTTCCTCCTTCAGGAGCCGCTAAACGCTTTCCGGCCTCATCCCCTTTTAAAACAATGGGATGCGCTGAGCTTGCGCCCTGCAATTGCTCGTTTTCATATTTTCAATATCGCGATCCGCCGGGACCGGGAAACCCATGACGGCCGGTCGAAGGACCGGGAGAGGGGAGGCAAGGACCTGCGGTCACTCCGGGGGTATCCGAGTCTCCGGCGGACGCTTCATCGGAAGGAGGAAGAGATGCGCGGGATCACGCGTTTCAGCTCGGCTGGTGTCCTCTGCCTGGCCTGCCTGCTGTTTCCGGCCGCGGAAACCGCCGCCCAATCCGGCACCATCGACTTCAATTCATCGCAGTGGTCCAGCCTCGTCGGCCAGGTGCTGTACCGCGGCGGACCGGCCAACACCCTGACCGATGCGGCGAACGGCGTGGATTTCATCGTCACCTACGGCGCGATGAACATCACCGCCGCGTATCCGACGGGCTACATGCTGTTTTTCTCTCCCATCATTCCTTCGCACGGCAATGATCAGGCCGGCCAGGTCCAAATCCGTTTCAGCACGGCGAAGAGAAGGGTCAGCCTCAGGGTCTCGCACGACGAGCACCCGGTGCACACGCCGTATTACACGACCGTGAAATTCTACCGCGACTTCAACGCCTCGAACGCGCTGGCGACGGTCGATGTCGAGTGGAATTCGGGACGGTTCACGACCGCGGAGCACAGCGACCAGGCCGACGGCATCCGCATGGTCGTGGTCACGACCATGTTCGCGGAGAACAACATCGACGACGTCGAATTCGAACAGCTCGACTCGTCCGAGCCCCCGCTCCAGCAGGCTTTCACGTTCGACGACGGCACGGCCCAGGGATGGACCCTGACCGGCGCGTTCAACGAGGCCGGACAGGGCCCGGCCGCGTCCAATTTCACGTTCGGGTGGCATGACGCGGTCCAGCATCCCGGTCCGTCGGGTCAGGATCCGGCGGGCGACGGCCGGGGGTGCGTCCGGATGAACACGGCCGGGGGGCACGGCATCACGGACCCGGGACACACGTGGTTCATCATGCAGTTCCATTCCCCGGACCTGTCCACGTCCGCGGTGTGGCAGGCGGCGAACGGATACGCGGTCCGGATCGCGGACTGCATGACCGGAACCGGAACCCTGTACGCGAACGCCTATGTCACGGTCTACGATCCCGATCAGGCCAGGGACCGCACCTTCTACAGCGGGGACGCGACACCGCTCCGGCGGGACGCGTACGGAGACGGAACCGCGGTGTGGAACACGGTCCTGTTCGACTGGTCCGTTCTCTCCTCCTTTCCCGCGCGGCGCACGGTCAGGGAGGTTTTCATCAACATCTGGGGCCGGCTCTCGGACACGCAGACCGGCAGCCTGTTCCTGGACGCCGTGTCCGTGATACCGGGTGAGAATGTGCCCCAGCCCCCGGCCGCGCCGTCGAACGTTCAGGCGGTCCAGCTCCCGGGCCAGATCCACGTCACCTGGCTCGACCATTCGGACGACGAAAACGGGTTCCGGCTGGAGATGAAGGAATTCCCCACGTTTCCCGGCGACTGGCAGGAAATCGCGGTGCTGGGGCCGGACGTAACATCGCATCAGATCACCGGCGTGCGGTTCAACCACTCGTACTACTTCCGGGTGCGCTCCTTCAACGACAACGGCGTCTCCGCTTATTCGAACACGGACACGCTGTACTGCGGCTACCAGCTGTCCTATATCCGCATTCTCAGGCCCAATGGCGGCGAGACCTGGAACGCGGAAAGCGTGCAGGCGATCAATTGGGAATCCTCAACCATGCTCAGGCCCGAGCGCGTGAACATACACTACTCCTCGGACGGCGGCAGCCACTGGGTTTTTCCGCCGATCGCCTCCGGCATCCAGAACCTCGGCACCTTTTCCTGGACCGTGCCGGCCGACCTCTCGGCGGACTGCGTGGTGAAAGTGGAGAACGCGGACGGACTGTTCCCCTACGACCTGAGCGACGCGCCCTTCCGCATCCTGGAGGGCAGCGGACCCGTGCTTTCGCTCTCGGCCGACACGCTCGACTTCGGCGCCGACCTGCAGACCCTTTCGTTCTCGATCGTGAACACGGGGACCGGGGAGCTCTCGTGGAGCGTCACTCCGGACGCGGGCCAGCCCTGGGTCGTGTCCGTGAACCCCGTGTCCGGAACCGGGAACGCCGAGATCACGGTCGGCGTGGACCGGACCCTGCTCGCTGCGGATGAAGCGTTCGGCGGCCTGAACGTGGGTTCGAGCGGCGGAGACGAGCGCGTCGTCCTGGCTATCCGGAAACCGGACCCGGGCCCGCCGCCGGAGTGGGATTTCACGCCGAACACAGGGAACAACGCGACCGTCATTCTGCCGGCGGCCGCGGGGCCCAACATTGACGGGACCCCGCTCGCGGCCGGGGACTGGATCGGCGTGTTTACGGACGCGGGTTTGTGCTGCGGCAGGGCCCAATGGGCAGGCGCCAACCTGTCCGTCACCGCGTGGGGCGACGATTCACAGACAACCGCCAAGGACGGCTTCTCGGCCGGAGAGACAGTTCATTACCGTGTTTATCGGACATCCACGGCCACGGAATGGCGGTCCGTGACCGCCGGCTATTCCCTGGGAAGCGGCCTGTACACGGCTGACGGACTCATGATCCTGAACCGGTTCGACGTTTCCGGTCTCGGGTCACTGACAGTCGGCCTGCGTCAGGGATGGAACCTGTTTTCGATCAATGTCACACCCGGGGCGGCCGGAATGGATCAGGTGATGGCGCCGGTCGCCGGAGACCTGGTCATCGTCAAGAACGGGCAGGGAAAAACCTGCATCCCCGAATTCCAGATCAATGACATCGGGGACATCGACGTCCGTCAGGGGTACAAGGCCTATCTCAACCGGGCCGCGGACCTGACCGTGCAGGGGATTCCGGTAGACCGGACCACGACGCTCGAACTCCAGCCGGGCTGGAACATGATCGGGTACTGGCCGGACGCTCCGATGCCGATCGTCGAAGCGTTGGCCGGCATACTCGATTTTCTGGTCATCGCGAAAGACGGCTCCGGGAACACGTATCTGCCGCAATACGGCATCAACACGATCGGTTCCATGGCGCCCGGCCAGGGCTATCAGGTTTACCCGTCCGCGGCCGCGACACTCGAGTATCCTTCCGGTCCGGAACCCCGCGTCGCCCGGTCCGCCGCCCAAAGCCGGAGCGCGGCTGAGCTGAGGCATTTCCGGTTCGTGTCCAACACGGGAGAGAACGCGACCGTGGTGGTGCCGGCCGAAGCTCATCCCGGGTATTCGGACGGGACGCGTCTGGCTGTCGGGGATGAGATCGGCGTGTTCACGTCGGACGGCCGCTGCTGCGGGGCCGTGGTCTGGGAGGACGTGAACGCGGCGATCACGGTTTGGGGCGACGACGCATTGACGGACAGCGTGGACGGCTTTCTGGATGGCGACACCTTGCGGCTGGCCGTCTGGAAGACCGGAACGGACGGGGAGATCCCGGCGGCCACTCTTTTTCGCGAAGGCGATCCCGTCGTGTTCGCGACGGACGGATTTTCGGTCGTGACGTCGCTGGTCGCGGATCTGACCGCGGGCCTGCCGGGCGCGGGGCTCTCAGGTCCGCCTGAAGGTTTCGGATTGTCCGTGAATTATCCCAATCCCTTCAATTCGGAAACCGTAATATCGTACCGCATGCCCGTGCCGGGACGGGTGGATCTGACGGTCTTCGACCTGAGCGGCAGGCCGGTGCGGTCGCTCCGGAAAGGCCCGCAACAGGCCGGCAGCCACACCGCGGCCTGGGACGGAAGGGACGGATACGGTGTCGAAGTTCCTTCGGGCCTGTACACCTGCAGGATCAGGGTATCGGGAAACACGGGCGGCTTCACCGCTTTTCAGGCGGTTCGCAAGATGACGCTGATACGGTGAACCGGCGGGAAATGCGGCGCATTCTTGCAGGCGCGTCGCATCTGAGTGTTCACGGGAACGCTGAAACCTCCCGTGGGTTTGGACATGCCCGCGGGAGGTTTTTTATTCATTGGTATTCAATTTGCACGTTCATTTTCCATCGTAATATATTGACTTACAACGGTTTAATCCGTTCGATTCTGCAAGGCGGAGCCTGAATGCATCGCAAAATACACGCGGTTCAGGCCTGCCTCGGATTTGGAAAAAAACAGCCGCATCCACCGGCGTTCAACGGCCGGCTTCCGGAGACGGTATCAACGGCCTCGGGCCGTCGTTCGGTCAAGGGAGGTTTCATGAAAATCCCATGCGTCAACCGGCGTGCTCTCAAGGCCGCGGCTTTACCGCTGACCCTGCTTGTCGCGGGCTGTGGACGGGGTCCGTCGGCCGACCCGGGCGTCGCCGATCCGGCGACGGTCCAGGGATTTCCGGCCTACGCGAACTCGGTGCTTTCCTCGACCATCGCCATCGTCGAGGAGGCGGTCCTGGAGGAGGAAAGGATTCTCCGGGCGCTTTCCGTCATTCCCCAGGTGAAGAGCGCGGAGTGGGAAGAAATGCGGGGACTGCTCGCTCCGTTTCAGCAGGCCTGGAAGGATTCCGGCGTGTACTGGTTCGCGAAATCGGACGGGAACTACTACACGGTCGGGCAGGGACTCGTCGGCAGGACGCTGTCGGACCGGCCGTACTTTCCGGCGGTGATGGCCGGCAGGCCGGTGGTCGGGGACCTGGTGATCAGCCGTTCGACGGGCCGTAAATCGGCGGTCATCGTCCTGCCGATGCCCGACCGGCGGGGACGCATCGTGGGCGCTCTCGGCGCGTCCCTCTTTCTCGACCGGCTGTCGGAACGCATGGCCGCCTCCCTGTCCCTCCCGGAGGGAACCTTTTTTTACGCGCTGGCCCCGGACGGCACCACGGCCCTGCACATGAAACTGGACCTGGTTTTCGACAATCCCATGACCCGGGATTCGCCGACCCTCAGGGTCGCGGCGGAGCGCATGCTCTCCACCGATTCGGGCGAGGTGGAGTACGAGTTCAACGGATTCCGGAAGCGCGTCCGGTACATGACATGGGGCCGCACAGGATGGCGCTTCGCGTTCGGAATGAATACGGCGGTCACGGATTCCGGCCGGAAGAAAGGCCGGTGAACCGGAGGCCTTCGGTCGATCCGGTGATGCCATCTCAGGGGAGGGGCCATGAAAGGATTCTTGCGGAAGAAGACGCGGAATGAACCCGGAAGGGAAGCCCGGACCGGTTCGGGGACGAAGCCGGACGGCGGCCGGGCCGAACACCGGGTTTTTCTCGAACAATTTTCCGGCCTGTCGAGAAACACCATACGGCCGGTCATGGAACATGTCATGGAATTGATTCGGAAGATGGGCTTCGACTCCGGGATCTCCGAGCGGAAGGAGATGACGCTTCCGGACGGCTCTTTCCGAAACGCGGAGATCCGGCTGACCATCGTTCCCCCGGGTTGCGAGGCCGACGCCGCGGATCCGGAACACTGCCCGGCCGTGGTTTTTTCGGTTCCTTTTTCCGAAAACGTCATCCGCGTGCAGGTGAGCCGGAAACTGCCCGGAGGCGGGTGGCGTCCGGAAACGGTCGGGGAGCTGCGTCCCGCGGCTGTGACCGAGGAGGAAGTGTCAGGCCACATTCTCAAGGTCCTTGAACTGGCCGCGGAAAAAGCTTAAAATTCCTACTCTCGCCCGATCCCGATCCGGCCGGATGCGGGCCTGGGCCGTTTCCCTGGGGCCCCCGTGCCCGGCATCCGCCGTTCCACAATCCGTGACAATTTGATACTTTGTTCACATCCGGTGTTTCGTTATTTTTCAGCCTGTCCCTTCACAAGCCGGGAGAAAAACGTGAAGCGATTCCCGATCCGAATCATCCCCGCCCTGACGCTTTGTTCCGGAGTGCTGATGAGCCAGAATCCTTCGTACACGCCCCCCCGTGCCGTTCGAGGCCGCCTCCGCCAGGGCGGATTCCATCGTCCGCCGGTTGACCCTCGACGAAAAGCTGGGTTTGATCGGCGGGCACAAAAGCTTTTTCATCAAGGGGCTGGAGCGCTTCGGTTTTCCGGACCTGTACATGGCGGACGCGACAGCCGGCGTGCATATCCGCGAATCGTTCAGCAACAAGAATCTCGGCGCGCCTCCGATGGAGAAATCCACGGCCTTTCCGTGCCCCCTGCTTCTGGCCGCGACCTGGAACGCGGACCTCTGCGGGCGATACGCCGGGGCCGTTGGCGAGGAGTGCCGGGCCGGAGGCGTGTCCGTCCTGCTCGGTCCGGGCCTCAACCTCTACCGCGTCTCCCAGTGCGGACGCAACTTCGAGTACTTCGGCGAGGACCCCTTTCTCGCGGGAAGGATGATCGCGCATTACGTCACGGGCCTGCAGTCCACCGGGACGCCGGCCACGCTCAAGCATTTTCTGGCGAACAACACGGATTTCTACCGCCGCAGGAGCAATTCGGTCGTGGACGAGCGGACCGTCCGCGAGCTGTACGCCCGGGCCTTTGAAGCGGGCATCCGGGCGGGCGCCATGGCGGTCATGACCTCATACAACCTGGTGAACGGCGAGTGGGCGGGACAGAGCGAAGCGGTCATCAACGGACTGCTCAGGAGACAGCTGGGGTTCAAGTGGCTGGTCATGACGGATTGGTGGTCCGTGTGGGACGGGGAGAAGGTGATCCGGTCCGGCCAGGACCTGGAGATGCCGGGCGCTGAGGCGATCAGGAACGCGAAGGAACTGCTGGCGCAGGGGAAGGTCAGCGAATCGGACATCGACCGCATGGCCGCGAGCGTTCTCACCATGGCCTTTGCCATGGGCCTGTATGACAGGCCCGTTCAGGACCGGTCATATGAGAGCCGTTTTCCGGCTCATGTTGAAACCGCGCTTCAGACCAGCCGCGAGGGCATCGTGCTCCTGAAGAACAGCGGTGTTCTGCCCCTCACGCCCGCGTCCGTGAAACGCGTCCTGGTGACCGGAAAATACGTGACGGACATCGCGGCGGGCGGAGGAGCCGCGGAGGTGAAGGGCTATGACCCGGTGACGCTCCTGGACGCCTTGAAGCGGGAATACGGGGACAGGGTCGCATACGAACCCTATCCCTCCGAATCCGCGCTGCGCGAGGCGGACGCGGTTCTCGTCAATACGGGCACGTCCGACAGCGAGGGCTGGGACCGGCCCTTCGACCTGCCGGCGCACGAGAACGCCTTCATCCGGAGATGCCTGGCCGCGAACCCGAGGTCCGTGGTCATCGTGCACTCCGGGGGCGGGATCAACATGAGCCCATGGAACGGGCAGGCGGCAGCCGTGGTCTATTCCTGGTACAAGGGGCAGATCGGAAACGTCGCCCTGGCGGAAATCCTCTCGGGCCGGACCAATCCCTCGGGCCGCCTGCCGATCAGCATCGAGAAGCGTTTCGAGGATTCGCCGGGATACGGTTACATCCCGCCGGGCGACACGCTGTACACGGGCTGGGCCGGGAAAAAAGAGTACAACCATCCGATTTACGACATCGAATATAAAGAAGGCGTCTTCATCGGCTACCGCTGGTACGAGCACAAACGGATCGAACCGCTCTATCCGTTCGGGCACGGGCTGTCCTACACGACATTCGAAATGTCCGGCCTGGAAATCGCCGAAACGTCGTTCAAACCCGGAGAGACGGTTCATGTCACGCTCCGCGTCCGCAACACGGGACCCGTTGACGGCGCGGAAACGGTACAGCTCTATGTCCGGGACGAGGCCTGCTCGGTTCCGCGTCCGGAAAAGGAATTGAAGGAATTCGCGAAGGTCTTTCTCAAGCCGGGGGAGACGACCACAGTCAACTTCGAACTGGGCCGGGACGCGTTCGCGTTCTGGGACGCGTCCAGCCACGGGTGGGCCGTGGAGCCGGGCGTTTTCCGCATCCTGATCGGCAGGTCGTCCGCGGACATCGCGCTGGAGGGGGAGGTGGAGGCGGTTCCGTAATAGCGCGGCCTGCATTGATCAGGCAGGCATTTCAAAAGAACGGCCCCGGGGACCGAAAGCCCCGGGGTCATTTACAATCCCGGCATTTTCAACTCCGGGATTGGATTGTGACTTGCGATCCTCAATAAATTATAGTATATTATACGGATAGCTTCAAAAGAACCCTCCTTTCGTCCAGAATCTGATAGCGAGCGCATTCCCGCGGCTTGCCGCGGGGTAAGCGAGCGAATATCAGATGTCTCTTTCCTGCAGATAGAAGATTCCCCGCCGCTTGCGGCGGGGAGCTTCAATACGGGAGGTTTCCATGTTGAGCCGCACCCGGTCCCTTTTCAAGCGCACGCTCACGATTCTCCCGCTCCTGATTCCCATCCTCTCAAGTCCGCCCCTGCCGGCCGCGGAACGCCGGACGGACGTGAATTTCCTGGTGACAGCCGGCCGGGAAGCCTCGATCGCCACAGGGGACAGCCTGTTCCGTTCCGTGTTCTTCATCCGTTGTCCGGCCGCATTCGAATCCCCTGTTTACATCCGTATCTTCGACGCGGACGCGGCTGGACGTTTCGACCAGCTCTCCCGCGGGGACCGGGCCCGTTACCGGATTTTCGGCAAAGGCGCCATCCGGCATTCCATCCGCTCCATCCGGGACCAGCTTCCGGACGTGAAACCGCTGGCCGATCTCGAAATCGGGGAGGACGCGCTGTACGACGGACTGTGGCGGACGCTCGCGGTTCTGCGGCCCGCGGACGGGCAGGAAGCGGATTCGGTCCGCGAATTTCAGCTCGTCGTGGACGGCGCGGCAGGCGCCGGTGTCAACCGGTACAAGCTCTTTGCATCGTCCGAAGACAGCCGCAACACGCCGATTGAGGGGCTCGCGATCACGAGCCCGGTCGCGACCATCCTGCTGCCGGCGTCCAATGGCCTGGTGACCCGCATTCCGTTCCGCGTCCCTTCCTCGGCTTCGGGCCTCAGGATCACGGTTTTTGACGCAGAGGGCATGGGCGAGATCCATGTGCAGACCGAGAAACGCCTGAAAATTCCGGTTCCGGTCTCGGGCAACATGGAATCGCGATCCGGCCGTGTGGACCTGCTGCCGGGGGAGAGCGGCGGAAGGGCCTGCCTGATGTTTGCGGGATCCCGCTCGAAACAGGACCATGTCCAGTGCCGGATCGAGGACGGTTCCGGCGCGACCGTCGACTTTCTCCTGCTAGCGCTCACTTCTTCGGACAACCGGCTGCCCGTTCCGGTCATCCGCCTTCAACCGCTCTCGGACTGCGTGTCCGTGGTGCTCGACGCGTCGGCCTCGTCCGACCCGGACGGGGATCAGCTGTTTTTCGAATGGAAATCCGGAGGGGCGGTCATCGGCGCCGGACCCCGCATCGTTCACCGTTTTGCCGGGCCGGGCCTGTACGCGGTCGAAATGACGGTTCGGGACAATTCGGGATACGCCGCGGACCGGCGGTCTCTCGAAAGGTCCGTGCGCGTCAATCAGCCCCCGGTTTCCCTGCCGGCCGCGCCTTCGGGCGGAGCGCCCGGGGAAATCCTCCTGTTTGACGGCGGCGGTTCGTCGGACGCGGACGGAAGAATCACGGCCTGGCGCTGGGATTTCGGAGACGGGTCCGGCGCGTCCGGCGCGGTCGCCCGGCACGCGTACGCGGTTCCGGGTCATTACAGCGTCACTCTGACCGTGGAGGACGACAGCCGCTCGTTCTGCGCCTCCGACAGCCGGTCGCTCTCCGTTCGCGTCAATTCGCCGCCCGTTGCCCGTTTTTCAGCGCCGTCCCGCGCCGCGGTCGGGGAGGAAGTGCGCGCGGACGCCGGCGGGTCCGAGGACACGGACGGCGCCATTGTCCGGTACGCGTGGGATTTCGGGGACGGCGGTACGGCCGAAGGCGTGACGGCCGGCCGCCCGTACGCCGCGCCCGGCGTTTACCGCATCCGCCTGTCCGTGACCGACGACGCGGGGCGCATCAACAGCACGCGGTCCGATTCGGCCGTGGTGCGGATCAACGCCCCGCCTGTGGCGAAAGGCCGCGCGCCCGCCGTGGTCGCTGCGGGGCAGGTCGCGCTGTTTGACGCTTCCGCTTCGGCCGATCCGGATGGACGCGTTGACGCCGTGGAATGGGATTTCGGGGACGGATCCGCGGACGCGTCCGGACCGGTGGCCCGGCACGCGTATGAAAAGCCCGGCGTTTACGCGGTTCTCCTGAGGGTCCGCGACGATTCAGGCGTGTCCAACGACTCGGACACGCTCCGGTTTTCGATCCGGGTGAACGCGCCGCCCGTGCCGGACGCGGGAGGCGACCGCGTGCTCAACGGCAGTGTCGCGCTGCTGGACGCGTCCGGGTCTTCGGACGCGGACGACCCCATCCTCTCGTACCGCTGGGATTTCGGGGACGGAAAGTCCGCCGAGGGACCGCTTCAGCGCCACGTGTACCGCCTGCCCGGCGTCTATGACGTCGGCCTCACGGTCACGGACGCGTCCGGAACGCCTTCCGCTTCGCAAACCAGCCGCATCCGGGTCACGGTGAACCATCCGCCGATCGCGGACGCGGGACCGGCCCGCACCGTGGCCCCGGGGGAGACGGTGGTCCTGGACGGCGGATTCTCGAGCGATCCGGACGGCCGCATCGAATCCTTCCGGTGGGAGATCGAACCCGGTGTTTCCCGGGAGGGCCGGCGGGTCGAAGTGGCGTTCGACACGCCCGGAACGAGACAGCCGCTCCTGTTCGTCCGCGACGACGCGGGAGCGGAGGATGTCTTCGCGACCGAGATACGCGTCAACGCGCCGCCGGTCGCGGCGGCCGGCCTGGTCCCCGCGGCGGCTCCGGGCGACACGCTCGTGTTCGACGGAAGCGGCTCCTTCGATCCGGACGGCCTGATTCAGGATGCCGTCTGGGATTTCGGGGACGGATCGCCCGCCGTGTCCGGACTGACCGTGGAACACGTCTACGCCGAATCCGGAACCTACAACGCGGTTCTCACCGTGCGGGACGACAGCGGGGTCTCGAACGGTTCCGCGAGGGCCGGCTGCCCGGTCCGCGTCAACCACGCGCCGCGTCCGGACGCGGGCGGCGACCGCGACCTGTGCGGATTGACGGTGGATTTCGACGGATCCTCCAGCCGGGACCCGGACGGCGGCGCCCTGTCCCTGAGATGGGATTTCGGGGACAGCACGTCGGCCCACGGACGGCGCGTCCGCCACCGTTATCCCAAACCGGGATTGTATCCGGTGCGGCTCATCGCGGACGACGGAACCGGACTTACGAACGGCCGTGCCGAGACGTTCATCAAGGTTCACCTGCATTCCGCGCCCGTCGCGGTTCTGGACGCGCCGAATCAGGTCTGCGCGGGGGAGAACACGCTCTTCGACGCGAGCCGGTCCCATGACGCGGACGGAGACCTGCTGTTGTTTGAATGGGATTTCGGGGACGGATCCAGGGGGGCGGGGGCGACGGCCGAGCACACCTTCCGGGCCGGAGGGCTGTACCGGGTTCTGCTGACCGTGGCCGACAACAGCGGACTGCCGTGTTCAGAATCCGCGGCCGCGGCCGTCATACGGGTCATCGACGCGCCCGTGGCCCACGCCGGTCCCGATCAGACCGTCTGCGCCAACCAGTCCGTCGTGTTCGACGGATCCGCGTCCAACGGCGGAAGCCGCCCGATTCAGGGATACGAATGGGATTTCGGGGACGGCGGCCAGGGCGGGGGTGTCCATCCGGCGCACGCCTACACGCGGCCGGGCCTGTACACCGTGCGGCTCCGCATCACGGTGCCGGCGGAGGGGAATTGCGAAAATTTCTCGGAAGACGAGATGACCGTGCGGGTCCTGCCCTCCCCGGTCGCATCCTTCACCGCGGATCCGGCCGTCTGTCCGGGAGCGGAAGCGGTGTTCGAGGCCGTTGCCGCGTCTCCCGATTCAGCCCGGACCGGCCGGTACGAATGGGACTTCGGCGACGGTGTCACGGGTTCGGGATTCCGGATGACGCACCGGTTCGAAAAACCGGGGACCTTCACGGTCCGCCTGACCGTGACCACGGACGGGGAGGAGGGCTGCCGCACCGCTTCGGCGGAACGGACGGTCTTCGTGAACGAGAGGCCCGAGGCCGGAATCGAAACCGGCCGGCCGGAACGGCCCGGACCGGGCGAGGCCGTGCGTTTCACGGCTTTCGGGAGCCGGGACGGAGACGGGCTCATCCGTTCCTACGCGTGGGATTTCGGGGACGGGGAAAAAGCCGAGGGGATTGAAGCCGTGCACCGGTACCGGACGCCGGGCGCGTTCCGGGCCGTGCTCGCGGTCACGGACAACAGCGGAACGGACTGCGCGACGGACACGGCCGGCGTCACGGTGACGGTCGAAGCGCCCCAGGGTCCGTGGACTCCGGAAGGCCCGTCCACGCTCCGTGTCGGCGAATCCGGGTCGTTCGCTGTCCCGCGCGTCGGTTCGGCGGCCGAACCGGTGTGGATTTTCGGGGACGGCGACACGCTGTCCGGATTCCTGTCTCTTATACACATCTGACGCTGCCCACGAGTTCCGAACGGTGTA
>JAUCQC010000190.1 GCA_030372965.1 bacterium
ATAATAGCTTGATCCCGCGCAGCGGGGCCGCGGGGAGTTTCAACGGCCGGGCCGCAACCGGAACGATCCGGGGCATGATTCCGGAAGACCTGGACCGCGTGCTGGAAATCGAGCGTCTCAGTTTCAGCATGCCGTGGAGCCGGGCGGGCTTCGAGGCGGAGCTCGCCAAACCGTACGGACGATCCCTGGTTTTCACCGTGGACGGCCGGGTGAACGGGTACCTGGTGGCGTGGCGCGTGGAGGAGGAGCTGCACATCGCGAACCTGGCCGTGCACCCGGAACACCGCAGGCAGGGCGCCGCCGAATCACTGCTTCGGCGCTGTTTCGAGAGGGACGCGGACGCGGCCTGGGCCGGCCTGGAAGTGAGGGCCTCCAACGCCGCCGCGCAGGCCCTGTACCGGAAATTCGGTTTCTGTCAGACGGGCCTGCGCCGGGCGTATTATTCCGACAATCGAGAGGACGCGGTCATCATGACCAAGGACCTGACATCCCCAACCGCGAGGAATCCGAATGGCGTGGTTTAAGCGCAGCAAACCCGGGATCCGGGTTCAGAACAAGATGGAGATGCCGGACGGGCTCTGGGTGAAGTGCGACGGCTGCGACGAGGTGATCTACAAGAAACAGCTGGCCTCGAACAGTCACGTGTGCCCGAAATGCGACTTCCACTTCAGGATCGGGGACCGCGGGTACCTCGACCTGCTGCTCGATCCCGAATCGTTCGAGGAAACCGACGCGGACCTGGAGTCCACGGATTTTCTCCACTACCGGGACACAAAGCGGTACTCGGACCGCATCCGCGAGAACCAGCGGAAGACCGGCCTCCGGGACGCCATCCGGACCGGAACGGGCCGTCTCTGCGGGAAGCCGGTGGTGATCGGCGTGATGAATTTCGATTTCATCGGCGGAAGCATGGGCTCGGTGGTGGGGGAGAAGATCGCGCGGGCGACCGACCGGGCGGCGGAGCGGAAATGCCCGCTGATCCTGGTGTGCGCCTCGGGCGGCGCCCGCATGCAGGAGTCCATCCTGTCCCTGATGCAGATGGCGAAGACGTCGTCGCGCATCGCCCGTTTCTCGGATCAGGGCGGACTCTACATCCCGATCCTGACCAACCCGACAACGGCCGGGGTCGTCGCGAGTTTCGCGATGCTCGGCGACCTCAACATCGCCGAGCCGGGCGCCCTGATCGGTTTCGCCGGTCCGCGCGTCATCAAGCAGACCATCGGTCAGGACCTGCCCCCCGGCTTCCAGCGCTCCCAATTTCAGATGGATCACGGGTTCGTGGACCTGATCGTGCACCGCAAGGAGATGCGGTCCACGCTCGACCGGATCCTGCGCTTCTGCGTGTCGTGACCGCGGGCCGGGGGCTGTCTCTTATACACATCTCCGAGCCCACGAGACAGCGCTGTGTA
>JAUCQC010000191.1 GCA_030372965.1 bacterium
ATAAGAGACAGGGTCCGCCGGAGGCGGCCTGCGGCGTTTTACGTTTTTTCGAACTTCGCGAGGGCATCTTCTTCCCGTTTGAGGATTTCGAAGAGAACCGGAAAACCCAGAAGGTCGAACACGCGGAACACCTTGTCGGTCAATTCGGCCAGCTTGATGTCCCCGTTCTGGGACCGCACGTTTTCGATGAACCCCATGAACACGCCCAGCCCGGCGCTGCTGATGTAGTTCAGGCCGGAGCAGTTGACCACGATCCGCACGCGCTTCGCGTCGACGAGCGCCTGCAGGGCCTGCTCGAACTCCGGGGCCGTGTGGGCGTCGAGGTATCCCTTCAGGCTGACCACCGACACCGCGCCGGCGTGACGCGTGGCGATTTCAAAACGATCCATGTGCTCCTCTCCTTAACCCTTTGAACCCCGGCGCGGAACCCCGCACCGCAGAGCCAGAACCGTGACGTCGTCATGCCGGGCGACGCCGCGGGTGAACTTCTCCAGCCGGCCGATCACCGAGCGCACCAGAGCCGCCGCGGGATCGGAGGACGGGGCCCCGGCCAGCAGCCGGGTCAGCCGCTCTTCCCCGAACTCCTCCTCCCCGGCGTTCCGCGCCTCGACCAGGCCGTCCGTGTAGAAGAACAGCCGGTCGCCCGGCGTCAGCGCGATCTCCTGCTCGCGCAGGCCCGGCCGGAAAATCCGGTCGTCCGCCAGGCCCAGGCCCAGGCCCCGCGGCTCCAGCCACCGCACGCCTCCCTGCCGGATCAGGCCGACGGGGCAGTGACCCGCCCGGGCGATCCGGATCCGTCGCCGGGACGGCGTCAGGATGGCGTATGCCATGGTGAGAAAGAGGCCCGGTTCTCCCTGTTCCCGGAAGAATCCGTTGAGTTCGCAGAGGATGTCTTTCGGCGAGCGGTGCCGGCCGGCCAGGGCCCGAATGGCTCCCTTGGTCTCGGCCATGATGAACGCGGCCGCCGCGCCCTTGCCGGACACGTCCCCCACGACAATGTCGACGCGGTCCCGGCCGGCCGCGATGACATCGTAGAAATCGCCCCCGATCTCGTTGGCGGTGACGCAGACGCCGTCCAGTTCGAAGCCCTTGACGGCGGGCATTGACTGCGGCAGAAGACGCATCTGCGCCTCGTGCGCGAGGCGCAGTTCCTCCTCGGCCTTCTCCCGATTGATGGACTGCTCGACGAGTGCGGCGTTCTGAAGCGAAATCGCGGCCTGATGCGCGAAGGCCTGGAACAGGCCCTGGCTCTCCTCGACGAAACCGAAGGCGCCGGACTTGAGCGCGTACAGGACGCCGATCACCCTGGACTGAAACGCCACGGGCGCCGCGAGCAGCGAGCCTGCGGACGGCCCGGCGGCCTTTCTCCCCCGGCCCTGCCGGGCCGCGTTGTTCATCAGAACCGGCCGCGCCCGTTCGAGAACCTGCCGCCGGATCCCGGCGGTCACCGCCTCGGGCGGCATGCCCGGCGAATCGGGCCTGTTCCGGTGAAGCGAAACCGGATTGAAACCGGCCCCCTCGTCGAGTTCGAGACAGACCGTGTCCGCCTCCACCATCCGGCAGGCGAGAACGGGGATTTTCGCGATCAGATCGCTTTTTTTCAGATCCGCGCCCAGCGCGGCGCTCAATTCCTGAAAGGACCGGACTTCGCGCATCCGGCGGTCCAGCAGGCCGGCGGTCGGAAGGTGGATGAGCAGGCTGACCAGGGAAATGACGAGGTAAATCCCGAAGGCCGTCAGGAGCGACACCAGCACCGTCACCGCCGCTTCGCTGAATGGAAACACGGCCTCGGTCAGGGATTCCCTCTGGCTCATGAACAGCGCCGCCACCGGAAGGCCCAGCAGGAAAAACGCGGTCTTCGAGCGCCGGTTGAGAAACGGGATCCATTTGCTTCGGAACCCGAGAAGCACGGCCAGGCCGGCGGTCAGGATCAGCGGCGGATTCGGGCCGTCGGCCCATTGGGACTGGGCCGGAAACAGCGCCCGGTCCGTCGAGGGCGCCAGCGCGAAAATCAGGCGGATCACGACGGAACATTCGAACGCGGCGAACAGCCGCTGCGTGCGCCGGCCCTGCTGGACGAAAACCAGGTCCCGGAACAGCCCGAAAAGACCGACGGCCAGGGCGGTGACGAGGATCGCCGTGACGGCCTGAAACAGCGAGGTCCCCAGCAGCCGGAGAACGGCCGATCCGCCGGCGATCCACGATTCCATCGACGAGGCCAGACGGCCCAGGCCGCCCAGGCCGAGAAGCCCCAGGCCGAAGAGGCGGATCTTCCGGTCCAGGCTCAAACCGCCGAACGGATTCCGCTTCTTAATGCCGAGAAGAAGAAAAATCAATCCCGCGGCGACCACCCACTCCCGGACCTGTTCGGCCAGAAAGGGGATTCGGACCGGCAGGAAACGGAGCAGGGCCGCGAGCGCCAGAATGCCGGCGCCGAGTAGGAAACCGGCGTTCCGGTTCCGAGAAAAACGTTTCCCTCCGGCCGCTTCCTCCTCCATTCCTTCTCCTTACGGCAGGGTCAGGTCATTGCCTTCGTTCGGCCAGCGGGACCGCGCCCGCACCGTGTCCCGGTATACGACAAAAGGCTCCGAAGGTTCGAAGGGAAAGGCCGAGCCGGCCGACCAGACGCCGTCGCCGTCGCGGTCCAGAAAGCAATCCAGCAGGTACGGACCAGGGAGGCATTCGCGTATCCGGTAGACGCCGTCGTCCGCCGCCCGGACGGTGTACCGGAGTCCCGGGCTGGAGGCCTGAACCGCTGTGACGAAGAAACTGCCGGAAGGGCCCGGACGGGACAGGCGGACCGTTCCCGCGATCTCGGAAAGCGTGTCCGCGGTCGATGTGCGGAACGGGATGAGCGTGTCCGCGAGCGCGTTGCCGCAGGCGTCCGCGGCTCCCGGGCCCGTCAGCCGCAGTTCGTAGTCCGTCGACCCGGCGAAGCCGGCCGCGGGCGTGAAGAGCGCCTCCGCCGGGTCGGTCCAACGGATGAGGCCGTCGACCGGACGGCCGGACGTGTCCGAGAGCGTGAATCCGGATGAAAACCGGGACGTGTCCATGGCCTCGTCGAAGGTCAGCCGAACCGGGGCCAGGGGATTGAACGCGCGTTCCCTGAAGGCCGGGGATGACTTGAGGAGTTTCGGCCGCGTGGTGTCGGGCCGTCCCGAGCCGTCGAACGTCGCCTTCCACCATGCCGTGTCCGGGTGAGCCGCGGTCCAGTCCGTTCTCAGTAAAAACCGGTACGGTTTCTTACCCTCCTGGTCAGCGGTCACGACGAAGAGCTCGCGGGGATTCTCCCGGTTCAGATAGGCGGCCCGCACCGCGAGACGGTCCGAGGAGTCCGCGGCCGCGGAGATGACCACGCCGTTCTCCGGAATCGGGGCGGCGGCCGTGAGCCATCGGTCGAACCGGACGGACAGGTGGTTCCGGTCCGTCGCCGCGGCCGCCTGAAGCGCGGGCACGCCCGGCTCGCGCCTGGACGGCCGGAGAAAACAGCTGTCCGCGCGGAGTCCGCCGGCGGGATCCGGATCCAGGTCGCGGCTCGGCACGCCGATCTCGTCCTCTCCGGGCTGGTACAGCCTGTCTCCCGCCCGGTCGCGGACCGCGAACAGCCGGTAGCGGACCGGCGCCACGTGCCTGAAGCGGAAGGCGCCGTCCGCGGCCGCCTGGACGATGTAATCCGGGGGCCGGACCGCCGGATCGGGATCCGATCCGCCGTCCCCGGTCCCGTCCAGACGGTACGCCCACACATCCGCGCCCGCGTCTCCGGACGCGAACACGCGGCCCGCGATTTCACCCCGGTCCAACGCCGGGCCGGTGGAGAAGGCCAGCGTGAACGAAGAGTCCATTTTGTTGTTCCGGTAATCGCGGATGGAGGACCCCAGCGTCACGACGTAGGTGCAGTTCGGCTTGAGCGGCTCGCGGAACCGGATGCGGAGACGGCTCCCCTTCCATTTCACGACCGCGTTCCGCCCCTCGAACGGGGAGATGAAGACCGCCTCGCCGGACGGCCCCGGCTTCACCGGCTCGGTGAACCGGATCTCGACCGTCGGGCTCAGGGGCACATTCACCGTGCCCGGCCCGGGGACCGTCTCCAACACCGAGGGAGGCGTCTTGTCCTCCGGCCCGCCGGGCGGAAAGCCCTGCTTGGCGCAGGCTAAGGCAAGGCCCAACGCCAGGATTGCAACGATCCATTTCATGTGAGCATTCAAAATAGGTTTCTCGATACCTGGCTGTTTGCAGTTCCGGGTTCTGAGTTCCGAGTTACGGGTTGAAGCGCAATTCCGCGTGCCGAGTTACGGGTTCCGGGCTGAAACAGCAACCATATACAATTCTTTTTAACTCGGAACTCGGAACTCGAAACCCGGAACAACTCATAATATAAAACATGAACTCTTTTCAGTGTATGAGCCCCGCCATGTCCCTCACCGCCTGCTCCATGCCCACGGCCAGAGCGCGGCCGGCGATGGCGCCGCCGACCGCGACATGGTGAATCCTGCCCAGACCGGCGACTTCCGCCGCGTTGTGGTAATCCACGTCGCCCTCCAGCGCGACGGACAGCCCCATTTTCCCGGCCGCCAGAATCAGCGAGGCCGCGGACTCCAGCGCCTCGGCCCGCTCGGACAGGCTCCGCGCCTCCGTCAGCCGGCCCATCCGGAACTTCACGTAATCGACCCCCATGGAAGCCGCGGCCTTCACCTGGCCGATCTCCGGCTCGATGCGCAGTCCGACGCGCCGGTCGGACGACTTCAGCTCCCGCACGGCCTTGCCCACGTCCTCCACCGTTCCGGATCCCTCCGGACGCGGCGTCTCCGGATTGTCCGAAGGCCGCACCGGCACGAGGGTGATCCATTCGGGCGAGACGGTCGGCGCGAATCCCACCAGTGTGTCGGAAGGGTAGAACTGGAGTTCCACGGGCAGTTTCACCATCGTCCGGATGAGTTTCACGTCCTTGTCGGTCAGGGGGTGCAGGCTCTCCCGGAGCGGGCAGACGATCAGGTCCGCGCCGCCCAGGTCGGCCCAGACCGCGGCCAGAACGGGATCGGCGTCGGCGATCCGGCCCCTGTCCCGCAGCAGCGCAATGGGTTCAACGCACACGCCGAGTTTTGCCATGATGCAGTCCTCCGGTTATTGGACCAGTTCGGACAGGTAAACGAACCGGTACCCTCTGGCTTCGATGTTCGGGATCTCCGCCCGGAGCGCCGCCAGCATGGCCCCGTGACAGTGGCCGATGCCGATCGCGCTGCCGTTCTTTCCGGCCCGCCGGGCGAGCGCCCACAGGGCCTTGCGTATTTCCGCCTCCCCGTCCGCCACGTCGAGAAAGACGTCGCGCCGGGCGGTGCGCACGCCCATTTCATCCGCGAGCGGATACGCCACGCTCGAGGCGATGGTGTAGCTGTCCATGAAGAAGAGGCCGCGGTCCAGGAGCGTCTGCAGCACCGGCGCCATCGTGGCGCGGTCCTGTGTGGCCTTGGACCCCATGTGGTTGTTGACACCGACCGCGCCCGGCACGTCCGCCAGGGAACGCTCGATGACTTCGCGGATCCGTGACGGTGTCATGCCCTTCAGTATGATGGACCCGTCGTCCTTGTAGCTTCCGCTCAGCGGCTCCATGATCAGATGGAGCAGGACCTCGTGTCCGCGTTCCGCGGCCTCACGCGACACGGCCGCGCTGTGACGCCGGCCGGCCAGGACCGAAACGGTCAGGGGGGTCCGGATCGACAGGAAGGCGTCAACCATCGAATCGCGCCGGTCGCCGAAATCGTCGATGACCACGGCGATGCGGCCCGATTCGGCCGGCGGGGCCTTGGCCCTGACCAGGGCGATCACCAGAAGGCACGAATCGGGCACCCCGGCCCTCAGTTCGACGCTCCCCGAGGACGGGTCGCTGACGGCGGACAGCACCTGCCCCCCGGATGCCAGAAGCGCCTCCTGCAGGCGCTGATGCACGGAGGGGACGGGAATACGGGCGGGCACTTCCACCGTCCATTTCGGGGGCCGCCGGTCCGGCGGCCCGGTTTTTCGGACCAGGTTCTCCGCGGTCAGAACCGCCTCGACGGCCTTCATCAGGCTGTCCGCCACGCCGTCCTTCAAATGGCCGCGGCCGGGATGCGGCTTGACCATCCCGGTCCGCGACGGACTCAGGGCGTCCGCCGTTTCCTTTTTCTGAAAATGCCGCTGCACCGCCACCGCGGCCGCCAGCAGGGTCAGGGCCAGAAGAAGCGGGAACCAGAAACTCTGGACAAACTGCCGTATTCTCAGTCTCCAGACACGGGTTGCACCCATCGCCTCAACCTCCGAAAAAAGCTTTCAGCATGCTCCACGGGGGAACCGCCGACTCCGCGTGGTCGATCCACAGGAAAACCGACCACTCGCCCCGGCCGTCTTCCGCGAGCCGGAACTCGGCCAGCCCTTCGTAGCGGCGTTCGGGCGCGCCGCTGCGGTGCGGCAGGTCCAGCCGGTAGCGGTACACGAACACCGCCGAATCGGCCGCGAGGAAGGACCGCACCGTCTCCCGCCACGTCAGTGAACAGACGGAGTCATCGGGAACCAGGGAGAAAGACTGGCGCATCACCGACTCCTCCCGCTCGCGGCTCCAGGACCGGAACACCTCCGGATGAACGGCGGCCGTTTCGGGATCCGGTTCAAATCGGTAGCTCCGGGCCGCGTAGGCGGGATCCGCGAGACATTTCAGGAAATGGTCCGCGTTCCGCTCCAGCACGGCGCTCCGGAGATTCTCCAGCACGGCCTCCGGATAGAGGGGCTGAACCCAGGTGGAACGGGTCCGCTCCGGGTCCTCGGGCGAATGCAGGGAGAAGGGATTCCGGCATCCGGCGGCCGTCAACGCGACCGCGAGGAGCGCGGCGGAAGCGGCGGCCGGGGGAACAAAAAAGCGCCAGGCGGAAAAGACCCGACGCTTTTTCATTGTCGAAAACGGTTCCACGTTATTTTTTTCTGGCTGTCCGTCCGGATGATTTGGCGCGGGAACGCGCCGGCTTGCGCGCCGCTTTTCGTGCCGCTTTCCTGGGCGCGGCCTTCTTCGGCTCAGCCTCGGATTCGGCGGCTTCCTCTTTTTCCTCCTCGCCGGTCTCCTCTTCCTTGTCCTTCCGTTCCAGCAGGTTTTCGTCATCCTTCTTCTTTTTCAGGACCAGGAACAGGATGCAGAGGCCGCTGTTGAGCACGGCGAGCGGGTAGGCCGCCACCGTGAGCGCGAACAGCGACAGGAAAACGGCCGTGACGACGGCGGACACGGTCTGGATGGCCGGGAGGTCGACGCCGACGAAATCGGACGAGAAGAAGCAGGCGTTTGAGACGGACGCGGGAATGGCGCGCGTCCACTCCACCGCCGGGTAGACCCAGTTCTGGAACAGGTACGACGCGGCGTAAGAGATGTCCGCGTATTTCTCCCCCATCCCGGCCGAGAGCACGCGCGTCATGACGATCCAGGCCTGTTTCACGAACCAGGCCAGGATGCCGAACCCGATCAGCGAGAGCGCGGCGAGCAGAAGGCTGTACAGAACGATCCGCCAGGGCTGGGCCGCCAGGGTCGAGAAACTCTGGAAGATGCCCTCGAAGGCGTCGTCATCGGTCGTGGCCAGAACGGAGGGCGTGAGCAGAAGGGACACGGCGAGCGCCAGGCCGAGAAAAACGAGGAACAGCGAGGCGGCGAACCAGACGGGCGACAGCAGGGAAATGCCCACGCCCAGGACGTCCCCCACGCCCCACGGAATGCGGCCGAAGAGACCGACCACCACGCCCCCGATCACCGTGAACAGGATGATCAGGCCGATGGCCACCGGTGTGGCGACCGAAGCGCCGGCTTTCTTCTTGAGGCTGAAGCGGAGGGCTTCCTTCCAGGTGTAGAAATGGTTGCCTTTGAGGTGCATGTAGACGGCCCTGCAGACGGCCACGGCCGTCCAGAACAGGACCACGGCCAGCCAGAGAACGGCGAGGCAGGCCAGGATTTTGGAATACCACGGCAGAGGCTGGCCGGACGCGGCAGGCAGGAGCCCGAATCGGGACCACGCCTGGCCGAAATCGGCGCCCGCGGAAACCAGCGCGAGATAGGTCAGCACGATGTAGCCGGCCATCGCGGCCAGCAGGCCGAGAAACTGAATCCACAGCCGCTGGAAGCTGAAGGCGATCCTCGGGGCCCGGAACAGATCCCGGACATCAAACCGCAGCGCAACCATCTATAGATCCTCCTTGAAAAGTTTTTATTTCTTGGAAAGGATTTTGTACATCCCGGTGCCGCACTTTTCGCATTTCCCCTTCACCGCGGGCCGGCCGTTCTTCATCGTGACCTGCTGGGCTTCGACCATTTCGCTTTCCTTGCGGCATTTGACGCAGTATCCTTTTTCAGCCATATAATGGACCCTCCTTGATTTTCATATGAATGATTGCAGACGGGGAACAGGACGACTGACGCTAAGTTGATCATTTTTATGCTAAAAGTCAACTGAAAAATGCTCAGTCTCCGGCGCCCAATCCGACGGCTTTCCGCCGCTGAAGCCAGACTGTCAGAAGAACGCCGAGCGCCGCGCCGACCGCGTCCGCGGCCCAATCCGCCGGATCGGCCTGGCGTCCGGGCACAAAAAGCTGGTGAAATTCATCCGTGAGACCGTAAAGTATGCCTGCCGCGGCCGCGGCTGCCGCCGCAGGGATAACGCCCTTGATCAGGACCCGGGCGCTTCGGAAGAGCAGGAACCCGAAAACCGCGTACTCCAGGCAGTGCAGAAGCTTGTCGCCGGGTCTGAACCCGAGCATTTCGGGCGGCTGGAGCGTCGGAATTGAAGAGAAAACGAAAATCAGCGCGGCCATGGCCGCGGCCGGACCGTGCGCTTTCAGGGATTCTTTCACGGGGAGGCATCCGCCGGTTCAGCCGCGGAGAAAGCGCCTCCGATGAATTCCAGAAGATCGCCGGCGATCATGGACCTGGGGTGCCGTTTCGCCGCGGCCAGATCCCCTGCCTTTCCGTGCAGCCAGACGCCGCATCGGGCCGCGGCCGGCGCGGCCGCGCCCTGGCTGATCAGGCCCGCGATGAAGCCGGCCAGAACGTCTCCCGATCCGGCGGTCGCCATTCCCGGATTCCCGGTTGAATTCACCCACGCCTGTCCTGACGGATCCGCCGTGACCGTCGGACCGCCCTTCAGCACCACGACGCAGTTCCATTCCGCGGCCGCGGCTGTCGCCGCGGCGACAGGATCGGCCGCGATGTCCGCGGCCGGGGCCCCGGTCAAACGGGACAGTTCACCCGCGTGCGGTGTCAGAACCGTCTCTCCGGCGCGTCTTTTCAGTCTTCCGGACCGGCCTTCGAAGGCGTTCAGGCCGTCCGCGTCCAGCACCAGCGGACACGGGCAGTCCGCATTGTGCCTGCGGACCAGATGGGCCGTCTCCGGGTTCCGCCCGAGCCCGGGGCCCAGAACGGCCGCTTTCGGGCCTTTCATGCGTCCCGCAAGCAGCGGTTCCGCGGACAGCGCGGCCGATCCGTCCGGCGTCTCCGGAACGGGATCGGTGATCACCTCGGGAGCGGAGGCGCCGATGACGGTCAGAAGGGAGCCGGGCAGGTTGAGACGGACGAGGCCCGCTCCCGAACGGAGCGCGGCCAAAGAAGAGAGGACGGCCGCGCCGGTCATGCCCCTGGAACCGGCCAGCAGAAAAACCGTTCCGAAAGTGCCTTTGTGGCCGTTCGCCGGCCTGGCGGGAAGGTCGCCTCCGCAGTCCCCCGTCTCGTAGAGCCAGGTCCTGATTTTCGCGGATTCAGCGGACGCCTCCGGTATGCCGATATCCGCGACCCGCACGTCGCCGGCGAAGGCCCGGCCCGGATAAAATGCCAGACCGCGTTTCCGTTCCGCGAACGTGACGGTCCGGGACGCGCGGACGCAGGGACCCGGCGCAGTGCCGGTGTCCGCGTTCAGGCCCGACGGCAGATCCACGGACAGGACGGGAACGCCCGATCCGTTCATCCAGAGAATGGCCTCCTCGATCGCGCCATGCGCGGGGCCTCCGATTCCCGTGCCGAGCAGGGCGTCGATGATCAGGTCCCACCTCCCGCTTTCCCGCCAATCCTCTCCTGTTCTCGCGGACCGGACGGACGGACCTTTCTCCTCCAGCGCGCGAAGGGCCTCCGCCGCGTCGCCGCGCACCTCCTCCCGGCCGCCGAACAGAACGGGCCGCGCCTCGAATCCCATTTCCGAAAGCCGCCTGGCCGCGACGAATCCGTCGCCTCCGTTGTTTCCCTTGCCGCAGCACACGAGAACGCGGCGGCCCCCGGAAGCGGCCAGCATGTCCGCGGCCTCGGCCGCGACCGCGGCGCCGGCCTTTTCCATGAGCGCGGTTCCCGGTATCCCTGCCTGTTCGACGGCGTGAAGATCCATGGCCCGCATCTGGGCCGCGGTGGCGAGGCGTCTCAAGCCGAAATTTCCTCAGGGGTTTCGATGACGACGAACGCGGCGGCCTGCTCCCGGCTGTGCGACAGGGAAAGCCAGACCCTGCCCGTGCCGACCCGCCTTCCCGCGCCGCGGAACAGGATCACCCTGGGCCGGCCGCTCTCCTCGGACAGGATTTCGATGTCCTTCCATCCGATCTCACGGTTCCACCCGGTTCCCAGGGCCTTCAGAACGGCTTCCTTGGCCGCGAAACGGGCCGCGACAGACCCCACCCGGTCCCCCTTCGCGTCGCACAGCAGGGATTCCCGCTCCGTCAGAATGCGGTCCGAGAAATGCCGTCCCCAGCGGTTGAGGGCCTCCTCGATCCGCCGCTTTTCCACTAGGTCCACGCCGATTCCCAGTATGCCCATGATTGAAAATTAGCATTTTGGCCGTCATATGCAAGAGAATTTTCTTGACTGGACGCCAATGTTTCCTTACTTTTTGATGCGATACCGGGTTTTTACGAATCTTTTTCCCATCATTTACGTAATGACAGGTAGCCGGAATTGAAGGAAGACAACAGCGGGCTCATTCGGAAAGCGCTTACCGGCGACCAGACGGCCTACGACAACCTGGAGAAACGGTATCGGCACGGGATTTACGTGATGATCTACCAGATGATCCGGAACCGGGAGGAAACCGAAGACCTGGTTCAGGAAACCTTCATGAAGGCGTTCCACGCCCTTCCCCACTACAACGACCAGTTCGCCTTTTCGACCTGGCTGTATAAAATCGCCTACAACAACTGCATCGACGCCATACGGAAACGCAAGCTCCGGACCCTGCCGCTGGACCGCCCGATTCAGCACTCGGACGGCGAAACGCCCCAGGAGATCCGGGATGATTCGACCAGTCCGGAGGGCGAATACCTGTACGACGAGAGACGCCGGACCATCCAGGCCGCGATCGACGGTCTGCCCGACATCTACCGCGAGGTCATCCGCCTCCGCCACCAGGAGGAACGCTCCTATGAGGAGATCAGCGACCGGCTGAAGCTTCCCATTGGAACCGTGAAGGCGCGGATTTTCCGTGCGCGCGAAGTGCTGAAGAAAAAACTCCGGGAGTCCGGCACATGAAAACCCGCCTCTCCATCTGGATCGCGCTGGCGCTGGCCGCGGCGGCCGGCCTGGACGCACAGGACAGGGTCATCACCATCGACTCCTCTGAAGTCCGCGTCCGCAGCGACCGGGACGAAGAACGCGAGGCCCTCCGGATGGAAATGGAGGCGCAGGTTCAGGAGGAACACGCCCGGAATATCCAGGAGAAAGAGCGCCAGCTGAATGATCGGCATTTACGGGAATTGAAGCAGAAGGAACGCCAGCTGGCGGAGGAGCGGCTCCGCGAACTGCACGGATTCGACCCGGGGGAACGGTCGTTCAGGCTGAAACTCAATGCGCAGCACATGGACTCCCTGATCATGGGGCTCGACACCCTGTTGAAGCACCTCCCCATACCGGACGAGATTCAGATCGACGGCAAGGGATTCCGGTGGAACATGCCGGGCGGCCGCCAGAACGTCAGGATCATCCCTCCCCCGAAAATCACAGAACGGGAGGGCATTCTGAAGTTCGGTGGGGACGCGATCATCGGCCGCACCGAACGCGTGATCGGAGACGTGGTCGTGTTCGACGGGGACGCGACCGTGTACGGGGAGGTGCAGGGCGGCGTCGTGACGGTCAAGGGCGACGTTCGTCTCGCCTCCACGGCGAAGGTGGAAGGCGATGTCGTGTGCATCTGGGGCAACGCCGAGGTCGAGGAAGGCGCCTCCACCGGCCAGACCACGGTTTTCAATTTCGGCCGGATGCTCGGGAAAACTCTCCCGGGCAGGCCGCATTCCGGCTGGATGCTCTTCTTCGACCTGTTCCGGATTCTCCTGCTGCTCGCGGTGACGGCCCTCATCATCTCGGCATTCCCCGATCCGTCCCGGCGGGTGACGGATAAGCTCAGGCATGAGTACGCCCGGAGCCTGATCGTCGGCTTTCTGGGCATCCTGATCATTCCCGTGGTGTTCCTGGTGCTCCTGGTCACCATCATCGGCATTCCCGTGGCCCTGATCGGACTGCCGATCGCCGTGCTGGCCGCGTTCCTGCTCGGCGGCGCGGCCGTGGGTCTGCGGATCGGACAGGCGGCGCGGGACCAGGCCCGGCTCGGCTGGAACTCGCCGGCGGCCCTGGCCTGCTTCGGCGTTCTGGCGATCGAGACCGCGGCCATGATCGGAAAAATCATCAATGTCGCGAACCCGGTCGTCGGCCGCACGTTTCTGATCGTGAATTTCCTGATTTTCTCCTGCACCTGGATACCCGGATTCGGGGCCGTGCTACTGACCCGGTTCGGCCGCGCGCCGAAGCCGGAGGGGGAAAACGGGAAGAAGCGGAAGTAAAACGGTTCCGGGTTCCGTGTTCCGAGTTCCGGGTTATATAAATCGGCATACAGGGTTACACGAAATTTTTTTCCGTAACCTTAAAAAGAATAAGCCAAGAAAATAAAAGAAGGGAGTCCTCTGACAGAGGATTCCCTTCTTATTTTTTTATCCAACTCGGAATCCGGAACTCGGAACCCGGAACTTTCTTTGCCGCATCAAGCCCCGTTACCCCTCCATATCCGGCTCGAAGAACACCCACTGGATGCACGGGTTCCATTCCTTCAGATCCGACTCGCACGCGTTGATGTTCCGGACCAGCTGATCCGCGGAATCGACGGCCGCCATTTTCGCCTTGACCGCGACCATGATATCCGGCCCCAGCTGGAGCGTGATCAGATTGAGCACGCTCTCGATTTCCGGCCGGGTCTCCAGATGTTTCCGGATGCCGTCCCGGGTTTCCTCGTCCGTGCTCTGCCCGATGAGAAGGCCTTTCACCTTCACGGCGAGGAAAAAGGAGATCACCACCAGCAGGACGCCGATGCCGATGCTTCCGACAGCGTCGAACACGGGGTTGCCCGTGGCCATGGAAAGGACGATGGACACGAACGCGAAAGACAGGCCCAGCAGCGCGGCCGTGTCTTCGCCCAGCACCACGACCAATTCGCTTTGCCGGCTGTTCTTGATCCAGTCCCGGAGGGATACCCCGCCCCTGACCTTCCGGACCTGGGCCAGACAGCCGAAAAGGGAAGTCGCCTCGAGAATCATGCTCACGGCGAGAACCGCGAGCGCCAGGGCCGGATTCTTCAGCCCTTCGTGGGAATGGATCTTGTGGATGCCCTCATAAATCGAGAACAAACCGCCCATGCTGAAGAGCATGAGCGCGACAACGAAGGACCAGAAATAGATCTCCTTGCCGTGTCCCAGCGGATGCTCCACGTCCGGCTTCTTCCGCGCCGCGCTCAGCCCCAGGAAAAGGAGCCCCTGGTTGCCGCAATCGGCGTAGGAGTGGATGGCCTCGGCCAGCATCGCGCCCGAACCGGTGATCACTGCCGCGACCGTCTTGGTGACGGCGATTCCCAGGTTCGCCAGAAGGGCGTAGAGAATGGATTTGACGGAAGCGTTCGGATGGGACATGTTTCTCTCGGCGTACAGTCTTTCCTGAAAGTTTAATCCGTCGTTTGGGATTTTCCGGGTTATGGGTTCCGGGTCGAAAAACAGTTTCGGGTTCCGAGTTCCGAGTTCCGGGTTGAAAAGCAGTTCCGAGTTTCGGGCTGCGTGTTCTGGGTTGGAGAAAAAGCGAAAATGACTTCAACCGGTTTTCTTTGACTCGTAACCCGGAACTCGGAACCCGGAACTGCTCCGCCCTACCCCTCCCCCCTCAACCCCAGCTCCTTGATCTTCCGGTGAAGGTATGTCCGCGGCAGGCCGAGCGCCTCGGCGGCCCGTGTCACGTTCCACCCCGCGGCCTCCAGTTGCTCCCGGATGAATTCGCGCTCGAAACGCTCCTTGGCTTCGTGCAGTGTCAGCGGCCGCGACGCGGCCGGCCGGTCCGCCCTTCCCGGAAGACCCAGCAGTGGAACGAGGTCGGCATCGCGTATTTCATCGCGATCGATCAGGACCACCATCTTCTCCGTGAAATTTCTCAACTCCCGCACGTTGCCGGGCCAGGCCAGCGTCGAAAGACGCTCCATGGCCGACGGCTCGATCCGCTTGAGGCCCACGCCATGCTCCCGGCAGAAATGCCGGATAAAATGCCCGACCAGGAGCGGGATGTCCTCCCGCCGCTCCCGGAGCGCCGGAATCCGGATGGCAAGCACGTTGAGGCGGAAATACAGGTCCTCACGGAACCGCCCCTCCGCCATCTCGGCCCGCAGGTCCTTGTTGGTGGCCGCGATGAGCCGGACGTCGGTGCGCAGCGGCGCCGGAGCGCCGACGGGTTCCACGGCCTCCGCTTCGATGGCCCGGAGCACCTTGGCCTGGGTGACCGGGCTCATGTCGCCGATTTCGTCGAGAAAGAGCGTGCCCCCCTCGGCGGCCTGGAACTTGCCCGGCCGGTCCGAAACCGCGCCGGTGAACGCGCCCTTCCGGTATCCGAACAGCTCGCTTTCGATGAGCGTCTCCGGAATCGCCGCGCAATTGACGGCCACGAACGGCTTGTCGGCCTTCGGCCCGGTCCGGTGTATGGCGCGCGCCACGAGCTCCTTTCCCGTCCCGTTCTCGCCTTCGATGAGAACCTTGCTGCCGGTCCGGGCGGCCTTGAGAATCCACTCGTGCACGCGCCGCATCGCTTCGCTGTCGCCGATCATGTCGGCCTGCGCGGCGACCGTGCGGAGCAGGGAGGCCTTTTCGTCCTCCAGCCGCCGCCGCTCCAGGGCGTTGCGGATGGTGAGCAGGACCCGGTCCGGGTCCAGCGGCTTCTCGAGAAAGTCGTAGGCGCCCATGCCGACGGCCTTGACGGCCGTCTGGATGGTGCCCTCCCCGGAAATCATGATGACCGGCACGGAAGGACCGCCGCCCCGCAGGGCGGGCAGAAGTTCCAGGCCTTCGGTGTCCGGCAGTTTCAGGTCGAGCAGGACCAGATCGGCGGGCGACTGACGGAGCGCGCGGAGCGCTTCCGCCCCGGTGTGCGCGGCCGCGGACGCGTAGCCTTCGAGCGCGAGGATGTGGGCGAGAATCTCGCAGAGGTGGGGGTCGTCATCCACGACCAGGACGAGGGGTTTTCCGTTTTCCATGAACGCGCGTGTCCGTCCGGCGGGGGCTCAGCGCCCCCGGCCCCGTGACAGGGCCTCGAGGACCGCCGAGGCGAAGAGCGGCATCATGATCTCGTGGTGCCCGATGAACGTGTATCCCCGGCCGCCGTCCGCGGTGGGACGCTCGACCACGTTGACGGCCGGGCGGTAGTGACGGTGCATGTCGAAACTCGCGGTGTAAAAGCCGGTGACGCGGCCCCGGATGTTCCTCGCCGCGGACAGGGCTTTCAGGAACACCTCGGGAAGCACCACGGCGGAACCGAACAGCAGGACCACGCCGCCGTTGCCCAGCCGGGAGACCTGCCCGGCCAGGATGCGGAAGTCGCGCAGGCTGGTCTCGCCGATGGCCGCGCCGTCGGCCGAGGGGTGGGGATGCACGATGTCCGTGCCGATCGCGACGTGGACGGTGGCCGGCACGCCGAGCCGGGCGGCCCGCGCCAGGATGCTGGAACGGGCGTGCGGCGGCGCGTCTTTCAGGATGCGCCGGCCCAGGGCCTCGCCGAATCCGAGCCCTTCGGCCGCGCCCTCGGCCGCCGCGCCGTTGAGAATGTCCGCGGTTTCACGGGCCATGCCGAACCGGCCGTTCCGGATCGTCTTCCCCACCTCCTCCGAAGTCGCCCCGAAATAGGCGATCTCCGCGTCGTGGGCGGCGCCGGCTCCGTTGAACGCGACGCCCGAAACCACGCCTTTCTCCATGAGCCGGATGACCACGGGGCTCAACCCGACCTTGATCACGTGCGCCCCGGCCAGCAGGAGGACGGGCTTCTTCCTCCGCGCCGCGGCCGCCGTCCTGCCCACGAGCTCGCGCAGCTCCCGCGCGGCCAGGGCGTCCGGCAGGCCCTTCCAGAACGCGTCGAAGGACGCGCCCGGTTCCGGCGGCTTTCCGGACGCGGCCGAACGGACCTTGCTCCGCCGGGTCCGGATGGAGTGGGTCTTGAGTCTTTTCACGTCGATTTCGGGGAACCGGCCCATGGGCGATTCGTCCCTCCTGTGCGGCCGCCCGTGTCAGGGGCGGACGATTGTTTTCAGCCGGCAGTCGATCGAACCGATGAGAACCTTGCTCTTCATCAAAACGGGGATGCGCCGCTCGTCGTCCGTCAGCCAGATGGTCAGTTTTCCCTTCTGGTTGAAGAGCCCCTCGCCGCGGAGCACCGGCTCCACCACGATGCAACGGAACTTTCCCGCGGGCACCTCGGCCTTCTCCCGACGGTGCACGAGCACCCGGAGCGGATAGACGTGCTTGCCGCTGAAGCACTCAATGTCGAACGGCTGGCCCGGCTGCAGGGGCCGGGTGCGGGTGTAATAAAAGGCGCTGAGAATGTCCTGGACGAACGGCGGGGTCCTGATCGTATCGCGCTTCGTGTACGCGAGGCGCTGTCGGGGATCGAACCGTTCGATCCGGTTTGACTTGTATCCGCCCTCACGGAGGTGCTTCTCGAAATGCCAGCTGAACAGCCCCTCCATGTCCATCACGGACTCGACCCGGTCGCGCACCCTGAACATCTTCGAGAAGAACGCGTTGGATTCGGCCGTGGTCACGATGTGATAGCAGGGCCTTCCCTGCACCCACTGGGTGTCGGGGATGCTCATGACCGCTGTGCCGGCGTTCACCACGCCGTAGGCCACCTCGAATGTCAGGGCTTCCCCGACCCGGAAGGCCCGGTTCTCGACGCGCCGGAACTGAAAGCCGGAGGCCGTCGAGTCTGCCCCGGCGGACGCGCCCGCGGCCCAGAATCCCAATACCGCCCACCGGGCGGCGCGTTCCATGGCGGTGCGTCTCATTTCTTCTCCGTCCGTCCTCCGGCCGCGTCCTTTTTCTGGGCCGCGCGCCGGATGATGTGCGGCAGAATCCGGCTGATCTCCATCTGCAGCGTGGCGAAGCAGTCCTCGTAGGCCTCCACGTCGCGCGACATGGGATCGTCCACGTCCCCCTGCTCGACGCCCCTCCGGCCGAAGGCCTTGAGCAGGAACACCTTGTCCTTCTGGTGCGGAATCATCCCGCGCACGTACTGAAGCTGCATCCGTTCCATGGTCAGAATCAGGTCCGCGGATTCCAGCAGGGTCCGCGTGAGCATGGCGGACCGGTGATGCGAGAGATCCACGCCGTTGTGCCGGGCGATTGAAACGGCCAGCGGCTCCGCCTCCCGGCCTTCCGACGCCATGATGCCGGCGGAAGACGTCTCGATCGCGGGCGCGCGCCGCTTGGTCAGCTGGATCCGCAGGATGCCGGCGGCCATCGGACTGCGGCACAGGTTCCCGGTGCAGACAAAAAGCACCTTATAGGGTTTCGCGTTCATTCAATCGTCCGATCTCCGAACGGATCGCTTCCGCCGGCACTGGGCCCCGCCGCAGGAGCAGGGGAACGGGGCCGGTTACGTCCACCAGGGTCGACGGGGCCGAACCGGGTCTCGCGCCGCCGTCCAGAACCGCGTCCAGTCCCGCTTTGAAATAGCCCAGGACTTCTTCCGCGGACCGGGCCGGTTCCCGGCCGGCCGGATTCGCGCTCGTCGACACGACGGGTCTGCCGAAGAACCGGGCCAGGCCGGCGCAGACGGGATCCGGGGAGATCCGGAAGGCCACGGTTCCCCTGTCGTTTCGCATGGCGGGCGGCAGCCGGTCCGATGCCCGGAACACCAGCGTCAGAGGACCGGGCCAGAACCGCCGCATCAGGCGCCGCGCGGGTTCCGGTATGTCCGTGATCCACGGACGGATGGCCCCTTCGGAATCGGCCACCAGCAGGACCGCGCGGTCCGGCGATCCGCCCTTGAGTTCCCGGACGCGGTCCACGGCCCGGGCGTTCTCCGGGTCCGCGCCGATGCCGTACACGGTTTCCGTGGGATAGGCCAGCAAACCGCCGGCATCGAGGACGGACGCCGCGTCCCGCAAAGCCGCATCCCGGTCGGGGTCCGCGGGGATGCGCCGGACGGCGCAATGATCCGCGCACGCGGCCCCGGTCATGCGATCCGCCGGCCTCCGGCCGCGGGCCGGGATGCGTCCTTCTCCCTTTTACGCCCGCCGCGGGCGTTCCGATCCTGAAATTGCATCTCGTACAGGTTCCGGTAAAGGCCGCAGGACCGCAGGAGGACCCGGTGGCCGCCCTGGGCCAGCACCCGTCCCTTCTGCATCACCACGATCCGGTCGGCGCGGATCACGGTCGACAGCCGGTGCGCGATGACGAGCACGGTGCGGCGCTTCATGATGCGCTCGATCGCCTCCTGCACCGCGCGTTCCGATTCGGTGTCGAGCGCCGAAGTGGCCTCGTCCAGGATGAGAATGGGCGGATCCCTCAGGATCGCGCGCGCGATCGAGATGCGCTGTTTCTGGCCGCCGGACAGGTTCACGCCCCGCTCGCCGATGCGCGCGTCCAGCCCGCCGTCCATCGCGCGGATGAACTCCCAGGCGTTCGCCGCCTCGGCCGCGGCCCGGATTCGGGCGTCGTCCGCGTCGTCCATCCCGTAGGCGATGTTGGCGCGCACCGTGTCGTTGAACAGCACGGTCTCCTGCGTGACGATGCCGATCTGGCCGCGCAGGGAATGCAGGGTCATGTCCCGGATGTCCGTGCCGTCGATCCGGACGGCCCCTTCCCGGACCTCGTAGAAACGCGGGAGCAGGTTCACCAGGGTCGTCTTGCCGGACCCGCTGGGCCCCACGAAGGCGACGGTCTGTCCCCGTTCGACGCGGAGCGACACGTCGTGCAGGACGGCGTGCCCGTCATCCCTGTACCGGAACGAGACGTGGTCGTAGACGATGTCGCGGCGGAACGCCTTCAGCGTTTTAGCGCCGGGCTTCTCGTAGATCTCGCCCGGCTCGTCAATGACCGCGAATATGCGCTCCGCCGCGGCGAGGCCCGTCTGCAGCGTGTTGTTGATGCCCGACAGTTCCTTGAGTGGCTGGAAAATGCCGAAGAGAAACACCAGGTAGCGGACGAAATCGTCCGGCGACAGGCCCTGGCCGCGGATCACCAGGCGGCCGCCGAACCAGAGCAGGGCGGCGATGATGAGAGCGCCGAAGGTCTCGTTCAACGGCGAGGTGAGGTAGCTGAGCCGGCCCTGCCTGAACTTCAGCGCCAGATAGTTCCAGTTTTCCCTGTGGAATCGCCTGCGCTCCTTCTCCTCTCCGCCGAAAGCCTTGACGATGCGGACGGCGGAAAGCGACTCCTGGAATGCGGCCACCAGCAGGGACATACTCTGCAGGGTCCGGCGGCTCTTGCGCCGCACGCTCTGGCCGATCTTGGCGATGGCCAGCCCGCTGACCGGCACGATCAGAAAAGTGATGAACGACATCTTCCAGGACAGGGAGACGAGGATGATCAGGAAACCGATGGTCTGGATGGGCAGGAGGATGAGCTTCCCGAAACTGTCGTTCAGCACGACATTCATCGCGTGCACGTCGTTGAAAATGACCGAATTCAGGGTTCCGGAATGCCGGTTGTCGAAATAAGGCACCGGCAGGCGCATCATGGACTGGAACACCCGGTCCCGTATGGACGTCACCACCCGCTGTTCGATGTACAGCGTCACCACCCGCTTGAGATAGAAGGCCGTGTTTTTCAGGAGGAAGGAAATAAAAATGACCAGACACACGAGTTTGAGCGTGTCTTCCCGTTCAGGCCGCACGAGGAGCTTCTTGACGCCGATTTTCAACCGGTCCGTCAGTTTGAGCTGGCGGTTGAGCCGACGGGCCTGGTCGACGGCTGACGGAACCCCGGATTGCGGTTCGGCCTGGCCGTCCGTGGCCTGAACGCCGGCTTCCGGACCTGTAACCGACGAAGTGGGAGCGAAAAGTTCCTGTATAAAATCAACCGAAACCCAAAGGGAAATGCCGTTGAAAGTCACATACGTGACTGCCAGCCCGACGGACAGGAGGATCATTTTCCAGTGGGGTTTCAGGAACCGGAGGATTTTGAAATACATTTTCATCCAATTAATATAACCAAAAAAAAAAGACAATCCAAAACGATATTTTATGGGTCTTTACCGCATCCCGCGATCCCGCGGCCCCGATTCCGGATGGAACCTCCCTCGGATTTGTTGAAACCCGCGGGAGAGCGGGAAGGGGTTGTCCAAAAAGTCGAATTTCAACGATTACCGCTCGCCGAGCGGAGTTGAGGCGAGCTGTAAATCCGTCACTTAGCACCCTTCGACGGAGTTACCCTCGACTTGATCGAGGGCTCAGGA
>JAUCQC010000192.1 GCA_030372965.1 bacterium
GCACCTCTCAGGTGCCCGGCACTTGACACCGGTCAGACCCCGGGGTCTTCCGGATCCATCCGATGTGCGACGCGCCCGCCGGGCGCGCCGCGCGTGTCCGTCACGGCTTCCGCACCGGAAAGTACACGGTGTACGCCTCGTCCGTCACTTCGTACAGCGGAATGAAACGGATGCCCGGGTCCTGGTTCTTCGTCCGCCAGTTCCCGAACAGCCAGTCTCCCCACTGCCGCTCCCGGTCCGGCGTCAGAATCGAGTGGGGATCGCGGATGTCGCCCGTGAGGGTCCGCTCCTCCCCGCACAGGCCGGCCAGCACGACCGGGCCCTCAAGAAACGCGACCGTGCCAGGCATGTCCGGTATCGGCGAAACCGCGAGTTTCATCGGCAGGCGGACCGTCACGACGTCGCGGCTCCAGGTCCTGCGGACGGGCTGAAAGCCGGGCTGTCCGGAAGCGACCGCCACCGGCTTTCCGTTGACCTCGATCGAGGCCGGCCCGGCCAGCCATCCGGGCAGGCGGAAATCGACCGTGAACTCCCTCGGAGAGTCGCACTCCACCCGGAAATTCACGACCCATTCCTCCGGGCGATGGAGCGGCCCGTCCGCCCCCTTCGGCGACTGGTGGCTCCCGTGCTGTTTGTCGAAGGACTGGCTGAGCGTGACCCCGGTTCCCGCCTCCTGCCAGCGGACCGTCGAGGGGATGTACTGGGCCACGGTCACGCCGCGGCCGGACGCGTAATACACGTACCGGTTGTGGAGGGTGTGCGCCTGCACGAGCGAGCCGTGACAGCACCAGAAGTCCGCGGTCTGCGATCCCCAGTTCTTCTTCGCGCCCGCGTGCAGGGGCAGAAAATACGACACCATTCCCGTGTTTTTATTCTGCTGGGCCAGGATGCCGTTGTACAGGTTCTTCTCGATGTAGTCCGCGCAGGCCGGGTCCCCGGTCCAGCGGAGGATGAAATCCGCCAGCCGCATCATGTTGTACACCGTGCAGTGCTCCTGGTTCTTCTCGGACAGCCGGGCGGAAAATTCGAACGGCGGGGTCCAGATCTCGCCGTCGGTCTGCCCGCCCGTGCAGAACGTCCCCCGGTGCGTGACCGCCATTTTCCAGTACGCCTCGGCCACGCGCCGCCACTTCACGTCTCCCGTGACCTCGTAGGCCCGGGCCGCGCCGATCGCCTCCGGAATGGTCGTGTTCGCGTGCCGGTTGGTGAGGGGGTCCTCCCCCGCGATCAGCCGGTCGAACAGCCTGGCCCGGTAATAGGTCTCGAGCAGTTCGCGGTACCTGGAGCCGCCCGTCCGGTCGAGCAGTTCGGCCCAGATCTCGAGCATGCCGCCGGTTTCGACGTCCAGGATGTCGTTCATCTTTTCCCGGGGAATGTCCCGCGTCCAGTCATAAAACCATCCGGCGAAATTTTCCGCGATCTCGAGAGCCTGCTTGTTGCCCCCGTACACGGCCATGTCCACGAGCCCCATCAGGGTCTTGTGCAGCGTGTACTGCGGCGCCCAGAGGGACTTTCCCTCCTGAATCTGATAAAGATATTTTTCCGGGATGGATCCCACCCACCTTCCGCCGTTTCGCGCCTGGATGCGGCCGAGTTCCTCGATCACCGCGTCCGCCCTGGCCTTGACCTCCGGGTCTCCGGTGGAAACGATCAGGTGCGCCGCGGCCGAGAGCCAGTGACCCAGAAAGTGCCCCCGGAGCTGGCACGTGGGCGACTCCCAGCCCGTGTGGATGGTCCTGCCGTTGTCCTTTCCGTCCGGCCCCAGGATGAGGCTCAGCATGCCCGCTTCGGCCAGGTGGTTCTGGAGCAGGTTTCGCGAATCGAGGCTCATCAGGTAGGCCCGGTTGAGGGACGCCCGCGCCGTGAACACGCTCGGCGACAGGCTCACCCGGCTCTGCGGAATCGCGGTCAGCGCAGCGTCCGGCTGAACCGCGGACGACATGGCGGAGAGCAGGATGACCGCGGTTCCCGCGATCAGGGCGATCCGATTCTTCTTCATGGTGTTTCCTCCATGGCACGATCAGGATGCGGGGCGTATCGAACGACGGGACTGTATTGAAGATGCGAAAAGAAAATCATAAAATCAAGTGGCACACCTCCGGAGCGCGGCGCCTCAAGCCCTCCTGGGGGTCCGCTTTCCTGCGCCGCGCAGGAACACGCTTCGGATGAATTCGTATCCGGTTCCGCGCCTCTGGCCGGATTCCGGCCTGGGAACGGACCCGGGCACGCCGGTCACGTGAAAACCGGGATTATAACAATTGGAAATATTCGATTTACGCCGATTCCTTCAGGCATCAAAATTGCATAATGAGGCAGGGGTCCTGTCGTTCCGGATATCCATCCGGCTGACCCCTGTTTCCTGCGGACCGGACCGAGGGTCAACCCTTCGGGTCCCGCGATCTTTCCGGAGGACGATCTCCACTGGAACCAGCGAAGGAATCGGGATGAAACCGTCCGTTCCGCTGAACATTCTGTCACGGGTCCTCTTCCTCATTCCCATTGTATTGTTCGGCGCTTCATCCTCCGGCCAGGACCTCATCGACGTCCGCGTGGTGGGCCTGTCCCACGGCCGCACCGCGTCGCGGCAGAACGACCGCGAGGAGGCGATCGTGGACGCGAAACTGCGCGCCGCTGAAAAGGCGGGCGTCAACGTGCAGTCCGTCACGGTCGTCGAGAACTTCCTTCTCAAGAAGGACTGGATCGAAAGCCACGCCGAGGCTTACCTCCAGCCCGGATTCGACGTCATCGACGTCGGTTACGGAGAGGACGGGGCGTACAAGGTCGTTTTGGTCGGAAAGGTGTCGGCCGCGCCGTCCTCCCCCCGACTGCTCGCGATGCGGCTGACCGTGGAGTGCGAAAAGGATTCCGGTTACGTCCACAGCGTGTGCGGCAGGCCGTACTCGGTCTATCTGGACGATTCGTTCATCTTCAGCGCGTCAGGGGACACGACCTGCTCCGTTCCGGACCTTTCCCCCGGCGTCCACACGCTCGACCTGGTGACCGGCTGCAGGGACGTGTTCATGTTCCCCCAGGGTCCCAGGTACCGGCATCAGTTCTCGAACGTGAAAAGCCGCGAGGTTTTCCTCGAGGTCGGCAAGCCGAACTCCTTCCTGCTGAAGAACAACCAGGTGTGGGTGCCGGGAGAACTGAAGCGGCTGAGGGAAATCCTGCTCTCCGGACCCGGGGAATCAGGGCCTGAGCCGGTGATGAAATACAGGGACAGGAACGGCGCGGACCGTGAGGTTTTCTCCTATTTCGAGAGAAGCGGGGACGGAATCTTCGGCTACCGGTACAGCGTGTTCGTCAAGCGCGACCGCGCCGTGCTGGTCGACCTGGAGGGCCGGAAGGAAAGCGAACTTCCCGATCCGCTGTTCGAGGATAAGGATTGCAGGATCGTCCGCAGGGGGGCCTCCCTCTTCCTGATCCGGAAGGACATCTGACGGAGAATCAGGTGCGACGTACCTGTAAGACGCGTCGCACGTACTCCGGATCTTTCTGAGATTCCGGACCGCCCCGGCCGGAAGGCGTCGCCGGCCGGCCATGACAGCCCTGCGCTTTCCGGATGCCTTGCTTTTGGATCGCCCCCTTATGTTAAAAGTCAAGAAGTTTTCTTGGTAAGCCGTTTCTTCATGTAAACATCCAAAGCGTTCTTTGAAAACCTCATGACTCTACAGGGTGACGAACTGTCTCAAATTCGACTAAA